>NZ_CP116221.1:3336433-3682867 GCF_023556315.2 Psychroserpens ponticola | reverse complement strand
ATGGAAGTACTGTTATTCCTGTAGGGATTAATCTTTTACAAGGGGAACAAGTGACGATAAGTATGGAAACTTCTGAAATGAATTATGACGTTTATTTTGAAGACATATTTACAAACACAACAATACTTTTAAACACGTCTGATTATAACTTAACAGCAAACACAGATTTATTAGGAACAGGGCGTTTTTATATCAGATTTGAACCCGAAACGTTATCTGTTGTTGATTCTGACCTTAATGATATACAAATTTACAACAACTCTGATTTAAAACAGATTATTGTAAATGGTCAATTAACAAAAGATACATCGTTTGTATTATACGATATTCAAGGAAGAGAAATTATAAGAACCAATCTAGATACTACTAATATAGTAAATACAATAGATGCTTCAAACTGTTCAAATGGTGTTTATGTAGTTCAGCTCACAAATAAATTAGGTACAATAAGTAAAAAGCTTATAATTAAATAAATTTATAAATCACATAAATAAAAAAAGCCCAGATTAAAAATCTGGGCTTTTTTGTATTGAATTATAAAACTTATATAAAAGGGTTTGTGTTAATGTAATTTTTAATTGTAGTGTTTTTCGTTAAAATTGATGCGGAAAAACCGCAATTTTATTATTTATGATGCAAACTTATTAACAATTATCTTGTTTCTTTATGAAAAATGCTAATTTGAATCCGGAATTTTTCCCACTATTAAATTAATCTAAATAACCCTCAAAACAATGAAAATTAAATTACTCCTACTCATCTTTTTGATGAGTACAAGCTTTGCAATGTCACAAAGCAAAAAGATTTGGCAAAAACAAACAATTAACATTAATCAACGCGTAAAACCAAGCAAACAAGATCTTCCAAGAACTCAAATATTTGCTTTAAATACCGAAAGTTTAAGACAAACTTTATCAAAAGCACCTCAAAGAGGTAAACTTACAAAAGGTTCTAATTTGGTATTGTCATTTCCAAATGCAGAAGGTGAATTTGAACGCTTTAAAGTTTTTGAAGCTTCTGTAATGGATACTGAATTATCAGCAAGATATCCAGAAATTAAATCATATGCTGGCCAAGGTATAGATGATCCTACAGCTGTTATTCGATTTAGTGTCACACCATTAGGCTTTCAGAGTATAAGATTTTCAGCTAATAAACCAGCTTCTTTTATAGAAGCTGTTACAGATGATGCTACTATGTATTCCGTTTTTACTAGAGCTAACAAGATTAATATGAATGATGATTTTGAATGCTCTGTAACAGAAAGCATGAATAGATCTATGAATCCTGATAGTGGTATGTATATGAGAAATGCTGATGATAGCATTTTGAGAACATATAGATTGGCAGTTTCAACAACAGGAGAATACACATCTTATCATGGTGGCACAAAAGCATTAGCATTAGCTGCTGTAGTTCAGACTATGACTAGAGTAAACGGAATATTTGAAACTGATTTTAGTGTTAATATGGTTTTAATTAATAATACTGATGATGTTATTTATACAAATTCCAGTAACGACCCTTATACAGGGTCTTATAATTCACAACTTCAATCAACATTAACAAGTGTGATTGGCGAATCAAATTATGATATAGGACATTTATTTGTTAATGATTCTAATAATGGTAATGCAGGTTGTATAGGTTGTGTATGTGTGAATAACCAAAAAGGAAGCGGATTTACATCATCAACAGTTCCAGAAGGTGAGTTTTTTGATGTAGATTATGTAGCTCATGAAATGGGACATCAATTTGGCGCTAACCATACTTGGACGTTTAATGGAAATGAAGGCACAAATGTTCAAGTTGAACCAGGAAGTGGAACTACAATTATGAGTTATGCAGGAATTACTGGAGCTACAGATGTACAAGCAAATGTAACTCCAAATTTCCATGCAGTATCTATAGAACAAGTCACAGATTATGTGAAAAGTACAAGTTGTCAAACCAATACAAATACTGGGAATGCTGTTCCTGTCGTTAATGCAGGTTCTAATTATACAATTCCTAATGGGACTGCTTTTGTTTTAGATGGCTCTGCTACAGACGCAGATACATCAGCAAACGCTTTGACATATTGTTGGGAACAGATGGATGAAAATAATGCATCTTCAACTTATCCAAGTACAACAGCAACAACAGGTGTGGCTTTTAGAGCATATGAACCAACAACGGATACAAATCGTTATTTCCCAAGATTATCAACTATTAAGACAGGAGCTACATCATGGCAATGGGAAGCTGTTCCTAATGTAGCAAGATCGCTTAACTTCAGATTAACTGTTAGAGATAATGTTGCTGGAGGTGGAACAAACAGCAGTGACGATATGATTGTTACAGTAAATGGAACTGCTGGCCCTTTTGTAGTTAATGCACCAAATTCAAATGTTACTTGGAATGCTGGAACAACTCAAGCTGTAACTTGGGATGTTGCAGGTACTACTGGAAATGGAGTTAATGCAGCCAATGTAGATATTTTCTTATCAACTGATGGAGGAGATACTTATCCAATTTCATTAGCCTCGGGAGTACCAAATGACGGTTCACATGATATAGTTGTTCCTAATAACCAAGGAAATCAAAATAGAATCATGGTTAGAGGTGCTAATAACATTTTCTTTGATATTTCTAATACCAATTTTACTATTGGAGTTCCTGTTATTTGTAATGCTGATGTTCCAACTGGATTAGCAGCCTCAAATGTATTATCAACATCAGCAACATTAAGTTGGGATGCAGTTCCTGGTGCAACTTACGATTTAAGACACAGAGAAGTTGGAGCGTCTACTTGGACGACTACTGCTATTAGTGGAATTTCGTCAAATGTTTCAGGATTAACAGTTTTAACTCAGTATGAAGCTCAAGTAAGGAGCAAATGTTCTGGAGGAAGTAATTCAACATACAGCAGTTTAATAAACTTCACAACTACTGATGTTCAGTTAGATTATTGTGATTCAGCGAGTACCAATATAAATGATGAATTTATAGGTAGAGTACAATTATATACGATTGATAATGCATCAGGTGGTCAATTTTATTCTGACTTTACTAGTATTTCGACAACTCTAACTAAAGATACACAATACACAATCGCAGTAACACCAACATGGACAGGAACTGTTTATAGTGAAGGATATGCTGTTTGGATTGATTATAACTTAGATGGAGATTTTGATGATGCAGGAGAGCAAGTTTGGTCTCAAGCCGCTACACAAAACACACCTGTAAGTGGGAGTTTTACAATTCCTTCAGGTGCTGTAGAAAATTCAACTCGAATGAGAGTATCAATGAAGTATAATGGAATTCCTACGGCTTGTGAATCGTTTCAGTATGGAGAAGTTGAAGATTATACAGTAATCATTGAAGGTTCTGGTCCAGATATCGAAGCTCCAGTGATTACGCTAAATGGCGCTTCCACAGTAAACTTAAATGTTGGTGAAACGTATTCAGAATTAGGAGCAACCGCAACTGATAATGTAGATGGTAATCTTACATCAAGCATAATAATTGGTGGAGATACAGTTAATACAAGTGCTGGTGGAACGTATGTAGTAACGTATAATGTTTCTGATGCAGCTGGTAATAGCGCTATCGAAGTGATTAGAACTGTAAATGTGATTCCTGATACAACAGCTCCTGTAATTTCCCTTATAGGCTCTGCAAATATTAGCTTACAACTTGGCGATTCTTATTCAGATCAAGGCGCAACAGCTTTAGATAATATTGATGGTGATTTAACATCTAGTATTGTCGTTGGAGGTGATACTGTAAATACGAATTCAGTTGGTGCATATACAATTACATATAACGTAAGTGATGCGGCTGGAAATGTAGCTGTTGAAGTCACTAGAACTGTTACTGTTAATCCTGACACAATTGCTCCAGTAATCACTTTAATTGGAGCGTCAACAATTAACTTAAATATTGGTGATGTGTATAATGAACAAGGTGCGACAGCAACAGATAATTTAGATGGAAATTTAACATCTAGTATAGTAATTACAGGAGCAGTTAACACTGCTTCTGCAGGAACTTATTTTGTAAACTACAACGTTAGTGATTCCTCAGGTAATGCTGCAAATCAAGTCACAAGAACAGTAGTTGTTAGTGCAGATACCACACCTCCAGTGATTGTTTTAGTTGGTGCTTCTACAATTAATTTAAATGTTGGAGATGCTTATAATGAGCAAGGTGCAACAGCAACAGATAATTTAGATGGAAATTTAACGTCTAGTATAGTAATTACAGGAACAGTTAACACTGCTTCTGCAGGAACATATTTTGTAAACTATAACGTTAGTGATTCCTCAGGTAATGCTGCCAATCAAGTCATAAGAACAGTGGTTGTTAGTGCTGACACAACAGCTCCTGTAATTACTTTGAATGGAGCCTCAACAATTAATTTAAACGTTGGAGATACTTATAATGAGCAAGGTGCAACTGCAACAGATAATATAGATGGAAACTTAACGTCTAGTATTATCATTGCAGGAACTGTTAATACAGCTTCTGTTGGATCTTATAACGTAACATATAATGTGTCTGATGCTGCTGGTAATGCAGCTACAGAAATAGTAAGAACCGTAAATGTTTCAACTGTTCAGTTAACGTATTGTGATGCTGCAAGTACAAATACAAATGATGAGTACATAAGCAGAGTGCAATTAAATACAATTGATAATAGTTCTGGGCCACAGTTTTATTCAGATTTCACAAATATCTCTACAGCTTTAACTAAGGATGAACAATACACAATTACTGTAACACCAACTTGGACAGGCACAGTTTATAACGAAGCTTATGGCGTTTGGATCGATTATAACCATGATGGTGATTTTACTGATGCAGGTGAAGAGGTCTTTTCGCAAAGCGCTACTCAGACAACACCTGTAAGTGGAAGCTTTACAATTCCTTCAGGTGCCGATGAAACGTCAACACGAATGAGAGTTATTATGCGCTATAACCAAGTTCCTGGACCTTGTGATAGTTTTACATATGGAGAAGTGGAAGATTATTCTGTAGTTATCGAAGGTTCTGGTCCAGATACAACAGCTCCTGTAATTACACGTAATGGATCTGCTAATATTAGCTTAGAATTAGGTGCTTCTTATTCAGATCAAGGCGCAACGGCTTCTGATAATGTTGATGGTAATTTAACATCTAGTATCATCGTTGGAGGAGATACTGTTAATACTAATGTCGTTGGAGTATATACAATCACCTATAATGTAAGTGATGCAGCTGGAAATGCAGCAGTTGAAGTTACTAGAACTGTTACTGTTAATCCAGACACTACTGCTCCTGTAATTACTTTAATTGGAGCTTCTACAATGAATTTAAATGTTGGAGATGCATATAATGAACAAGGCGCAACTGCTACTGATAATTTAGATGGAAATTTAACGTCAAGTATTGTCATTGCTGGAACAGTTAATACTTCTAGTGCTGGATCTTATAATGTAACGTATAATGTAAGTGATGCAGCTGGAAATGTCGCTAACGAAGTGATAAGAACAGTAAATGTTTCTGAACCTTCAACAGGATGTTCAGGTGGTATTTCAACGTTCCCTTATAGTGAAGGTTTTGAAAACACACTTGGAGATTGGTTGCAATCTAATGCAGATGATATAAATTGGACAATTGATGCAAATGGAACACCTTCAAGTAACACAGGACCATCAAGTGCTTCCGAAGGGTCTTATTATCTATTCGTTGAAGCATCAGGAACAGCTGGATATCCAACAAAACAAGCGATCTTAAATTCACCTTGTTTCAATTTAACTACTTTATCTGAAGCAATGTTTACATTTAAATACCATCAGTATGGCTCTGCAGATATGGGAACTCTAGATTTAGAAGTTAGTAATGATGATGGAGCAAGTTGGTCAACAATTTGGAACAGTTCAGGAAATCTAGGCAATTCATGGCAAACAGCTAATGTAAACCTTAATGCTTATGTTGGTGGAAGTATTCAATTACGATTTAATAGAGTTACAGGAAATACTTGGCAAGCTGATATTGCAATTGATGATGTGAGTTTAACTGAAGGTGAAGTAGTTGCCTCAGGTTGTTCAGGTGGTATAACATCTTATCCATATACTGAAGGTTTTGAGAGCTCATTTGGAGCATGGACGCAATCTACTGCAGACGATTTAAATTGGACAAGAGATGCAAACGGAACGCCTTCGAGTAACACAGGACCTTCAAGTGCAACTGAAGGTAGTTTCTATGCTTTTGTTGAAGCATCTGGAAATAATACTGGATATCCAACAAAACAAGCGATTCTAAATTCACCTTGTTTTGATTTAAGCGCACAAACGTCGGCTACATTTAGTTTCGATTATCACCAATATGGAGCCGCTAATATGGGAACTTTAGATGTAGAAGCTAGTAATGATGATGGTGCTAGTTGGTCATCAATTTGGAATAGCTCTGGAAACCTTGGTAACTCATGGCAATCGGCTAGTGTAAATCTATCAGCTTATGTTGGTGGAAGCGTGCAATTACGTTTTAATAGAGTAACGGGTAATACTTGGCAAGCAGATGTTGCAATAGATAACATTAACCTTTCTACTGGAGTTACGGCTAAAGGAGAAGTGATCGTTGATTCTTCTATTGATACAATCAAGGACATCAAATTATATCCTAATCCGGTAAAAGGAAATCAATTACATGTCGCTACTACTTATTCTAATGTGACTTTTGAAATATACAATGCGATTGGTCAAATCGTATCAAAAGGACAGCTTAAAGGCAATACAATTGATGTAAGTAATTTAGATGGCGCAATCTACCAGATTAAATTTACGACAGAAGGTGAGTCTTTAATTAAACGTTTTATTAAACAGTAACAATTAACTAACTACTAATTGAAAAGTCCAGATGTCATGTCTGGGCTTTTTTTATTTGGGCAAATTTCTAGAAAAATTAGAAACCAGGCTTTCACTACTCAATCTTTTTTTGAAAATAAAAAAAGGATTTCAAACAGACCGTTCAATCCTTTTTGCGTGTCTACATATGAATAATCTCGTTATTATAAAACAATTCATCGTCTTTAGCATTACAAGCATAATAATTACTAATTTTCGACTTACTACAAAATTCAGTTCATTTCGTTTTAGTTATTGAAATAGAACATATCTAGGTGGCACTAATCCGTTTAGTCTTAAATACACAAGCATTTGTCCTCTGTGATGCGTAATGTGGTCGGCTAGTAAAGAAAAAATTTGTCTCTTTGATCTAGTCAACCCGAAGTAATCTAACTCGTCATTTAATTCAGTAGTATCAAAGTCTTTGATTAAGTTGATCGCCTCATCGAATGTTTTGTCAATTGTAGCAATCATTTCTTTTTTTGATTTATCAGCAACTTTATAGATGGTATCCGTTTTCCACTCTCTAGATTCTCGACCTCCTAATAATGACTGACTATGCCAATCTATCGCAAAACCGATATGTAACAAGTTTTGAGCAAAGGTCAAAGATTCTGGAGTGGCTCCAAAGTTATAGTTATCCTCAGGCATCATTTCTGCTACAAGAATTAAATATTTTCGTGAATTTTCTAATCGTTCTAAATAGTCTTCTATAAACTTATCTTGTTGAGCAAATAGAGGTGAAGAAACCGTACTGTATATTATAATGGTAATTAAAGCGAGTATGTGTTTCATAGTAATTAAATTAAGCTTGTAATTTAGCAAATAAAAACCGAATAGGAAATCTGTTAGAATTTGTAAGTAATTTAGAGACAGTAAATTACTTGTAATTAATACATTTTAAATATGAATAATCTCATTATCATGCAGTAGTTCGTCACCTCGTAATCTTAAAAATATTTGTGCAACTGCAATGGTATCTTTTTCACAATAGGTAACAATTCTATCGATGTTATTTTCTTTATAATACACGCCAAATACTTCGCTACCATCAATATCATCTTTAGGCGAAGGAATGCCTAAAACATTCGTTAGTAATTTTAAAGATGTATAGGTTTTATAATCACCAAACTTCCATAATTCTAAGGTGTCTAGATGAGGTACTTCCCAAGGTTTTTTTCCGAAGAGGTTCAATTTATAAGGCAATTCTATATTGTGAATAATCATTCGTCTTGCGATATATGGAAAATCAAATTCTTTCCCATTATGAGCGCAAAGTAAATGTTTGGTCTGACTGAAATGTGAGATTAAAAGGTTTTTAAAATCCTTCAATATTTTAATTTCATCGCCATAAAATGAAGTTACTCTAAACGTTCTTACATCACCTTGGTACGTAAAATAGCCAACTGAAATACATACAATTTTTCCAAACTCAGCCCAAATTCCTGCGCGATCATAAAACTCTTCAGCAGTAAATTCATCACGTCTTTGGTATTGTGATTTAGCTTCCCAAAGCTGTTGTTTGGTATCGTCTAAATCTGAAAAATGTTCAGTCTCAGGAACTGTTTCAATGTCTAAAAACAAAATATTCGCTAAGTTGAGTTTAGAAATCATCGTATTAAGCTTTAGTTTTTAATAAAGTAGCACATTGTTTGCCGAAAATTGCAGCTATTCCAGCAGCTAATCCACCAATAATTCCAGTCACCAAAATCAAGATATAAGGATTCCCCTGAAATGGTAATAAAACAGCTATTTTTTTAGAAAGTGTAAAGTCATTACTACTACTCAACCAAAACGCATAAACGATCCAAAACACTGCAATCGCTAAAAAAGGAATATAAAATACAGCACTCTTTTTTAAAGCAAATATAATAGCTGTTAAAAAGCTAGCGAGCATTACAGACCACCAAGGTAAAAATTGAGATAGTATTAGGGCAATGATTATTGTGGCTATAAAATTGATTAAATTCTTTTTCATTGTTTTGGTGTTAATGTTTGTGTAGAAGTAACGCCTTCAGTTGTATTTTCGTCTTGCATAAATAATAAATCATAATAATTTCCAGCTGCCCAATCGTTAATAAAATTATCGTAGTACACACTTCCTGGATTACCTGATTGTCCACCTGGATAAATTCCTACTGCTTTTGGAGGTGAAGACATTTCAACAATCATTCGCCATGAAGGACCATGATTAACACCTGATGCATTTACAGTATGACGATCGCCTCCAACCGGAATGTCAAATCTAGAAAAAGCAGGCAATGATTGCAAAAGGTGACCAACATATGCGCCTTTATAATGCCTCCATTCATAATCGCCATTTTCAGTTTTCCATTCGTTTAATTCTTTGGCAGCGGCTTTAAATGATAGACTAAATAAATCTATGGCAGTTTCCTTTTCTGGAGTATCTATTATATCCATAAAAGGGTCATTAGGATGAGTCTTCAACATGTAAATAGTTTGATACATAAAAGGCGCTGTTAACGCTTCACCTTTTGCATCAAATTCATCCCAAGTCATTCGATATAAATGTTTAATCCATGTTGACCAAATACTTGGGCCAACATTATCTAGACTTGTATTAAAATTCCATTGTCTCACATGATTTAATAACAATTGTTCATCTTTAGTTAATGCAGGAGTTTCCATATGACTTAACATAAATGGAATGAGTTCTTTTGCTTTTAAATTATAATTATTGTTTTGAAGGTTTTTAAAATCTTGAATATTAACGGTTTCCCTTACTCTTAAATAATTATTAATTACTCGATTTCTATAGGTTTCATAGCCATCATTAAATACATAAAAAGGATAAGTTTCATCAACAGGATGTTGGTTTGCTGAACTCACAAAACCGCGTTCTGGATTTTTAATATGAGGATTAAACTCTTTCGGAATAAAACTTTGCCAATCATGTTCTGGATCGCTTCCATCTAGCAAAAACTTTCCTTGACCTTCCCATTTATTTGCAAACTCACCTTGAACCCATAATGCAATATCGCCTTGAGTTGATGCAAAAGCAAAATTTTGAGCAGGTGCAACATGATTTGAAATGGCATCTAAATAGTCGTCATAGTTTTTGCCTTTATTGAGTTTTAAAAACAGTTCTGTAAAGTTGTGTCCTTTATGACCAGCCCATTTCATCGCAAACCCCTTTTTCTCATCATCACTTTTAAATGTATGATCGTAACTTACAGGTCCATGATGCGTATAAATTACTGAATCTATATATGTTTCTTTACCTCTAATTTTTATTTCTTCGAGTCTAACTGATGTTTTTTTCCAACCGTTATCATATTTATAAGCTTGCTTGCTTTTATCTTGAAACTCTATTTTATACCAATCTTTAACATCTCTTGTCGCATTTGTAACTCCCCAAGAAATATCATTATTAAACCCAATTATAACTCCTAAAGCTCCTGGAAGTGTTGCCCCAAATACATTTTGATTTGGAGAATTCAATTGCATGACAAACCAAATAGCAGGAAGTTTTAATCCTAAATGAGGATCGTTTGCTAGAATTGCATTTCCTGTAGATGATTTTTGTGGACTTACAGCCCAATTATTACTTCCATTATTTGGGTGAGGTTTTACCATTGTTTCTGAAATAGAATCTAATGGCAATTCGCTTAATGGAGTTTCAGTCTGTTCAACATCAATAAAACTCCAATCTTGTTCTTTTGGAATTACTGGTTCATTGACATCAAAGAAGTCAGGGAATAATAAATTGAAACGCTCTTCACCAAACTTTCTGAGCATATTAGTATATTCTAAATCATAATCTTTTCCACAGAGCATGTCAGTCATATACATTAATAGATGCATAGTTTTATCAATGTTCCAAGCTTCTGGTTTATAGCCTAATAATTTATATTCAACAGGATAGTCTTTTGGTTTAAGCTGACTAATATAAGCATTGACTCCATCGCTATAGGCTTCCAGATATTTAAGAGATTCAGGATCATTTTTAATTACCTCTAAACTGTTTTCAGCACCAAAAAGCATTCCTTTTCTGCGTTGCGCTCTATCAAATTCGAGGCCTTTTTCTCCAATAATTTCTGAAATTCGTCCAGCAGCAGCAAAGGTCTGAAACTCCATTTGCCAAAAACGATGTTTGGCAGTTATATAACCTTGTGCTTTATATAAATCATAATCATTTTTAGCAAAGACATGTGGAATGAGTTGAGCATCGTAATGTACTGTAACTTCGTTTTCTAAACCATCGATAGAAACAATACCAGAAGTTGCATCATCGGTTTCATTTTGCCAAATACCTTCGGTTGGCGCTAAAAATTTCCCTAAAGGCGGAAGGTCACCAAGTTTTGTGTTTAATACATAAAAGATTGCTATTGTAGCTAAAAGCGATAAAACGAGTTTAATGTACTTCATAGGTGAATAAGTATTCAGCACTAAAGATACAAAAATATAGAATATATTCTACAAAATTTCTATTTTGTGCTATATGATTAGAATTATTTATATATAGAATTGCTATTTGTTTAGCATTTCATAAGCTTCTTCAATGTAAATTGAAACATCATCAGTGTAAGTTTCTAAAGGATTTTCAGGCCCTTTTGAATGTCCTAATCTGACAATAATAACATTATCTTTAGGTTGTACAATGACGTATTGACCTAGATGACCTTGCATCATAAAGAATTGTTTTCCTAAATGTTCTTTTAGCCACCAACCATAGCCGTATTCTGGACTTTCAGGAAAACGTGGCACTATAGATTTTGCGACAAAAGCAGAATCTAAAATTTGTTGTCCATTCCATTTTCCATGGTCTTTATAAAGCTTACCAAAACGAGCAAAATCTTTAGCGTTGCTACCAATACAACAAAATGCTTTGGCAAGTCTATTGTCTTCATCATCTAATTGCCATATGGCATTATCTGACGAGCCTAGAGGTTTCCAGAAACTTTCAGATAAATAATTTGATAAGGTTTTACCAGATGCTTTTTCAATAACCATTCCTAATAATTGAGTGCTTCCGCTTAAGTATTCAAATTCTACACCTGGCGTTTTAACAACTTTCTGATTTAAAATAGTTTCAGATAAATCATCATCATAATTTGCTCTGGCTGTAACAGAAAACGGACTTGTATAATGTTCAACCCAATCTAAGCCTGAAGCCATAGATGATAAATCTCCAACTGTAGTTTTAGCATAACTGTATTCTGGATAAAAATCACTTACTGGTTGATCTAAACTTTTAATATAGCCATCCATAATTGCTTTTCCTAATAAACCTGAAACATAACTTTTTGCCATTGAAAACGAATTTGTTTTCGAATTTTCGTCAAAACCATCATAATACTCTTCAAACCAAATACTATCATTTTTTATGATGACATAAGCTACTGTTCCCCAATTTTTATTTGCTCTTTTTAAGATTTTTGTGGGTTCAACCGAATTAAAATCTTTATGCTTTGCCCAAGCCTCAATTTTATCCCCTTTTTCAATGATATCGTTTTCAAAATAAGGGAAATCGTCAATAAAAGCTGAATTGTGACCAGTGAAATAGACAACACGAACACCTCTTAAAATATATCCATAGTCAAAAACATACAATAAAAGGACTACTGCAGTAATTGTTATAAGTGTCCATTTTAAATTTTTCATTAAAATTCAAGTTGTTTAATTGTTCTATAATTTTTTAGAAGCAGCAATTTGTACCTTAAAATAAGCGTTGTTGTTTGTAAGGGCTTTCATGTTCTAAGAGCCATTGTTTTCGGTGTAAACCACCAGCATATCCAGTTAAACTACCATCACTTCCAATAACACGATGACACGGAATAATAATCCATAACGGATTTTTACCATTAGCATTAGCGACTGCTCTAATGGCTTTTATGTCACCAAGCTGTCTTGATAATTCTAAGTAGGAAAATGTTTTTCCATAAGGAATTTGCTCTAATTGTTTCCAAACTTTATTCTGAAATTCTGTGCCTTGCGGATTTAAGTTAAGGTCAAACTTAGTTCGAGTGCCTTCAAAATATTCTTGAAGCTGAATGACACAATCTTCAAGTTCTATAGGTATAATGTCTGTTATACTTTCTTCTGAATTAAGGACTATCACTTCTGAAATACCATTTGCATCACCAACAATTTTGGTATAACCTAAAGGTGAAGACATAATACAAGTTTCCATTGCTATTCGTTCTCTTCTGAAGGCTTATCATCAAGGATGCCTAATTTTTTTGCTCTAGTTTCCCAACTTTTTCTAGCCATATGCTGAAGGTCAGATACATTATCACTTTCGTCCATAATTTCAAGACCAAGAAGTGTTTCAATCACATCTTCCATAGTAACCAAACCGCTTACAGAGCCATATTCATCTACAACTATAGCCATATGGTTTCTGCTTTCAACTAATTTCTCAAACAGCTTAGGAATAGGTAATTCTCTAGAAACAACAATAATATTTCGTTTCAATTCTGAAAGTTTTTTAGAACCGTTATTTAAAGCCATTTCTTTAAAGACTTCACCTTTTAAAACAAGTCCTTTAATGTTATCAGGATCATCAGCAAAAACAGGAATTCTAGAAAACCTAAGGTTCATGTTTTTGTTGAAAAAGTCTTCAACAGTTGTTTTTTCATCTTCAGATTTCATAACCGTTCTAGGTGTCATGACGTCCTTAGCAAAAACCTCTTTAAAGGTTAATAAATTTTTTATAATTTTACTTTCATTCTCTTGAAAAACACCTTCTTCATGAGCCATATCTGCCATGACTAAAAACCCTTCTCTACTTAAAATACTTCCATGACCTTTGCCTCCTATTAGTTTTGTAGTGAGTTGTAAAAGCCAAAGAATACCAGTCCATCTTAAAGGAAAAATTAAAACATGTAATGCTTTGGTTGTAAAATTTGCAAGTTGTTTCCAGTAGGTAGCACCAATAGTTTTTGGAATAATTTCTGAAGCCACAAGAATTAAAATAGTCATAATTGTAGATACCACACCAACCATTAAATCTTCGGTAAACGTTATGCCTAAAACACTTCTAGTTGTAGAACCATAAAGTTCTATGTAAGCCACTTTTGCTTGTACACCAACTAAAATTGCACCAACAGTATGTGCTATTGTGTTTAAAGTTAAAATGGCAATAAGCGGACGATCGACATCTTTTTTGAGCACTTCTAAATCTTCAGCATAAGCTTTGCCTTCACTCTTTTTTAAATTAATAAAAGTTGGTGTTACACTTAGAAGAACAGCTTCTAAAATAGAACAGAGAAAGGAAAAGAAAATGGAAATTATAGCATAAAATATCAGTAATCCCATGGATAGTTTTTAGTTTTAATTGTTGCGAATTTACGATAATAATTTTACAACATCTTTAGCGAAATAAGAAGCAATCACATCTGCTCCAGCCCGTTTTATTGCAATTATTTGCTCCATCATAACTGCATCATGGTCTAACCAACCTTTTTCGGCAGCTGCTTTAAGCATAGCATATTCACCTGAAACTTGATACACAGCAACAGGAACATCGACTTCATTTTTAATCTCGCGAACAATATCTAAATAACATAAACCTGGTTTTACCATCACGATATCTGCGCCTTCATCAATATCCATTTCGGTTTCTCTTATGGCTTCAAAACGGTTCCCGAAATCCATTTGATATGTTTTTTTATCCTTCGGAACATCTTTAAGTTCTGCAGGAGCAGAATCTAAAGCATCACGAAAAGGACCATAAAAAGCTGATGCATATTTGGCAGAATAACTCATGATACCAGTGTCTGTAAACCCGTCGTCCTCTAAAGCTTCACGAATTGATAAAATTCTACCATCCATCATATCACTTGGAGCAACGAAATCGGCTCCAGCTTGCACATGAGATAAGCTCATTTCGGCTAACACATCTACTGTGTCATCATTGATAATTTTTCCGTTTTGAATAATGCCATCATGACCATACGATGAATATGGATCTAGTGCAACATCTGTCATTACTAACATTCCAGGACAAACATTCTTCACAGTTTTGATGGCGCGTTGCATCAATCCGTTTGGATTTATAGCTTCAGTGCCTTTATTATCTTTAAGATTGTCTGGCACTTTTACGAATAGTAAAACTGATTTTAAACCCAATTTCCAGAGTTCTTTTACTTCGTGTTCTAATAAATCTAAGCTGAAACGGTAATAATTTGGCATAGATGCAATTTCTTGTTTGATGCCTTTTCCTTCCACAACAAAAAGCGGGACAAGGAAATCGTTTGGTGTAATTATAGTTTCACGAACTAAGCTTCTAATCGCTTCGTTGGTTCTTAATCTTCGGTTTCTTCTTAGTGGATACATAGATTTTATTTTAATATACCTACAAGGTCTTCGAGACCTTGTAGGTGTTATTTCGTTGTTAGTTTTTACGTTTAACTTATTGGATGTTGCAATAGTTCCATTAATTTTCTTTGTGACTTCTAATGTTTTATATTTTTTTGGCATAACCTAAGTAATACCATTTGTTGTTTTCTTTTATAAAAGCAGATTTTTCATGAATAACATCGATGGATTTGTTGTCATAAAAATAAGCATTAAACGTTACTGTTCCTTTATCATCATTTTCTAAACCATTAGCTGTTTCAAGAATTTCTAGTTTGATCCAATCTACAGATTTCGCCCATTTTACAATCGCTTTTTTTTCTGTTATAGGTCTTGTAGAGTTGTGATGTGTTTGCATTAAATAATCACCATTGGCTAATACAAACGCACTATATCTTGATCGCATTAATTGTTGAGCGGTTTCTGTTTTTCCATTGTTTGAATGAAAGACTTCACAGCAGTTATTATAGGTTTTGTTATTTCCGCAGTAGCATTTCATGTTACACCCAGTTTACAGGATTTTGTAATACTTTAATTAATTTTTCTTCCTCACTTCCTGCTTCTGGATGATGGTCATAAACCCATTGTACATGTGGTGGTAGGCTCATCAAAATACTTTCAATTCTTCCGTTGGTTTTTAATCCGAAAAGCGTGCCTTTATCATGAACTAGATTAAATTCTACATAACGACCACGACGAATTTCTTGCCAATCACGTTGTGGTTTTGTAGATTCTATATTTTTTCGTTTTTCAACAATAGGAACATAAGCATCAAGAAAACTATCACCAATTTCTGTTACAAAATCATACCAATTCTGCATACTCATATCATCTGAAGCTTTGCAATAATCGAAGAATAAACCTCCAATACCACGACCTTCATTTCTGTGTGTGTTGTAAAAATACTCGTCGCAACGCGCTTTATATTTTTTATAGAATTCAGGATCGTGCTTATCACATGCTGTTTTACATGTTTGATGAAAGTGTTTAGCATCGTCTTCAAACAAATAGTAAGGCGTTAAATCTTGTCCACCACCAAACCATTGATCAACAATGTTACCTTCTTGGTCATACATTTCAAAATAGCGCCAATTCGCATGAACTGTTGGAACCATTGGGTTTTTAGGATGTAATACTAAACTTAAACCACAAGCAAAAAAGTTAGCATCTTCAACACCAAAGTAGTTTTGCATGCTTTCTGGTAATTTTCCGTGAACACCAGAGATATTGACACCACCTTTTTCAAAGACGTTCCCGTTTTCTATCACGCGAGTTCTTCCGCCTCCACCTTCAGGACGTTTCCAAAGGTCTTCTTGAAATTTTGCTTTACCATCAATCGCTTCCAATTTAGACGAGATTGTGTCTTGTAATTCGTGTATGTATTTGAAGAACTTATCTTTGATTTCAGAATCAAAAGTTATTTTTTCTTCTAATTTTTTTTCTTTTCCTGCAAGGTTTTCAAAACCTTGTAGGTATGAATCTGAATTTTTATGCATATGCTCAAAATTTTCAATACTATCAAAAACTCTTAAGATTTCTGATTTTGCCAAATTAAAAGAATTAGGATTAGTACCATTCAAGTAATGCAAATAAGATGAGAATTTATAATTTTCAATCGCATTGATAGGGTTGTTATGAATATATAAGATTAGATTTTTTAGATAATCTTCTGTATCTAATCGTTTTCGTTTAAAATGCTTTTCAAATAAACTTCCAGTTCTTCCTTGTTGTCTGTTATAAGCTTTAGCATAAGAATTAAAAAAATTAGAAAAGCAATTTGTTATGTTTTTCTCATTAGTAACTTTAATGATGAAATGAAAATGATTGTTCATTAAGCAGTAAGCAATAATATCAGCATTATCATTTAAGTATTTACCTGATAAGTTTAGAAAATACAACATGTTATCATCATTCTTAAAAATGACTTCACTATTAATTCCACGATTGTAAATGTGATAATAATGATCTTTTTCTAAGTTGTCTAACTTCATGTTTTTCTTTTTAAAAGATCTACAAGGTTTTGGAAACCTTGCAGGATATTTTAGTCTTTATATAATTCGTATAATTCCATATCTAAAGGTTGCTCGCCTTTAGGTGTAAATTCATTTTTCAATGTTTTTTGCCACTCAAAATGATTATTCAACGCGACTTTAACACTAGATCGGTTTTCTTTATGTGAGATGATTTGCAATCGTTCTAATCCTAAAGTTTCAAAAGCGTAAACTGAAAGCTTTTCTATGGCTTTAGACATTAATCCTTTTCCATTAAAATTGTAATCTATAGCATAAGCAAATTCACCTTGTTTTGAAGTCCAATTGAGTTCTTTTAAGATAATGAGTCCAATAAGTTTTCGTGTTTCTATTTGTTTTAATGTGAATACAAATCCATCTTTATTTTGAAATGCTTTTACGCGATTTTCAACATAAATTTGAGAAAGCGTCGGATTCAAATTTTGTTCTAATGTCTTCGGAAAGTAACGTTTTAAACGATCGGTATTTGCAATCACAAAATCACAGATTTTCCAAGCATCACCTTCGTGAATAGGATTAATTTCGAAGCCATCAAATTGAGCAATCACGATACTAAAATTTTATGTTCTAAAAGAAGGTTTTCTTCCTCAAGAAGCTTAACTGTTTTTATTGAAGCTGCAGTAACACTCATTGGTAAAACGAGAATCACACCAATAACAGGAAGGAGTAAGAATAGGATAAAAACAATTCCGTTTCCAATGGCAACACCTTTGTTTTTTCTTACAAATTGAACACTTTTGCGATAATTTAAATGGCGCTCTAAGGTATAATCCATATTTCCAAAACCAGCATAATAGGCTTGAACAAGGAATAGTAAAACTGTTGAAAAAATAGTTACAATAGGAATAAAATTTAACAATAGAATAGGAATAGTGATTAGGAGTTCTTTAGCAAGATTTCTTATATTTATTCTAATACCTCGCCAAAGTTGTTCTTTAAACGTTGTATTTCTATGGTTTTTTCTTTCGGCTCCAGTTAAATAGACTTCAATTTTTTCTGAAACTGGACTCATAAATGGTGCAGAAAGTGCCATAATGATGTGTTTATATAGAATTAATCCAATGGCTAAAATTATAATTCCACTAATGAATGAGAAAATCCCTTTTATCCATGAATTCTCAGCCCAGTCAGGTAATAAACTTGTAATGTAGTCACTAATATTGTCAGATAAGCCATAAGCCGTGAGGATAATAACTGTTGCTGTAATAATACTGATGATGATAGGAACGAAAAAGAACTTCCAAAGCTTTAGCTTTGAAATTAATGCTAAAGCACCTGAATATGCTTGTATGCCATTTAATATGTTCTTTATCATAATATGTCCTATAAAAAGTAGGAATCTATTTAATTTAGAGAACTAAGGTAACAATTGTATCTCGATTTGCGTTAGCGATGGAGCAATTGTTGGAGCTCATCTTTGATAGCGACTTGGGAAATATTTATATTCACGAATTCATCAATATCAAATAGCTTCAATGAGTAAAGCGCGACCCTTGTGGTAACGCCCAACTTGTGCTAAGCCTTATATTCTTTTACAGCATCGATAAATGCTTTTGCATTGTTTAACGGAATATTGGGTAAAATGCCATGACCTAAATTTACAATATATCTGTCTTTTCCAAACTCGTTAATCATTTGGTGTACCATTTTTTTAATCTCTGAAGGCGGAGAAAACAATCGTGTTGGATCAAAATTACCTTGCAGAGTAATATTTCCACCGCTTAAATATCTCGCATTTTTTGCAGAACATGTCCAATCAACACCTAAAGCAGAAGCTCCAGATTTTGCCATATCTCCAAGAGCAAACCAACAGCCTTTACCAAATGCAATTACTGGAGCATCTTCTTTTAAAGCATCAATAATTTGCTGAATATATTGCCATGAGAATTCTTGATAATCAACAGGAGACAACATTCCTCCCCAAGAATCGAATACCTGTACAGCATTACAACCAGCTTTTACTTTTTCTTTTAAATACGCAATTGTAGTATCTGTAATTTTCTGTAATAATTGATGAGCTGCAATAGGATTTGTAAAACAAAACTCTTTCGCTTTATCAAAGTTTTTACTGCCTTGCCCTTGTACACAGTAACATAAGATTGTCCAAGGTGAACCAGCAAATCCAATTAAAGGAATCTCATCATTTAATTTTTCTTTAGTTGCTTTTATGGCTTCGTAAACATAATTTAAAGCTTCTTTAACATCTGGAACAATAACATTATCGACATCTTTTTGTGAGCGAATAGGATTTGGCAAATAAGGACCAAAATTTGGTTTCATTTGAACTTCAATATTCATGGCTTGAGGAATCACTAAAATATCTGAAAACAATATAGCAGCATCCATTCCGTAGCGACGAATAGGTTGCACTGTAATTTCACTTGCTAATTCTGGTGTTTGACATCGTGTAAAGAAATCATATTTTGCTTTGATTTCCATAAACTCAGGAAGATAACGACCTGCTTGACGCATCATCCAAACTGGTGGACGTTCGACTGTTTCACCTTTTAGTGCTCTTAAAAATAAATCGTTTTTTATCATATGTCTGTCATTCCTGCGAAGGCAAGAATCTTTTTAATTAAACGTAATTTTTTCAATTAGGTCTCGACTCCGCTCGAGGTGACAGATTCTGTCACCTCGAGCGGAGTCGAGAGGTCTTTTTTATTGAAAATACTCATTCACCAACTCAATCACACTTTCAACTGTTGGGATTTTTGCAATTCGTACATCATCAAAATGCTTACTTGCTTCTTTAGCTGTTGTTTCTCCAATGCAAAATGCTATAACATCATCATCATTTTCTTGCTTATAACTTTGCACAGTTGACGGACTATAAAACATAACCCCTTTTATAGTGTCATTAATTTTTACTGAATCGTATTTAGTTTCGTAAGCTGTAACATCTTTAACCACAATATTATTTTCATTTAAAATACTTGGTAATTCATCCATACGAATATCACTACAGAAATAGGTGACCTCTGTACCATCAATGTATTCAACTAAATATTCAGCTAAAGCTTTAGAGTTATTTTCAGTATGTTTTACTTTTCCAATTTTACGTTCTACAAAACGTTTGGTTTTTCTACCTACACAATAGATGTTTTCAAATTGTAATTCTTGAGGCGCAAAGTTTGTTAGTAAGGCCTCAACTGCATTTTTGCTCGTAATGATCACATTTTTTGGTAAAGGTTTTAAGACCTTTGGTGTCATTCGATTTAAGCTGATTTTTATAAAATCTGAGCTTTCAGAAACCACATCCTCATGAAACAATTGTTTCTGATCATCGGTTAACGTTTTAGTTGAATAGATATTAGTGTCTTGAGATGATTTTTTAAGATGATCCATTAAACGTTTTCCACCACGTTCGATTATATAATCAGCACAAAATTGTGCTAATTCATCGTGTTTATCGAGAGTAACTGTACGTTGGACTTCAATTTTTTTGCTTCCATCAAGACTTAATAAAACAGCTTGTAAATGAACTTCTTCATCTTTTACAAAAGCTAAAGCACCAATAGGAGCAGAGCATCCACCTTCTAAACGATTTAAAAACTCACGTTCTATTGATGTTGCAATTTCAGTTTCTTTATGATTAATTTCTGCACAAATAGCAAGTGTTTCTTCATCACTTTCTAAGGCAGTAATCATAACAGCACCTTGAGCAGGAGCAGGAATCATCCATTCTAAATTGAAACTTTCTTCAGGTCTTATGTCGAGTCTTCCTAAACCAGCAGCTGCAAAAACAGCGCCATTCCAATCGTTGTCTTCTAATTTTTGTAAACGTGAATTTACATTGCCACGTAAACCAACAATAGTATGTGTTGGATAACGATTTAACCATTGTGCTCGTCTTCGTAAACTACCTGTTGCAATAACGGCATCTCGTTGTGATAGAAATTCTTCATTGCGTTTAAACACTAAACAATCTCTAACATTTCCTCGTTTCAAAACAGCAGCCTGAACAATACCTTTTGGGAGTAATGTTGGGACATCTTTTAAAGAATGAACAGCAATGTCAATCTCTTCATTGAGCATTGCTATATCTAGTGTTTTTGTAAATACACCTGTAATTCCTAGTTCATAAATAGGCTTATCTAAAACGATGTCTCCTGTTGATTTAACAGGAACTATTTGTGTTTTATGACCTAAATGTTCTAGTTGACTTTGTACGGTTTTGGCTTGCCATAACGCAAGTTCGCTATCACGAGTACCAATTCTTATAATTTTAGACATTCTCTTTAGTTGCTTCTAGTTGAAACACTTTTTTTATGAGTTCAAGGCTATCGTCTGTAGATACATCATCGCCTTTTAAATGATGTGCAAAATGATTTGTTATTTTCTGAATGATATTATTACTAATAACTTCAGCTTGAGTTTCATTAAAGTCACTCATTTTTTTGCGTTGTGTGTCTAATTCTGCCACTGCAAAATCAGTAAGTTTATGTTTTAAAGCTTTAATAGTAGGTGCAAATTTCCGCGTCTCCAACCATGCATTAAAATCAGATTTGACATCTTCAATAATTGCTTCAGCTACAGGAATGTGAGCTTTTCTTCGCTCTAAAGTTTCATCTGTAATTTGTGATAAATCATCTAAATGAACTAAAGTCACATTCTCCAAATCAGTCACATTTTCATTTACGTTCTTTGGTATTGATAAATCTAAAATTAATAATTGTTTGGTTGTTTGAATACAGTGTTTATCAACCGTTGGGTTTTGGGCACCAGTAGCAACAATTAAAATATCAGAGGTGTTAATTTCTTCTTGAAGATTGGCGTAGTCTTTTACAATTAAATTGAATTTACCTGCAATCGCTTCAGCCTTACCTTTAGTTCTATTGATTAAAGTGATATGTTCGTTCTTAGTATGTTTTACTAAGTTCTCACATGTATTTCTTCCAATTTTCCCTGTTCCGAATAGTAAAATATTCTTTTCTGAAACCGTATCAATTTCATTCATAATATATTGCACAGAGGCAAATGAAACAGATGTGGCTCCTGAAGAA
This sequence comes from Psychroserpens ponticola, assembly GCF_023556315.2. Classification (NCBI taxonomy): domain Bacteria; kingdom Pseudomonadati; phylum Bacteroidota; class Flavobacteriia; order Flavobacteriales; family Flavobacteriaceae; genus Psychroserpens; species Psychroserpens ponticola. The sequence continues at coordinate 3,660,637 of NZ_CP116221.1, read as the reverse complement.
ATTTCGGTTTCGGTTTTAATACGTTTTGAAGCTTGTATAACTGCGTTTATTAATCGCTCTAAAAAAGGATTAAGTAATTCCTGTTTTTTAGAGAATCTTGCACTAATTTTTAACTGACTTATAATTTCAAAATCACCAAGAATTTGGCTGTCTAATCCAGAACCAACACGAAACATATGGGAAACAGCATCTCTGTTCTTATACACATAAGCAACTTTTTGAAACTCTTCAACAGTGCCTTTTGTGTTTTCGCAAAGCAATTGAATCAATTGAAATGGATGTTGTGCAAATCCGTAAATTTCAGTTCTGTTACACGTAGAAGTAACGATTAAACTTTCAATACCATTTTGTTTTGCTTGCTCTAATACAGCAAGTTTAGATGTTTCGTCTAAACTGAAATGACCACGCACTTCAGCATCAGCTTTTTTATAGCTTAAACCAATTGCATAAAATGTAGTGCCTTTCGACATATTGTAGTGCTCCATACCTGATTTGGATAATACCAAAGCAAAAATATAAAGCTTGGCAGATAAAAAACAACGCTAGAAGAACTTTTAGTATCGTTTGTGGTTTTTTAATGATATTTCTTATTATAAAATGATAAATGTCATATTTTTGTAGTGAAAACAAGACTTTAAAGCTTATTAGTTTAGAATGAATCTAAATAACAATAAAAATAAATCGGATTTTATACATTCGAAAAATATCGCTAGAGGTTCTTTTGAAGAATCTAAATTAGATGATGGTTTTTTTGCATTAACCTATCAAAATGAATCTGATGCGATTCAAATTGTTGAACGTGAGATTGATAGTAGTTTTATTCAGTTTCACTTTTGTATAAAAGGCTCTAGTGAGTTTATCTTTAATAATGGTAATTATCGCCTAAATATTGAAGAAGAAAATTCATTGTTATTATATAATCCTGAACGTGATTTGCCGATTCATTTAGAAGTGCATTCTAAATCTTGGTTAGTTTCTGTACTCGTTTCTATAAAGAAATTTCACGGATTATTTTCTCAAGAAGCGGATTATATCACATTTTTAAGTGATGACAATAAGGATAAGAAGTATTATAAAGACGGAAAAATTTCTCCTTCTATGGCAATTGCGTTGAATCAAATGATTAATTATAATTTAAATAGCTCTATTAAAAACCTTTATTTTAAAGGAAAAGCGCTAGAATTATTGAGTTTATATTTTAACAGAAGTGAAGATGCCGATATTGAGCAATGTCCGTTTTTAGTAGACGAAACAAATGTAATTAAAATAAGAAAAGCGAAAGATATCATCATATCTAGAATGGCTGAACCACCAACTTTACAAGAACTTTCTGAAGAAATCGGACTTAGTTTAAAAAAGTTAAAAGAAGGGTTCAAGCAAATTTATGGCGATTCCGTTTTTAGTTTCCTGTTTGATTATAAAATGGAAGTGGCTAGAAAATTATTGGAAGCAGGTGATCACAATGTAAATGAAGTCGGACTTAAAGTTGGATACAGTACATCGAGTCATTTCATTTCGGCTTTTAAAAAGAAATACGGAACGACTCCAAAGAAGTATTTGATGTCGTTGAGTTAAACAGAATAAGATTAGTTACAAAAAATACTGTTGTATTTTTGAAAAACAAAATAGCAAAAGAAACATAAATACATGAAAGGAGTTTTACTTGTTAATTTAGGCTCGCCAGATTCTCCAGAACCTAAAGACGTTAAAAAATATTTAGGTGAATTTTTAATGGATGAACGTGTTATTGATGTGCCTCTTTGGGCAAGAACATTACTCGTAAAAGGCATTATCTTAAACACACGACCAAAAGCATCAGCAGCAGCATATAAAAAGATTTGGTGGAAAGAAGGATCTCCTTTGATTGTATTGTCTGAACGATTACAAGACAAAATTCAAGATCAGGTTGATTTGCCTGTGTCTTTGGCTATGCGTTATGGAAGTATGACCATTAAAAAAGGGCTTCAGGAATTGGTTGATAAAGGTGTTGATGAAGTATTTTTAATTCCGTTGTATCCTCAATTTGCAATGGCAACGACCGAAACAATTTTGGTGTTAGCGGAAGAGATTAGAAAAGCACATTTTCCTAACATTAGTATTCAAGACCTTAAATCGTTTTATAACAATACTAATTATATTAATGTCTTATCAAACTCTATTGAAAAGTATTTGGAAAGTAAAGATTATGAGCATTTATTATTTTCTTATCATGGTGTTCCAGAACGTCATATTCGCAAAAGAGACATCACAAAATCGCATTGTAAAATTGATGGTAGTTGTTGTGTAACCGCATCTCCTGCACATGAGTTTTGTTACAGACATCAATGTTTAGAAGTGACTAGGCTTGTTGCTGAAAAATTAAACTTAAAAGAAGGTAGTTTTTCAACATCCTTTCAATCGAGATTAGGTTTTGATCCTTGGTTACAACCTTATACTGACAGAACCATCGAGCGATTAGGGAAACAAGGCATCAAAAAAATGGCTATTGTAACTCCAGCCTTTGTTAGTGATTGTTTGGAAACCCTTGAAGAAATAGCGATGGAAGGCGAAGAAATTTTCCATGAAATGGGAGGAAAAGACTTTACAACGGTTCCGTGTTTAAACGATGACAAAGAATTTGTTGATTTATTATCTAGTTGGATAACTGATTGGGCAAAAACTGAAACAGTTACTGCATAATGTCAAATACGGCTTCAAAAGATTTAGGAACTCAGCCCATTGGTAAATTGCTGATTAAACAAGCTGTTCCTGCATCTATTGGAATCTTAGTGATGTCTCTCAATATTTTGGTAGACACAATTTTTGTTGGAAACTGGATTGGTTCAACTGCCATAGCTGCAATTAATGTCGTGCTTCCTGTCTCTTTTTTTATTGCTGCTTTAGGAATGAGTATTGGTGTTGGAGGTTCTTCAATTATTTCAAGAGCATTAGGTGCAAATAATACAACAAAAGCATTACAAACCTTTGGCAATCAAATTACACTTACACTTCTATTTACGATTCTATTAATTATTCCTGGTCTTTTATATGTAGATGATATTATTCCTGTATTTGGAGGTAAAGGTGCTATTTTCGAACCTGCTAAAATCTATTATACTATTGTGCTTTACGGAATTCCATTCTTGGCACTTTGCATGATGGGAAATACCGTTATAAGAGCAGAAGGGAAACCAAAATTCGCCATGTATGCCATGATGATTCCTTCAGTTGCGAATTTGGTGTTAGATTACGTTTTTATAAACCTCATGGATCTAGGAATGGCTGGAGCAGCTTGGGCTTCAACACTATCCTATTTGTTGTGTTTTTTGTTTGTTTTTTGGTATTTCTTATCTAAAAATTCAGAATTAAAACTCATTAAATGTCAGTTTAAATTGAAGCTTCCTATTGTTAAAGAAATAGGGTCTTTAGGATTTGTAACGCTTTCAAGACAGGCTATTGTAAGTATTACGTACTTGTTTATGAATAATATTTTATTCGACCTTGGAGGAGAAACCTCTGTAACTGCTTATGCCATTGTTGGTCGAATGCTCATGTTTGCCTTATTTCCTGTTTTCGGAATTACACAAGGGTTTTTGCCTATTGCAGGTTTTAATTATGGTGCTAATCAATACGAACGCGTTAAACAAGCCATTTCTACAGCGTTAAAATATGCAGCAGCTTTAGCGACTTTAGTATTTATTATGTTGATGATTTTCCCTGAAGACATCACTAGATTATTTACAACTGATGCAGACGTTATCAAGGAAACACCTTCTGCTATGCGATGGGTCTTTGCAGCAACACCAATTATTGCAGTTCAACTAATTGGAGCTGCCTATTTTCAAGCTGTTGGAAAAGCAATTCCAGCATTACTATTAACATTAACACGTCAAGGATTTTTCTTTATTCCATTGATTTTTATTTTACCAAAATTTTATGGCGAACTAGGTGTTTGGATGTCTTTTCCAATTTCAGATGTGTTATCGACAATTGTTACTGCTCTATTTTTACATCGTGAAGTCAAGTTAAATTTGAGCAAGACAGCAGCATAATATTATTTTATGCTTATTTTTATACAACTAACAAAACCACCTTTACAATGAGATTTTTCTCTTTTATTTTTTGTCTTTTTTTCTTCGGAAACTTCACACAATTAGAAGCACAGACTTTTGATGAATCAAAATATTCAGCTTTAGAATACCGATTACTTGGTCCTTTTAGAGGTGGTCGAAGCGCTGCTGTCACAGGAGTTCCTAATAAACCTAACCTATATTATTTTGGCTCTACAGGTGGAGGGATTTGGAAAACGTTAGATGGTGGACGAAGTTGGGATAATATTTCTGATGGGTTTTTCGGTGGAAGTATTGGTGCAATTACGGTTTCTAAAAGCGATCCTAATGTTATTTATGTTGGTGGTGGAGAAAAAACCGTTCGCGGAAATGTGTCTTCAGGATATGGTATTTGGAAAAGTGTTGATGCTGGAAAAACATGGAAATCTGCAGGACTGAAAAACTCACGTCATGTTCCAAGAATTGCGGTTGATCCAACCGATCATAATGTTGTATATGCTGGTGTTTTAGGAAATATATACAAACCAACCCAAGAACGTGGTGTATATAAAAGCGTAGATGGAGGGAAAACATGGAAGAAAACGTTATTTGCTAATGAGCATGCTGGAGTTGTAGATTTATTGATTGATCCAACCAACCCAAGAATTTTGTATGCTTCTACATGGAGAGTGCAACGAACTCCTTATAGTTTGAGTTCTGGTGGTGAAGGTTCGGCACTATGGAAAAGTATAGATAAAGGTGAAACGTGGACAGAAATTTCTACTAAAAAAGGATTTCCTGAAGGAACCCTTGGGATTATTGGAGTCACTGTGTCACCAGTAAATAACCAACGTGTTTGGGCTATCATTGAGAATAAAGATAAAGGTGGTTTGTACAGAAGTGATGATGGAGGAGATACATGGTCACAAGTAAATAGTGAACGTAAATTACGTCAGCGAGCTTGGTATTACACAAGATTGTATGCTGATACTAAGGATGTTGATATGGTTTATGTATTGAATGTACGTTATCATAAAAGTACAGATGGTGGAACATCATTCAGCACACATAATGCACCACATGGAGATCATCACGATTTATGGATTGCTCCAGAAAACCCAAACCGAATGATTATTGGTGATGATGGAGGAGCACAAGTCACTTATGATGGAGGAGAAACCTGGAGTACATACCACAATCAGCCAACATCACAATTTTATCGTGTTACGACAGATAACCATTTTCCATATCGCATTTATGCAGCTCAACAAGATAATTCAACAATTAGAATTCCTCACAGAACAGATGGTTGGTCGATTTCTGATGATGATTGGGAATCTACAGCTGGAGGAGAATCGGCACATATCGCAATAGACCCAGAAGATGATGATATTGTGTATGGAGGAAGTTACGATGGTTTTTTAACACGATATAATCACAAACGCGGAACCGTTAGAGCTATCAATGTTTGGCCAGATAATCCAATGGGTCATGGCGCAGAAGGTATGAAATATCGCTTTCAGTGGAATTTCCCAATAATTTTCTCAAAGCATAATCCAGATCGTTTATACACCTTTTCTCAACATGTCCATGTGACTGAAAATGAAGGACAATCATGGGACATTGTGAGTCCAGATTTAACTCGAAATGATCCGGAAAAACTAAAATCTTCAGGAGGACCAATTACGCAAGATAATACTTCAGTAGAGTATTACTGTACCATTTTTGCAGCACAAGAATCACCTATAACCGAAGGCTTACTTTGGGTTGGAAGTGACGATGGATTGATTCATGTTACAAAAGATGGAGGTCAAAATTGGGAAAATGTAACTCCTAAAGGCATGCCAGAATGGATGATGATTAATAGTATTGAACCAAGTGCTTTTGATGCTGGAACATGTTATGTAGCTGGAACTAAATACAAAACAGGAGATTTTACGCCATATTTATATAAAACCACTGACTACGGAAAAACATGGGCGACAATCACGAATGGAATACATCCAGAACATTTCACCAGAGTCGTAAGAGAAGATCCTAATCAAAAAGGTTTGTTATATGCTGGGACTGAAACAGGAATGTATATTTCGTTTAATGATGGTGTAAATTGGAAACCATTTCAATTAAATCTTCCAATTGTACCAATTACTGATTTAGCGATAAAAGACAATAATTTAATCGTTGCAACACAAGGAAGAAGTCTTTGGATGATTGATGATTTAACAGTTTTACATCAGTTAAATGATTCACCTTCCGAAGCCAATACATTATTCAAACCGAAAGATACTTATCGCATACAAGCTGGTTATCATAAAGACAGTAAAACGTCTGGAACGAATCATCCAAATGGCGTGATGACTTATTTCAATTTAAAAAGTTATGACAAAGAAAATGATGAAGTGTCTTTAACGTATTTTGATCAAAAAGGAGATACCATAAAAACCTATTCTACAAATAATAAAAAGAAAGATAAGCTCGAAGTGAAAAAAGGAATGAATCAGTTTATTTGGGACATGACTTATGAAGGTGCTGAAAAATTAGAAGGCATGATTTTATGGTGGGCAAGTTTAGATGGACCAGTTGCAATTCCTGGAGCTTACAAAGTGAACTTAAATGTAAATGGAAATTCAATTCCGCAATCCTTTAATATCGTTGCAGATCAAAGAGCTGAAAGTACTCAAGCTGATATGCAAAAGCAATTTGATTTCATTACTGATGTCAATAAAACAATGGATGATGCTCATAAATCGATTAAGAAAATTAGAAATATTAAAGAACAACTTTCAGCATTTGAAGCGCAATATAAAGACAATGAGGATTTAAAAGAGTTGTTAGAAAAAGCGAAGGCTATTAAAGAAGACTTTACTAAAATTGAAGAAGCGTTGTATCAAACGAAAAACAGAAGTGGTCAAGATCCGTTAAATTTCCCAATTAGATTAACCAACAAATTAGGGCATCTAAATGCTTTGGTTGGAATGGGAGATTTTGCGCCAACAGATCAAGATATTGCCGTAAAGAATGAATTGTCAGCAGAAATTAAAGTACAATTAAATGCTTTTGATATGTTAATTAGTGATGAGATTAGTGCTTTTAATTCTGCATTTAACGAAAAGCAATTAAACTATTTATTTGTAGAGGATTAAGTGCAATAAACATCTCGACTCCGCTCGATGTGACAGTTATCTTTAAATTAGAATTCTTCTGTCATGTCGAGCGGAGTCGAGACACAACATAATAAAATATTTAAATGGAATATTACAATTACATAAAAGCATTACACCTCATTTTTATAGTGACTTGGTTTGCAGGTTTGTTTTACATTCCTCGGCTTTTTGTGTATCAAATAGAAGCTTTTCACAAACCCTCTCCTGAAAAGGAAATTTTAGGCAAGCAGCTAAAATTAATGGCAAAACGTTTATGGAATATCATTACTTGGCCATCAGCAATTTTAGCGACAGGTTTTGCTATATGGTTAATTATTTTACAGCCTTTTTGGCTAGAACAATCATGGATGCATGTTAAGCTAACATTTGTTGTATTGTTGATTTTATATCATTTAAAAACACATCACTATTACATCCAGTTGCAGCGTGACGAAGTAAATAAATCTTCAAATTTTATGAGACTTTGGAATGAAGGTGCTACATTTATATTGTTTGCAGTTGTGTTTTTAGTCATCTTAAAAAGTGCAATTAATTGGGTGTTTGGTGTAATTGGAATTTTTGTTTTAGGAATTTTATTAATGCTAGGTTTTAAGCTTTATAAAAATATACGACACAAAAATCCAAATGCTTAATATTGGCTTAATTATTGTTACATTTAACCTAAGTTACACCTAAAATCATTACAAATTTTCAGATGAGGTTAAAAAAATTGTCTTTACGAGTTCGTATCTTTTTTGCAATGATATTATTGGTGCTTATCGCTTCAATTTTAATAGCTGCTGTTACTATTTATCAATATAATGAAGAGGCTATAGATTATCATAAAGAGCGATTAGAACGTAAAGAAATTGCTATTATTAGTCATATCAATAAGGTGATTGAAAAGACAACTTGGGAAGTTGCAACAGAGAATGTTCCATTAATATTCAAGGACGAAATTTATAATATTGCAGATATTCATAGTTTGCGAATTAATTTATATGATTTAGATGGTGGACTTTTAAAATCTTCTAAGGCAAGTTTTAAAAATGATTCAATAACAAAATGTATTGACACAGAAGTGTTAAATGCAATTTCAAATACAGCAAATCATAGATATGTTGTTAAAAACAGAAAGAATGGAGAAACATTTCAATCGTCTTATAGTTTTGTTTATGATAAAAAATCTAAGCCACTAGCGATATTAAATTTGCCATACTTAGAAAATGACGATTTTCTAAATAAAGAACTTAATGAGTTTTTAGAACGCTTAGGTTATGCGTATTTATTCATGATGTTAATTGCTGTAATTTTGGCACTGTTATTATCAAAATATATAACACGTACATTAAAAACAATTTCAGATAAAATCAATCAAACACGTTTAGAAAAACGGAATAAAAAGATTGATATAGAATCTTCAAGTGAAGAAATATCAACCTTAGTTAATTCATATAATAGTATGATTGATGAACTTGAAGAAAGTGCTGTTCAGTTGGCTACTAGTGAACGTGAACAGGCTTGGAGAGAAATGGCAAAACAAGTCGCTCATGAAATTAAAAACCCATTGACACCAATGCGATTGAGTGTACAAAGTTTTCAGCGAAAGTTTAACCCTGAAGACGAAAACATTTATCAAAAAGTCGATGAATACAGTAAAACACTTATTCAGCAAATAGATACAATGAGTTCTATTGCATCTGCATTTTCAAACTTTGCAAAAATGCCTGCGCAAAAGAATGAAACACTAAATGTTTCGAATATTGTCAAATTAGCCTTAGATATTTTCAGTGAAGATAATATTGAATTTTCAACAGATAATTCTGAACTCATGGCAAATTTTGATCGTACACAGTTGATCAGAGTTGTGACTAATTTAGTCAAAAATGGAATTCAAGCGATTCCACATGATAAAGAAGATCCAAAGATTATTGTAAGAGTATCTTCAGAGAAGGAGATGATCAAAATTACTATAGAAGATAATGGTATAGGTGTTGCTGAAGAAAATAAAAGCAAGATTTTTGAACCTAAATTTACCACTAAAACCAGCGGAATGGGATTGGGACTCGCGATGGTAAAAAATATTGTTGAAACTTATAAAGGAAGTATTACCTTTACATCTCAACAAGGAATAGGAACCATTTTTACCGTTACTTTCCCTAAGATTTAATAAGACAAAACACCATGAGCTACCAGAATATTTTATCGACTACCAATAGCCGAATAACAACGATTACAATCAACAGACCTAATAAACTTAATGCTTTAAATAAAGACACTATACAAGAGTTGCATGATGCTTTTGATGAAGCTAATAGCAGCAAAGACACAAAAGTAATTATTATTACAGGAAGTGGAGAAAAGGCTTTTGTAGCTGGTGCAGATATTAGTGAGTTTGCAGATTTTGATGTCAAACAAGGAGGAAAATTAGCTGCCAAAGGTCAGGAGTTGTTATTTGATTTTGTTGAAAATTTATCGACTCCAGTAATCGCTGCGGTTAATGGTTTTGCATTAGGAGGAGGTTTAGAATTGGCAATGGCTTGTCATTTTAGAATTGCAAGTTCAAATGCTAAGATGGGTTTACCAGAAGTATCTCTTGGAGTTATTCCAGGTTATGGTGGTACACAACGTCTGCCTCAATTGGTAGGTAAAGGTCGCGCAATGGAAATGGTGATGACAGCAGGTATGATTGATGCCAATCAAGCCTTAAATTACGGATTGGTAAATCATGTTGTTGAACAAGAGGAATTGTTAGCACTTTGTGAAAAGATTGCAAGTAAAATCATGCGAAACTCTTCAGTAGCAATTAAAGCGGCTATCAAATCTATTAATGCGAACTTTAAAGATGGCGTTGATGGTTATAAAACCGAAATTAAACAATTTGGAAAATGTTTCGGTACAGATGACTTCACAGAAGGAACTACTGCATTTTTAGAAAAAAGAAAAGCAGACTTCCCAGGAAAATAATATTTTTATTTTTGTTGATAACCAAAATTTTAAGTTGTCGTTTGAAATTTGGTATTTTGTAATTTTACAAAAAATTATGAAATATGTTTAAAAAAGATAGTGTAAAAGGTCGTGGTGCTCAAAAAAATGTTCATAACCGTTTCTTTGAGTTAAGCCATGAACAACGAGATGATTTTTTAGAATATTGTGCAAAGGAAGGCGAAGAACCAGATCAAAATAGAACCCAATATTTACCGGTTTTTCCTAAAACAATAGTGAATAAGCTCGCTAGTCCAGATGTCGGAATGGCATATTCTATGAATATGTATCAAGGTTGCGAGCATGGTTGTGTCTATTGTTATGCAAGAAATAGTCATGAATTTTGGGGATTTAGTGCTGGATTGGATTTTGAACGTCGAATTTTAGTAAAGAAGGATGCACCAATATTATTAGAAGCTTTTGTAAGACGAAAAAGTTGGAAAGCTTATCCAATAGTCATGTCTGGAAATACAGATTGTTACCAACCAGCAGAAAAAACATTTGAAATCACTAGAGCTTGCTTGAAAGTGTTTTTAAAATATAAACATCCTGTTTCAATTATAACCAAAAACGCACTAATACTTCGTGATTTAGAGATTATTAAAGCCTTAGCCAAAGATAATTTGATTAGTGTTAATATTTCTATAACGTCTCTTTCTGAAGCGACTAGAAGAATTTTAGAACCACGAACAGCAACTATTAAAAAACAACTAAAAGTTGTTAAAGAATTAAGTGAAAACGGAATTCCGGTAAACGTGATGTTTGCACCAATCATACCTTCAATTAATAGTCATGAAATTTTGTCTCTAGCAAAAGCAGCTTCTGAAGCTGGAGCATCAACTATGGCGCATACTATTGTGAGATTAAATGGTGCTATTGGAGAAATTTTTACAGATTGGATACAAAAAACCTTACCAGATAGCGCTGAAAAAGTATTGCATCAAATTGAAAATTGTCATGGAGGAACATTAAACGATTCTAGATTTGGAACACGAATGCAAGGTGAAGGAGAATTTGCAAAACACATTAATGATTTAATTAAGTTGGCTCGCTTAAAATATTTTAAAAATAAATCAATGCCCAAATTAAATACTGAACTGCATGACGTTTATAAATATGGTCAGATGAAACTATTTTAAATACAAAAAGCCATCAACTGATGGCTTTTTGTATTTCGTTTGAATTTGTTTTATAATTCAAAATATTTAACAAAGGTTCTGTTATTTGTTTTTATAACAGTATGATAGTCACCTCTTTCAGCCTTTGAAAGGCTGTAAATACGATTTAAAGTTTTTTCACCTTGTAAAGTTTCAGTATATATAAGTGAATCTTCATAATAGATTTCTACATGTATAGGATTTGATTCTAAAGACAATTGAGATACCAATAATTTATTGTTTTTAGTCTTTATTACTGGTTTAAATGATTTTGTTTCACCGTTTTTTAAAAATAGAACTTCATTATTTTTAATTTCAAATGATTTGACTATTATTTCAAAATCTTTCTCTAACTCAATTGAGTAATTTCCATTTTCAAGTTCGTTTAAATCAAACCACTTAGAAAGCTTTCCATTATCTTTAACAGTTTCTGAGTGAAGAACTGATCCATACTTATCTTTTACTAAAAGTTCTTGCCCTTTTTTTGCATTAACAAATTCGACCATAGTAACTTTTGAAAAAGATCTAATTTTTCTTTTGCCTGCATAGCTTAATGTTGTTACTAACATTAATACTATTAGTGTCATTTTTTTAATTGTTTTCATCATGTTTGGGTTTTATGATTATGGGTACAAATCTATACTGCTTTAGGTCTTTAGAAAACATCCATTTTGGCACATATGTGTTCTAAATTATCACAATCACCTAATGAAAACAAATAATTGGTTAATTTAGGATACATTTTTGATAATTATACATACTTTTGAAATTCATTTACAGTTAACTTTGTATTAAAGAAAGAATTATGAGCATAAGAAAGCCTACATTAGAAAAAATAAGCCCAGAGTTTGGGAGTTCTATTAAGGTTATGAAGCAAGAGGCTTATATGGGAGAAAAAAAGCCCTTTTGGCATTTTCATCCTGAAGTTGAATTGGTTTATGTTAATAAAGGAAAAGGAAAGCGACATATTGGAAATCATTTATCATACTTTAATAATAGTCAACTAATACTTATTGGAGCCAATTTACCTCATAACGGATTTACAGATCGACTTACAATAAATGGAAGTGAAACCATTGTTCAGTTTAGACCAGAGTTTTTAGGAGATTATTTTTTTAATGTTCCAGAAATGGAAGGCATTAGTAATTTATTTGAACGTTCTAAAAGTGGCATTTTGTTTGGTGTGAAAACGAAACAAAAAATAGGTAAGAAAATTGAAAAACTTTCTGAAAAAGAAGGTTTCAAAAAGATATTGGTTCTACTTGAAATTTTACATGGTTTAGCAAAATCTGAAGACTATACGATTTTAAATGCTGATGGTTTTGCATTTGAGGCTGAACCTCAAGATAGCGCTCGGATTGATATCATTTTTAAATATGTAAATCAAAATTTCACACAACATATTACCTTAGATGAAATTGCTGATAAAGTAAGTATGACTGTTCCAGCTTTTTGCAGGTATTTTAAAAAAGTAACAGGAAAAACATTCACTAAGCTTGTAAATGAATATCGCGTTGTACATGCAACAAAGTTATTGTCGGAAAGTCAAATGAGTATTGCAGATGTAAGTTATGAATGTGGATTTAATAATTTTTCGCATTTTAATAAATTATTCAAGGAATTTACTGGAAAAAGTGCATCTAAATATAGAGGCGAATTAAAATTAATGGTTCATTAAGTTTTTTTAGATTAAAAGATAAACCGAATAACATTTGAGTATCATTTTAGTTAATCAGTAACAAATTCTAACAATTGTGAATACTACAACAATAACAGTATTAGAAATTGTAAAAGAGAAGTAAATTAGTGTTCTCCATTCCATTCTGAATAAAATTGCTGCAGAAATGATTTCATATAATTGTGTCTCTTTATTGCTATTTGAGTTCCTGTTTTTGTATTCATTCTATTTTTTAGAAGTAGTAATTTTTCATAAAAATGATTAATAGTTGGTGCTTTAGAAGCTTTATAGGCTTCTTTATTCATATTTAAATCGGGTTCTATTGAAGGATCATATAATTTACGATTTTTAAAACCACCATAATTAAATGTTCTTGCGATGCCAATTGCACCAAGCGCGTCTAATCGATCTGCATCTTGTACAACATCTAATTCAGCAGATGAAAAATTTTGAGAAACATTTCCGCCTTTGAAAGAGATGTTTTCAATAATCTTCACAACATGTTCAATAGCTTCAGAATCAACATTTATATCTAATAAAAACGCTCTAGCTTTTTGTGGACCTATGCTTTCATCTCCATTATGAAATTTACTATCAGCAATATCATGCAATAAAGCTCCAAGGGATACAATAAACAGATCTACATTTTCCTTTTTTGATATGAGTAGTGCATTTTTATAAACACGTTCAATATGAAACCAATCGTGACCACCTTCAGCATTTTCGAGTGTGATTTTAACGAAGTCTTTCGTTTTTTCTATAATTTCTTCGGAAGTATACATAATCTAAAATTAAAAATTCCTTTCAGTTTAAGAAAGGAATTTTATGTGTTGTAATAATTTATTTCAATACAGCTGGTTCTACCCATTTAAATTGAAAAGAGTTTTCAGGGATTTTCATTCGCTCTGCTATGCGTATCATTCTAGATGGAAGTTTTATTAGATAATCACGAGCTTTCTCTGCTTCATCTGTAAGGTTATTAATGTTACCAATATCCCAACGATCAATTAGTTTTTGTAAAATATCAACATAATCTAAAGAAGTATAAACACCAATACGTTGTGCTGTATTTGAAAACTCTTCAAATGCGGTACTGATTTTATCTCCAGATTCTCTAAGAAAATGAGCTGGCATAGCAATTTTTTGCTTCATCATAAAATGAAAAGCCATCATCATTTGACTAGGATCAACATCAAAAATACGATCTACAAATTCAGAATATGCATGATGATGTCTCATTTCATCGCCTGAAATGATTTTACACATTTTAGAAAGCTGTTTGCTGCCTTTTTCTTTAGCAATTTTTGCTACACGATTGTGGGAAATGTAAGTTGCTAATTCTTGAAAACTTGTATAAACAAAATTTTTATATGGATCTTGTCCTGTTCCTATATCAAATCCATCAGCAATGAGATATTGTGTTGTTTTTTCAATCTCTTTCATATTTACTCGTCCTGATAAATAAAGATATTTATTAAGAACATCTCCATGACGGTTTTCTTCTGCAGTCCAATGTCTCACCCATTTTGACCAACCATTTCGTTCCGATTGACCAACGCCTTCGACGTCCATTAACCAAGACTCATAAGTTGGTAGCGCTTCTTCAGTTATCATATCACCTACTAAAACTACCCAAAAGTCATATGGTAATTCTTTAGATAATTCTCTTATTTCCTTCACTTCTTCTAAGAAATTATCGTTTTCAGTATTTGGCAAGAAGTCAGTTGGTTGCCAGATTTTTTCAATAGGAATAAGGTATTTTTCGATAAGTTTATCAACATCTTTTTCTAGGTGATGCATCACTTCTAATCTTATATTTTTATGGGACATTAATTTAGGTTTTAGTATTAATGCTCAATAGCATTAATGATGGTTGTTTCAATGTTTTTTATGAGTTCTTTTTGATCCTTAACTGTATTTAATTCAACAGGTTCATGCACTGTAAACTTTAAGTGATTTCCAATTCCCATTGGAAACTTTCCATAACGCAACATTTTCCATGAATTATTTACAGTTATAGGAACCACTAATGCTGAAGGCGCTTTTTTAAATAACAACTCCATTCCTTTTGTTTTAAATGGTTTTGGATGCCCATCTTTACTACGTGTGCCTTCAGGAAAGATAACTGCAGTACGATTGTTATTTTCTATATATGTTCCAAATTCAAGCATTGCAGGTAAAGCTTGACGCGGATTTTTTCGATCTATTAAAACCGAACCACCATGACGTAAATTATACGACACACTTGGAATGCCTTTTCCAAGTTCCTTTTTACTAACAAATTTAATATGGTGCTGCCTCATAAACCACATAATTGGCGAAATATCGTACATGCTTTGGTGGTTTGACACTATAATTAAAGGTTTGTTTTTTGGAATCTTATGAGGATTATTCCAAGTAAAACGCGTTCCTAAAATATGCAAACATCTTACAAGGCAAAATTGAAGCGCATCAACACTTTTTTTATGAGCTTGATAACCGAAAACATTAAAACAAATCCATTGTATTGGATGAAAAATGAGCAAAGTCATTCCAAACACAAACAAGTATAATACTGTTAATGGATAAGCCAATAGTTTTCTCATTTAACAAATGTAATTTAATGTCATAAAAAAACCACGACTTAATCGTGGTTTTTAATTCTATAATAATTTTAGGTTTTCTAGCAATGATCGTTGTAAGCATCTACAAGGTTTTCAGAAATTAATTCTGCTGGTCGACCTTCAATATGATGACGTTCTAGCATGTGAACCAATTCGCCATCCTTGAATAATGCCATACTTGGCGAACTTGGAGGAAATGGAACCATGTGTGCTCTTGCCGCATCAACAGCTTCTTTGTCAACACCTGCAAAAACAGTGACAATATGATCTGGACGCTTAGCATTTTGTAAACTCATTCTTGCTCCTGGACGAGCATTTGCTGCTGCACAACCACAAACTGAATTTACAACGATTAAAGTTGTTCCTTCTTTGCTCAATGCGGTTTCAACAGCTTCTGATGTATGTAATTCTTCAAAACCAACGTTAGTTAAATCTTCACGCATGGGTTTTACCAATTCTGCTGGATACATATATTTAATTTTATAAGATTAATATTTAGATTGCAAAGATACGTAAAATAACTGTGTTGTATTAAGTCTTCAGTTGGCAGTTTCAATGAAGCTATTTAGGTTTTCTATATATAAATTCAGTAACAAATGTTGATAAAAATATACTAACTGTAGTATATTTGATTTAATTAAAAATAAACACATACATGAGTTTTGCAAAATGGATTGGTGGTGCTTTAGGATGGTCTTTTGGAGGACCAATTGGTGCTATTATAGGATTAGCGATTGGTAGTTTAATTGATGGCACAGCGCAACAAGGCGGCTTTTTATTAGGTGATGGACAAACATCTAGAAAGCAATCTCGAGGAACGCATAATAAGAGGCCTAATTATGGGAAACAAACACAGCGTTCTCAAACACAATCTGGAGATTTTGAAGTGAGTTTACTTATTTTGGCTTCAGTTGTCATTAAAGCTGATGGGATTCAAGATCAAAAAGAATTAGATTTTGTAAGACAACAGTTTGTAAGTATGTATGGTAAAGAACGTGCTAATCATGCATTTCGATTGTTCAAAAATATTAGTCAGCAACAAATTCCAACCAGAAAAGTATGCATGCAAATTAAGCAAATGATGGACCATTCGTCACGTTTACAATTGGTTCATTTTCTCTTCGGAATAGCTAAATCTGATGGCATAGTAGTTGAAGTTGAGGTGAAACAAATCTATACCATATGTGGTTATTTGGGCATAAGTTCACGTGATTATGAAAGTATTAAAGCCATGTTTTATAACAGCAGTGATAATGCTTATAAAATTTTAGAAATTACTAAAAGTGCTTCAGTAGATGAGATTAAGAAAGCGTATCGAAAAATGGCTAAAAAATACCATCCAGATAAAGTAATTCATTTAGGAAAGGAACATCAACAAGGTGCTGAAGAAAAATTTAGACAAGTTCAAAAAGCTTACGAACAATTGCAGAAAGAAAGAGGGTTTTAAGTATTTTGATTTCTTTTACTTATCCGTTTTTCTATATCTCTAAAATAACGTTTTTCCTTATATTTTCTGTAGATAAATGCAGCTATTGCAATTAGGCCAAGAATCATTATTCCGCCTTTACCTGTTATGTATTCAATAAGTTCCATATTAATAGATTAAGGGTATTATAGTCGACAATAAAAGCAAAACTTTCATTTAAATCGTTTATTTTAGATGAATTACACAATTATACGTTTTGGATATAGCACATGTAAAAACAACTATACTAGATGAGATTTCAACTACTGAAGCGTCTCTACGTTAATCTGAAAGCAAAAACAACGCATTAAAAACTGTGCTTTCTAAAATTAATGATGATGATTTGTACTTTCTTTAAAACACCAAGAAACCAACCCATTAGGTAGAATATTGATAAGACCACAAAGCTTATTTTGTGTGAATTGTGCGAGGTAAAATATTGAATAAATTTCTATTTCCTATTTTTATAAAAAAATGCAATTCTATGAAGCTTACAATTACTTATTCTATTTTGTTGTTTACATTTTGTTTTTCCTTTTCCCAAAGTTACTCTGGAGCTGAAAGTGTAGAGTATGATCCTATCAATGATCGATGGTTAGTCTCTAACGGAAGCAGGATAATTAGTGATGATGGTCAAGGTAATCTCAGTTATTTTGGAACTGGAGGAGCGTCTTTTGGGCTCGAAGTTATGGGAAATACCGTTTTTGGTGTTCAAGGGTCTAATATTGTAGGTTACGATTTAACTACAGAACAACAAGTAACGATAGCTACAATTTCTGGAGCCTCTTTTTTAAACGGAATGACAAGTGATGGTGTGCATACTATTTATGTTACTGATTTTGGTCAAGATGAAATTTATAGCATTGACTTTTCAGATTTTGCTAGTCCAGTTACAACTCAAATTGTTGCAAATACTCAAAATACTCCAAATGGTATTTTATATGATGGTGACAATAATCGTTTGATTTATACGTCTTGGAATAGCAATGCCCAAATTAAACAAGTGGATTTATCCAACAATCAAGTATCAACAATTATAACAACATCTCTTAGTAATATTGATGGAATTGATGATGATGCAGCTGGTAATTATTATGTATCTTCTTGGACACCAGATAGAATAACAAAGTACGATTCTAATTTTGAAAACCCAGAAACAGTAAGCACACCTTCTTTGAGTAATCCTGCAGATATTGGTATAAACAAGGCTACAGGGATTATGGGAATTCCAATGGGAAGCAGTGTCGTTTTTGTGGATTTAGGTGTGTTGTCTGTTGAAGAATTCAATACTAATGCATTTAATTTTACTGTATCTCCAAACCCAATAGATGCTACAAGTACTATAAGTGTATTTAATTTAAATTCTGAATCCATTACAATTCAATTATTAGATGTTTCAGGTAGAGTTGTACAAACTATTTCTAATCGAATAGGTTTAGATAATAGCTCTGTGTCTCTTAAAAATATAAATCAAGCTTCTGGGATTTACTTTATTCGGGCTTCAAATGAACTTGGTGTTATTACTAAAAAAGTAATTATTAAATAACGTCATTTGATTACAAAACACTAATCTTTCTTATTTGCGGTTTTCTTTTTGCAATAAAATAATCGAATAATTTTAGGAGACCTTTTTAGCTTTTGACCATTAATAAGTATAGCAAGTTACTAATACGTCAAAAACAAACTAAAAAACATTATGAGAAGTTTAAGCCTAATAATACTCACAGTATTTCTTTTTGGTTTTCAAGAACAAAAAGAGTTAAACGAAAAATCTTCAGCTGAATTAAAAACAATGGCAACGAAGGGAATTTATATTGAATTTATCTTTAAATCGAATAAACCAACATTTGGAGAACTGTTTTTAATTACGGGCTCTGAAGATCCAAAATTTCCCGCTCAAAATCGTCAATTTGAAAAACTTAATAATTTAGGCTTTTCATTTATTGATTATGCATATTATGGGATAAAAAATGAAAATAAAATTGGAGATGGCGTTACAATATGGCTATTTCCTATGAAAAATGGTAATACTGAATATGATGATTACGACGCACCATTTGATTCAATGCTTATGGAATATACGGTTTTAAGCAATACAGAAAAGTCATCTTATGTAGTAAAAAAAGTATTTTTTGCTTTTAAAGATAATATAGATGTAAAAATAGTATTCGAAGGAAAAGAAGTTAATGATTATAAAATAATTGAAAACAGAATTAATGATATTATTGAGGTATGCCGAACAGAATTGAAAGTTGAACCTGGTTCTGAAGAAGCCTTGAGACTTGTTTGGGGAACCATGCCTTTATACAAAAACGGGAATAATTAATTGTTTTTGTTATGCATTTTATAAAATACCTCCTTTTTTATTGAAAGTAATATATTTCAAAATTAACTAGAAGAAAAATATTCTCTAATTTCATGTTTTCTAATTGCAATCCACTATTTTTTGGTAAAACTTCAAATAATGTAATATCAATGATTTCAGAATACTTTTCAAACAAAACAAGAATGAGAAAATACTGGAATTAAATATTGCATAGTTCTTGAAATGAAATTTGAATAGCTCTATGAACGATCAAAAAATCTTGCTGTGCTTTAAAAATGGTCAGCGTGAAAAAGCCTTTGCGAAACTTTATCAATTGTATCCTAGAATTGAAAGCGTAATACTTTCTAAAGGTGGACAAAAGCAAGATGCATTAGATGTTTTTCAAGAATCTTTAATCATTCTGTATCGAAATTTAGAAAAAACCGATTTTACACTTACATCATCATTTTACACCTATTTGTATTCAGTTTCTCGATTTATTTGGAGCGATATGCAAAAAAAGGAATTAAAGATAATTTCAAATCAATTAAATGAAAATGAAGAAATCATTATTGAAACTATTCAAGATGAGGAACAATTCAAATTAGCTGAATACGCTTTTTTTGAATTAGGAGAACGCTGTAAAAAACTCTTATTACTGTTTTACCACCAACGTATGTCATTTAAAGAGATTTCTACAGTGATGCAATTTTCATCAGAAAAAATCGCCAAAAATCAGAAGTACAAATGCTTATCTAAAGCACGAGCAATTTATCAAAACCATCAACAAGCGGCTCAATCCTAAACATCAGGAAACATGAAAACAGATATAAAAAATATAGAATTAATCCATAAATATTTAGATAAAAGTCTTAATCATGATGAAATAGAAACTATTGAAAACCAATTACAAACAGATTTAGAGTTTCAAGACTTGTATAAAGAACAATTAATACTCATTCAAGGGGTAAAACGCGCAGGATTAAAGCAAGAAATTCAAACCGCAAAAAAATCATACTATAAATTTAGGTGGTTAAAAATTTCTGGTATATCGTTGTCATTTATAGTTGTTCTATTACTAGTTTGGATGACTTTCTTTAAGGCTTCACAAATTAAAACTTCTAAACCTATCACAGAAAGTAATACGGTTGTAATTTCAAATACGGATTTAGTAGAAGAAATAGAACAGGGAGAAATAAAAATTTTAAAGGATTCAGCAGTTGTTGGTGTCGATATAATTAAAATATCTTCAAAAGAAAAGACTCTAATTACGTCTCAAGAATTGAAGGATCAAACAGAAAGAGTGAAAGTAAAAGAATCAGAATTCGTTAGGTTTCCTTTAGATTCGATATCTATTAAAAAGAAACCGCAAGCCGTTATAGATAAAACTGAAAAGGTGTTTTCGGAGACCATCAAAGATAGCGCAACACTTAACATTCCAGAAATTGCTTTTATAAATAGTCTCATTGGTACATATGAAATGAAGTTGGAGGCTAGTAATGCTCTTATTATTGACAAACTTACTCTTAACCAAAATGGAACATTTGAGTTTCACGAATACGATAGGCACGACAATGGAATCCCTCCTGAACGAAACAAATATGCAAAAGGAACTTGGGTTTCAGATAAAAACATTATTTATTTTACTGCAATTAATAGTGATATTGACAGTACACACCAATTAAATTTTAATGCTACTAAAGCACGATTTATATCTAAGTCACCTAGAGATAAGTCAGATCGAGTAATAGAAACATCTTTATTGTTTTACGAATCAGAACTCTTTTGGATTACTGGTAGAACTCTTTTAAAAAAGTAGTTAAAACAGTTATCTTTTTATCATTTTCTGTGTATATAGTATTTGACTATTTGTGTCTAAAATTTGTATAAAATACAAGCCTTTCGAAAGGTTGTAATTGAATTTTATAGACATTAAATTAGAAATAATACTTTCCTCTTGTATCAATTTGCCTGTGATATCAATAAGTTTAATTTTAGAAATAGTATTGACTTCATCTGTAGGAATATCCAGATGTATTTCAGAATTAAACGGATTTGGATACACTTTGATTTTATTGTCAATGTGATGATCAGAAACAGATAAACTTGAACCAGCACAAATAACTTCAAGATCAGCAATTGAAACCCATGGTCCAGTATATGTGGCTGCACCAGTTACTGTTAAACGAATGTACCTTACTACTGTTAAATCAAAAGTATCATTGAATACTGTTGTCGTGGCAGTGTTTGTTTGTCTATCTACAAGTGTTACAAATCCTGATGTTGCAGATGTTTCAGAGCCTTCTACTAAATATTGGTAATCACGATTTTGATATGTATATAAATTAATTTCATTAACGTTTAAACCATCACCTAAATCAAAAACCATGGATTGAGGAAAGTTTTCTGCAGACCAACGATTACCCGAATCTCCATCTATAACATTACTTGCAGGATTGGCAGTCTGCTGGGCTGAATAACTAACCACATTTGCTGATAATGAAAGGTTGGTGCCTTGAACGCAATCTGGTGGTGTAAGAGGCTCTAAAACTTCTATGCTTGCTGTATCTATATGTGATCCATCAACTGTAGTAACCGTTACTGTTATTATTCCTGGACTCATTGCAGTAACCAAACCGTTAGTGTTAACTGTTGCAATTAAAGCATCACTAGATGACCAAGTCACTTGAATATTAGTCGCATTAGAAGGTATTATAGTCGCTGTTAATTGTTGTGTGTTACCTATTTCAAGACTTGTCATTTCTGGATTCACTTCAACACCTGTAACTTGAATTGGTGCACAATTAGTTCCATATTCTATTAAAGGGCAAGAACTAGATGAGGGCATTTCCTGAGCATTTAAATAGCAAACACCAATTCCGTTACCAACATCAGCATCTTCTATTGGAATTGGGTTTGTTGCAATACCTGTAGCACCAATAATTTCGTGTGCACCAACGTCTTTAGTGTTTACAGGTCTATTATATCCTTCTATATCTAATGTAACTTGGTTATAAGTACCTGATGCAGTATTTGCAGCTGGACCAGTAGTACTAGGCTTAAACAGTTCACCATTTGCTGTAAAATCTCCATTTGTATCTGTGATTCCAGGATCTGTAATCCCTATTGTTGAGCCTCCAAATATGTTACCATCATAGTTCATTCCTCCTCCAATATTAGCAATATCTCCAGTAACAATATTTCCGTTAGTACTGTAAATAAGGTTATTAGCTATTGTGCCTTGCGGCACATTATTACCTTTTTCATCATTATAATGAATTGGATCATCAGAATTATATATTGTATTAAATGCGATTAATACATTACTTACGGTTTGATAACCATTACTTGTGCCACCTGAAGCAGTGTCTCCACCCATTAAAGTAATTCCATTATTGTATATACTAGATGCATTATCTAATTCTTGCATGTAGTTATTAATGATAATATGGTCTTGATCAGAGACTCGTATACCACCAGAATTTTCTTTATTCTCTCCTAAGAAATAATTGCCTTCCACCAAAGCTTGAGCACCATGTCTTAGTACTAATGAACCTCTACAGTTTCTAAATGTGTTGTTTCGGAATGTGTTTCCAAGGCTTTTATTTGAAATAATTTCGTTCTCACCATCTACTTCTTGAAAATAGTTGTGTTCTACAAGTAAGCTTGCATTTACGGTTTGTTCTGAACTTGACCCAATCCTTATTCCTTCAGAATCACCAGAATTTTCACGACCATCTTTTGGTGAAACATTGTAAAAATAATTGTTTTGTATGTTATGATTAACGGGGTTTCCATTGTGATATTCTAATTCTACCAAAATGCATACACCTGTTGTGTCTTTATTAAGAAATGAACAGTGTTCAATGGTGTTGTTAGAACCATAAAGCACGATCCATCTACTTTTAGCATCTGGCTCATCTATTGGGTCTTCAGGTTGTAAATTATTAAAAGCACAATTTCGTAGAATACAATTATTTGCAAAGTCGGTATCTGAACCACTTCTCCTAAATTCAGTATGGTTATTAAAACCTATACCTCCATTCCAATAAAAGCCATCAACAATAAGATACTCACCATACATATTCAGTTTAGATTCTCCTGTGAAAATTACACCTCCAGGTGTTTCTGTTTTCAATACAATCGGACTTCCAGACTCACCAATGCCTGAGAAAACAATTTCTTGATTTGAATACGTGCCATTAGTCCATGTTACAACATCACATGGCTGTAGCGTAAGGTTATTAAATTCATCAGCAGAATTTACTGTATAATCGGTTGCAAATGTTGTATTCGAAAAAAGCATTAACACGATTAAAGAAATGCAGAAGTGTAGTTTTTGAAACATAAAACAGGTATTTATATTGATATAATTGGTAGACCAGTTTGGTTAACCAATTATAAATATAGATAATTTATTTTATAAACTCACAATAATTCTATGTGGAATTGACATCTAAAAGTTAAAATAGGATAGTTTTTGGATAATATACTATCCTCTAAACAGAAAGAAATCATCCTTCATGTCTTCAATTTGGGAATCTTCATTGGTAATGATATAATCAATGGCTTGTGTAGTAAATTCATCGCCTTTAGACGTCAGTGATACAATATTATTATCGATTTCAATCATATTGTTTTTTGAGGCTAGATCTAGTACGGTTTTTGATCTTACTTTTTGCCAATTGATATGTTCATTTAAATGATTTACATGACGTTCTTGCTCATCATCATGATTTTTTAAATGCAGTAGAAATGTTAGTAATGACACTTCAGTTCGTTGTTGTTTTTCTCTGTACATTACAGCAATAATACCTTTACTAGGAGCAAATAAATAGACAGTTAAAAACAATAAACCAAGCATTGTTGTTATTGAACCAGCAATTGAAGCATCTAACCAATGCGCAAACCAATACCCAGAAATTGCACTAAAAACACCAAAAATAATAGACAAGATTAGCATTTTTTTAAGGTCTGTAGTTAATAAGTATGCAGCAGCAGCAGGAGCTATCATTAAGGCAACGACTAAAATTGCACCAACGGCATCAAAAGCTCCAACCGTTGTTATTGAAGATACAGTCATCAATCCATAATGAATGACAATTGGTGAAAATCCAAGTGAAGCTGCTAAACCTTTATCAAAGGTGCTTAGTTTTAATTCTTTGAAAAAGGCAAATAATAACGCGATTGTAATTAGGAGAATACTTCCTATAATCCATAATGATTTCGGACCAACATCAACTCCAGAAATTAGTAAACGATCAAAAGGAGCAAATGCTAATTCACCTAGTAATACAGCATCTATATCTAAGTGGACATCATTAGCATTTTTAGCAATCATAATAACACCAATACTAAATAAGACAGGAAATACCAATCCAATAGCTGTGTCTTCTTTTACCAGTCCTGTTTTTTGAATATACTCAACTAGAACAACAGTAATCACACCAGTTAAAGCTGCAAGAAGAATGAGTAATGGCGAATTTAAATCTTGTGTTATAAAAAAGCCAATCACAATTCCTGGCAATATAGAATGACTAATAGCATCACTTATCATCGCCATTTTCCGAAGCACCAAAAATGTACCTGGAATAGCGCAAGCAATAGCAACAAGACTTGCAATGATTTGTATTTCTATTTGAGCATTACTCATCTTGTTTTGTTAATTGATTATACAAATTCGAAGCCGATTTAAATCCTTCATTAGTTAAACTCCAAGTAGATCCTTGAAGCGTCACATAATTTTTTTCAACAAGTTTTTTTAAAGTACCTTTTGTAAATCCATGAAAATTATTTAAGATTTTAATTTCATGAGGATGAGAGGTGTTTTCATGTGTTTCAGCAATATGATACATAAAGGCTAAAGTCTTATGCAATTCTAAATCACGTCTGTTTTTTATAAATCGAATTTGTTTAAAAAGCAATCCACGACTTGGAGAAAATATAAAAGAAATTAATACAAAAACAGCAGCAACAATAACAATTACTGGTCCAGTTGAAAGGTTATTTTGACTAGCACTAATTGCGGTTCCCAAAACGCCAGAAAACGCTCCAAATATTGCAGCTAAAAACACCATTTTAGCAAGGCTGTTTGTCCATTGTCGAGCAGCTGCAGCTGGAGCTAATAACATAGCACTCATTAGTACTACACCAACGGTTTGAAGCCCTAAAACAATTGCTAAAACAATAAAACTTGTAATTAGGATGTCTATAACTTTAGTGTTGAAACCGAGTGTTTTTGCATACTCTTTATCGAATAATAAAATTTTAAATTCTTTCCAAAAAAGTAGTAGTACGAAAAAGCAAATTCCAGTTACTGTTGCCATCAACCAAATATCACTTTCAACAAGTGTTGCTGCTTGACCAAATAAATATTTATCAAGTCCAGCTTGATTAGCATTAGGTTGTTTTTGTATGAATGTTAGTAATAACATTCCGAAGCCAAAGAACAAAGATAAAATGAGACCTAAAGCAGTATCAGATTTAAGATGTGTTTTGGTAATAATTCCCCTTATCCAAAACGTGCCAATCAATCCACTTACTAATGCGCCAAGTAACAAGGTATTGCTGTCTTTTGCTCCAGTAATAAGGAATGAAATAGCAATTCCAGGAAGCGCAGCATGAGAAATAGCATCACCTAATAGGCTCTGTTTTCTTAGTACAGCAAAGCTACCTAACATTCCAGTAACAGCACCTAAAATAGCAGTTCCTAGTGTGATGGTTCTTAGAGTGTAGTCTGTGAAGACTAGAGAAAAATATTCTTGGATATTCATTATTCCTGAATACTTACTTTATAATTAATACCATAGGTCTTGGTCAAATTATCATCATTGAAGATGTCTTTAACTGGACCAGTAGCTATTTTTTTAACGTTTAAAAATGTAACCCAATCAAAATATTCAGGAACCGTTTGTAAATCGTGATGAACCACAATAACCGTTTTTCCAGCTTTTCGTAATTCCTTTAAAATATTGATTATTGCGATTTCTGTTGTTGCATCTACACCTTGAAAAGGTTCATCCATAAAATATATAGAAGCATCTTGCACTAACGCTCTAGCTAAAAAAATACGCTGTTGTTGACCACCAGATAGTTGGTTAATTTGTCTGTTTTTAAAAGGCAGCATGCCAACTTTTTCTAATGCTTCTAAAGCCGCTTTCTTTTCTTTTTGTCTTGGACGCTTTATCCATCCTAAACTTCCGTATGTTCCCATTGTAACAACATCAAGTGCAGTTGTTGGGAAATCCCAGTCAACACTTCCTTTCTGTGGCACATAAGCCACTAAAGATCGTTGTTTTTTATAAGATTTTCCGTAAATAGAAACACTACCAGCAATGGGTTTTAAAATTCCTAAAACAGCTTTAATAAGTGTTGATTTTCCTGCGCCATTAGGACCAACAATAGCCATGAGTACACCTTCTGGAATTTCTAAATCAATATCCCAAAGTACAGGCTTATAGTTGTAAGCTACTGTTAAATCATCTATTTGTACTGCTATGTTTTGTTTCATAATTATTTGTTGTTTTGTGACATTCAGAGCAAAGCGAAGAATTTAAAAAAAAATCCTGATAGATACTTCAGTCGTGCCTCCTTCTGAATGACATCGCAACCTTTATTTTAATGCATTCACAATCGTATTCACATTATATTCAAACATGCCAATATAAGTGCCTTCAATAGTTCCTGTAGTTCCCAATGCATCAGAATATAAAGTACCACCAATAGAGACATCATGACCTTTAGATTTTACAGCTGCTTGCAAAGCTTCAATAGTTCGTTTAGGAACAGAACTTTCAACAAAAATAGCTTTGATTTTTTTATCAATAATGAATGCTGATAATTTTTGAACATCTTGTACTCCAGCTTCAGTAGCTGTAGATAAGCCTTGCAATCCAACAACTTCAAAGTCATAAGCCTTTCCGAAGTAATTAAATGCATCATGTGCAGTTACTAATACTCTTTTTTCTTTTGGAAGCGTTTTAATAATACTTTTCAATTTTGATTGAAGTGTATTTAATTTATTGATATATGTGGTTGCATTAGTTTTATAGTTATCTGCATTTTCAGGATCTTTTTCAGAAAGTACTTGAGTTACTTTTTTAGCAAATTGCTTAAAATAATTTATGTCAAACCAGACATGCGGATCATAATTAGATGCAAAATAATCTGAACCAATCAAGGTGTTTTTATCTAATTCTTCACCGAGAGCAATTGGTGTTTTCGTCTGACTTCCCATTTTGTCAAACACCTCTACAAGTTTGCCTTCAAGATGTAAACCATTGTAAAAAATAATGTCTGCGTTAACTAACTTGGTAACATCGCCTTCACTTGCTTTGTATAAATGTGGATCAACACCACTTCCCATTAAGCCTTGTATATTGATATTGTTACCACCAATATTTGCCACCAAGTCTGTAATCATTGAAGTTGTTGCAACTACATTTAGTTTTCCATTAGCAGTAGATTGAGTGTTGTTTTTACAGCCAAAGGAGGTAATTAATATTAATACAGCAAGTAGTTTTTTCATTGTAATTAATTTAATGTGAAAGTACTAAAAAATCATCAGTTTATTTTAGTGTATATCTTAATCCAAAAAACGCACGAATGCCTTGATTTGGTGCATAAACGTAAGAAGGATCAAAGGTTAGAGCATATGGGTTTTCAGTTGTAGCTATAGCATTTCCCTGAGGGTCAAAAGTTACGTTTTCATCAAAAGGATCATTAGCTCTTGCAATAATAAAAGGATTTCCTTTATTTGGTGTCCAGTTTAAAAGGTTTTTTATTCCTGTATAAAGTTCAATATTATTTATGGCATCATAAGTAAACTGTATGTTTTGAATACTCCAAGTAGGCGAATATTCTTGTCTAGGATCTAAACCACCAAGTGTTGGCAATCGCATTGGACCATAAATATTTCCAGTGTAATCAATTGTGATTTTTGTAGGTTGGTGTGTATAAGATAATGCCCAAGTGCCAGTAAATTTTTCAGTTAGTATTTGTTGTGTAGTATTATCATTTTCGGTTTGTGTAACATCTTGATATGTCGCTCCAATACTCCCTTTAATTCCGTTAGCTAAAACAGCGTCTATATTTAAGCTGATTCCCTTAGAAGTTGAATAACCATCTAGATTATCATAAAGAATCTGATTTGGATTTGTATCATAATCTGGAATTATAGCATTTGTAAAATGGGTGTACCAAACTGAAGCATCAAAAGTAAATATCATGCCTTTTTTTGTGTAAAGTTTTCTTAGATAGTTTACATTGATATTATAAGATTGTTCAGGCTCTAATTCTTCCTCAATAATTACATCTCTTGCTCCAGTTAAAGCAGCATGTTCTTCGGTAAATAAATTGACGACTCTAAACCCTGTGCCAGCATTTATTCTAATAATATCATCAGGAGTAGGTTTGTATTTGTAGGCCATTCGAGGAGTTATAATTGATCCGTGTCTTTTATCATAATCATATCGCAAACCAAGCAGTAGGTTGTTTTTTTCGTTTAATTTAATTTCATCTTGTATAAAGAGAGATGGAATTGTGACTTCATCAGCGCTTAAAGTCGCTGTTGTGTTGTCATTGTAATAATTATACCGAATGGCTGTTCCAAATAAAAGGTCATGATTTTTAAGCGGCTTATCCCAAACCAACTGACCGAATCCAATGCGTTGTTTTGCCAAATAAGGTGTAGTGCCATACACCGAATTTTGATCATGATCAGAATAAGAAAATTGGAAATTTACTTTTTCATCAATAGGCAGTTGGTATTTCCCAAGCAGTTCATAACGAGTCGTGTATATGCTTTCGCCATATACTTCATCACCACCTCTAAAACTAGGATTCCATTGTAATTCTCCTCCCCAACGATCTTCATAAAAAAAGCGTCCAGCTAATGAAAAAGTTCTATTTTCTTTTCGTTTGAAGTCCCATTTGTTAAAAATAGAAATGCGATTCTGTAGTGTAAGATCTGTAAAATTATCATTGTTATTATCTACACGATTATTAAATTTGAAATAATTTGTACCGAATAAAAGTGTAGCTTTTTCACCGACTTTTGTTTTAAAACCAGCATCAACATTAAGTTCTCCCCAAGTATTAATGAAGCTGTCAGCAAATACAATTGGCGCATTTTCTGGTAATTTTGTAATGATGTTTATTAAGCCTCCAACGGCTTCACTTCCATATAAGGTGGAGGCTGGACCTTTGACGATTTCTACTTGTTCTATTAAAGAATTTGGAATTCCAGATAATCCGTAAACAGTAGATAATCCACTTACGATAGGCATGCCATCAATTAAGACAAGTGTATAAGGTCCTTCTAGTCCATTAATATGAATATCTCCTGTATTACAAACATTACAATTAAGTTGAGGTCTAACACCATTGACATTTTGTAGTGCTTCAAAAATATTTGGAGTAGGGTTTTTTTTGAAAAAAGCAGGAGAATACACTTCAACAGGAACAGCGCTTTCTAAACGACTCACAGGTTTAAGTGTACCAGTGATGACCACTTCATCTAGTGAACTATCAATTTCTAAATTAAAAATCAGACCATTTAAATTTTCTGAAAGTATTATGGCTTTTTTTTCTGTTCTATAGCCTACAAAAGAAGCTATGATCTCGTGTTTTCCTGAAGTTGCATTTGAGATTTTAAAGTTTCCATTTTCGTCAGTTGTACTTCCCAGATTTGAATTTTTTAAATAGACACTTACAAATGGAAGCCCTTCATTTTGAGATAATACTCGACCTTGAATAGTATATGAATTCTGCGCTTCAAGTAGTGAGTTTACTAGTAAAAATAAAACAAATATTCGCTTCATCTTAATTAATTTTTAAGCAAATATAAATTAATTTTTAGATTGATCTAAAAATTAATTATTAAAAATATAAACTTTACCTTTGATAATAATTTTTATAACAGAACATGCTTACATTAACAGAAGAGAATTATATTAAGGCAATTTATCATTTAGGAGTCTATGGGAAAGAAATGGTAAACACCAATGCAATTGCAGAAGCTTTAAAAACCAAAGCTTCATCTGTTACAGATATGGTTAAGAAATTAGCTGAAAAAGAATATCTTGATTATAAAAAATATCAAGGTGTTAAATTAACTAATAGTGGAATTATAGTTGCGGTTAATATTGTTAGAAAACATAGACTTTGGGAAGTGTTTTTAGTTGATAAATTAAATTTTACATGGGATGAGGTACATGAAATAGCAGAACATTTGGAACATATTAAATCTGAAAAACTTATAAACGAACTTGATGCCTTTTTAAAATTTCCTACTCACGATCCTCATGGAGACCCTATACCAGATAAGGATGGTAAGTTTAATAAAATTGAAAAAATCACCTTGTCTCAAGCTATCGTTGGAACAACCTATAAATGCATTGGAGTTGAAGATACATCTACTAGTTTTTTACAATATTTAGATAGTAATAAAATTGGTTTAGGTACCATTATTGAATTACTTTATAAAGAACCTTTTGATAATTCTGTTAAAATAAAATTGAATAATTCTGAAGTGGTCGTTTCTCAAAATGTTGCTAAAAATTTATTTTTAAAACAACTATAAAAATTTTTAATTGACATCTAATCAGGTTATACAATGATCACTCGATTGGGTACTAATTGACAAGATGAGTACTTAAGAATTATGTTAATGGCAACCACAACCATCATCTCCACCACAAGATTTTGCTGAAGCTTTTTTCGGTTTCCAAACAAATTTACGAACCAAGAACACTAAGGCGATGCTTACAGCAGAAAAGACAAGTATGTTTTGTATTATGGTGTTCATTTTGTTTTAGTCGAATTATAAATATAAACCTTTATTTTAAAACTTGAAAAGCGATTAAAGCAACTACATAAGCAAAAGCACTCATGCCAACAAGTTGCAAAGTTGGCCACTTCCAGCTATTGGTTTCTCGTTTTACAATCGCTAAAGTACTCATGCATTGCATGGCAAAAGCATAAAATAATAAGAGCGAAATTCCACTAGCAAAATTAAATAATGGTCCACCCAAAATTGGATTCACTTCTCCAGCCATTCTGTTTTTAATGGTTTCTTCTTCATCACTTCCAACGCTATAGATTGTCGCTAATGTTCCAACAAAAACCTCTCTAGCGGCAAATGAACTCACAATGGCAATACCAATTTTCCAGTCATAACCCAAAGGTCTAATAGCTGGCTCAATAGCATGTCCAGCAATACCTATAAATGAATGTTCTAATTTATGAGATGCTATTTTTTGTTGTAGTTCTTGAGCAGTTAAATCTTTCGACGCATATTCTGTAGTTACAATATCTTCAGCGTTATTAAATTCATCACCAGGACCATAAGATGCTAAAAACCATAATATAATAGAAATAGCTAGTATTATTTTACCAGCTCCAAATACAAATGACTTTGTTTTTTCAATAACCGTTAAAGCTACATTTTTGAATAGAGGTAATTTGTAATTAGGCATCTCTACTACAAAAAAGGTTTTGCCCTTAATCTTAAGCATTTTATTTAGTAACCAAGCTGAAAATATTGCAGCTCCAAACCCTATTAAATACAAAAGCATTAAGGTGAGTGCTTGATAGCTTAACCCAATAAATCTGCCTTCAGGAATTACCAAAGCGATAATAATAAGATATACTGGAAGTCGTGCAGAACAGGTTGTAAAAGGCGTAACTAAAATGGTAATTAAACGCTCTTTCCAACTTTCAATATTTCGAGTTGCCATAATAGCAGGAATAGCACACGCTGTTCCAGAAATTAAAGGAACAACACTTTTTCCACTTAATCCGAAACGTCTCATAATGCGATCCATTAAGAAGACAACACGACTCATGTAGCCACTTTCTTCTAAAACAGCAATGAATAAAAATAAGAATGCAATTTGCGGAATAAAAATCACAATTCCTCCAAGACCTGGAATTATACCTTCAGCAATCAAATTTGTAAACGCACCTTGAGGTAAAGTGTTTTTTGTCCATTCACTAAAAGAAGCAAAAACACTATCAATAAAGTCCATTGGAATACTAGACCAATCATAAATAGCTTGAAAAATGGTTAATAAAATCACGAAGAAAATTAAATAACCCCAAACTTTATGAGTTAAAATTCGATCTAGTTTTATTCGTAAATCTTTAGCAGATTTTAGATCGATTGTTTGTCCTTTTTTAAGTGTATTATTTATAAATTGATACCGTTTAATCGTTTCTTTTTGCTGTAATCGTTTTAAATCTGCTTTACTTTTTGTTTTAAAGCTATTGATAGCATCAACTTCATTTCTATCTGTTTTTCCGAAGTTTACATCTTGTGTAATTACAAGCCAAAGCTTGTATAACAATTGATTTGGAAATGCATTTCGAAGACTATCAAAGTAATTCGTATCAATTTCGGAAGCATTTACGCAAGGCTTAGTTGAAAGTTCCTTGAAATTAATCATGAGTTCTTTAAGTTGATCTATGCCTTTATTTTTTCTTGTACTTATAAGCGCAATTTTTGTATTTAGCTCTTTTTCTAAAAGTGGAATATCTAACTGAATACCTTTATATGTCATTCGATCAGACATATTGATTGCTAAAATAGTTGGGATTTCTAAATCTTTTATTTGAGTATAGAGAAGTAAGTTTCGTTTTAGGTTTTCAACATCACTAACAACAACGGCTACATCTGGAAAATCTTTATCATTCTTATTAAGAAGCAATTCTATAACAACGTTTTCATCTAATGAAGACGCATTTAAACTGTAAGTTCCAGGGAGATCAATGATATGAGCTTTTACGCCTCTTGGTAATTTGCAAACACCTTCTTTTTTTTCAACAGTAATACCAGGATAATTTCCAACTTTTTGATTTAAACCAGTTAAAGCGTTAAAAACAGAAGTTTTTCCTGTATTTGGATTACCAATAAGTGCAACATTTATTTGTTTAGGCATTGGTAATGTCAATTAAAATGTGAATAGCAGTTTCTTTTCTAATAGCTAAGTGTGTTCCATTAATATTTAGATACATTGGATCTGCAAATGGAGCCACTTGTACAAGTTCTACTAAATTTCCTGGCAAACAGCCCATTTCTAGTAATTTAAGTGGAATATGAATTGAAGAAACATCAGTTATGATGGCTTGTTGTCCTCGTTTTATATCTGCTAATGTTATTTGCAAGCTTATTTAGATTGATTTTAAAGAAGCAAAAATAAGTCAAAAATTTAAAGTGGAGAAATTGTAGTGTTAAAACTATTGATATTCCTTTTTAAGTCGTTTAATATCTTGAAGTAAAGAGTCTACAGATGTTCGGCTAATTCCATTATAAATACCTCTAATTTGCTTGTCTTTATCAATAAGAGCGAAATTTTCAGTATGAACCATTCCGTAGTCTTCAGAATCATCAGTTTTAACCACTAAATATGATTTTCTTGCTAAGTCATAAATTTGTTTACGATCGCCTGTAACGAGATTCCATTTGTTGTCATTAACGCCTTTTTCAATTGCATAGCGCTTTAATTGTGCTACAGAATCTATTTCTGGTGTAACCGAATGTGATAAGAGCATCACATCATCATCATTAATTATGTCTTTTTGAATGCGATGCATTTGATCTGTCATTATTGGGCAAATAGTTTGGCACGTTGTAAAAAAGAAGTCAGCCACATAAATTTTACCTTTATATGTGTCTTGTGTAATTGTTTCTCCATTTTGATTAATGAGATTAAAATCGGCTATTGTATGGTATTTCTTTTTATGCTGAATTGTACTATCAACTAGAGTTGCATCTATTCTGTTTGGTTGATAGACAGGTAAAGGTTGTTCTACATTGAGAATAGAATAGAAAATAGAAACAATAATTACAGAGACAATAAAGAGTACTATGAAAAAGAATTTAAACTGTTTAAAAAACGCGAGCATGACTTGGTTTTTAAGGTTTTAATGTAAGATTTGATTACAAAAATACGACAGATTTATAACAAATTCAGTACTTTTAACACGCTATATTGCTTAAAGAAAGAAAAATTTAATTCTTATGAGAATACTATTACTCACTCTTTTTTGTTTTTTATCATTCAATTTGTATTCTCAAGATTTCAATGAAACTTTAGATGAAATTCGATTTTCTGAAGCCAAATCGGCCTTAAGCCAAATTATACATCGTGCTAATTTAAACACAGGAAATTATGATTTAAAATATCATAGATTAGAATTGGATATAGATCCATCTGTAGCTTTTATTTCTGGAGACATTACCACTTATTTTGAAGCTAAAGAAGCTATAAACGAAGTTACTTTTGATTTATCAAGTAATATGATAGTTTCTCAGGTTGATCAAAGAGGAAATAGTTTGGCATTCACACAAAATGCTAATGATGAATTGGTGGTTACATTACCTATTATTCAAAATTTAGGAGTTTTAGACTCTTTAACGATTAGTTATTCGGGAAATCCTATAGCTTCTGGTTTAGGCTCTTTTGTTCAAGAAACTCATAATGGTGATCCAACTATTTGGACGTTATCTGAACCTTATGGTGCCAAAGCATGGTGGCCTTGTAAACAAGATTTAATTGATAAAATTGATTCAATTGATGTACATATAACTTCACCACAATTTAATCCAACTAATGAAGAATATATTGCAGTTTCTAACGGTTTAGAGCAAAGTCAGATAATAAATGGAGGTGAAAAAACAACACATTTTAAGCATCGTTATCCAATTCCTGCTTATTTAATTGCAATTTCAGTTACTAATTATGAAGTGTATTCTCATGAGGTTTCAAATAATGGAGACCCATTTGATATTGTGAATTATGTATATCCTGAAAGTTTAGCTAATGCACAAGCAAGTACTCCTGTTACTGTTGATATCATGGATTTATTTATTGATCTTTTTGAAGCTTATCCTTATGAAGATGAAAAGTATGGTCATGCCGAATTTGGTTTTGGTGGAGGTATGGAACATACAACTGTATCTTTTATGGGTAGTTATGGTAGAAATTTAATAGCTCATGAATTAGCGCATCAATGGTTTGGTAACAAAATCACTTGTGGTAGCTGGAAAGATATTTGGCTTAACGAAGGATTTGCAACGTATTTATCAGGTTTAGTTTATGAAAATTTAGATGGTAACGATACCTTTAGAACTTGGAAACAACAACGTATTAACTCTATTACTTCACAAGTTAATGGAGCAGTGTATTTGAGTGATGTTGATACAACAAGTGTTGGTCGTATTTTTAGTTCTAGGTTAAGTTATAACAAAGGGTCTATGGTATTACATATGCTTCGGAAAAAATTAGGAGACACAAACTTTTTTCAGGCATTACAAGATTATCTGAGTACTCCTGAACACGCCTATGGATATGCAAAAACTGAAGATTTTATTTCTATTGTTGAAACATCTTCTGGAGAAGATTTAACCGAATTTTTTAGTGATTGGTTATACAATCAAGGCTATCCAAGTTATACACTCAGTTGGAATCAGCCTTCAGCAAGTGAAATTGCAATTGAACTGTCTCAAAACCAAAGCCATGCATCAGTATCATTTTTTGAAGCGCCAGTTCCTATACGATTAATAGGGACTTTAGGTGAAGAATTAGATCTGGTGTTAAATCATACGTCTAATATGCAACAGTTTTCAGAAACTGTGAATTTTGCGGTTCAGGATGTGATTTTTAATCCGGAATTTGATATTATTTCAGCTAATAATCAAGTGGTACTGAGCTTAGATACGTTCGAAATTGAAAGTGATCTTAAAATGTTTCCTAATCCGTCTTCAGTGAGTGTAAGTATTCAAAAACCAGAAACATTAGAAGTCAAATCTATAACAATTTACAATACTATTGGTCAATTATTATATCGTTCAGAATGGACAGATAAAATTGATGTGTCATCTTTTTCGGAAGGCTTACTTTTTATGCAATTTCAAACTAATAAAGGCGTAATTAATAAAAGCTTGTTAAAAAATTAGGCTTAACTTTAAATATAGTTTTCTAAATGCCACCAAAACACTACTTTTGTGTCTTGTAAAATTTTGACTAGAGATACATGGAGTTTGTAATACGGATATCACAATTTTTATTAAGCCTTTCCCTTCTAATCGTACTTCACGAATTAGGACACTTTATACCTGCGAAACTATTTAAAACCAAAGTAGAAAAGTTCTATTTGTTTTTTGATATTAAATTTTCCCTGTTTAAGAAAAAAATAGGAGAAACTGTTTATGGTATTGGATGGTTGCCTTTAGGAGGTTACGTGAAAATTGCTGGAATGATTGATGAAAGCATGGATAAAGAGCAAATGGCTCAACCACCACAACCATGGGAGTTTCGTTCTAAACCAGCTTGGCAACGTTTAATAATTATGCTTGGTGGAGTTACGGTTAATTTCATTCTAGCTTATGTAATTTACGTGTTTCTAGCTTTTGCATATGGAGATAAAACGACTAAAATAGAAAGTTTAAAAGATGGATATTGGGTTGAAAATGAGTTTATTCAAGGTTTAGGTTTTAAAACTGGAGATAAAATATTAGCGGTAAATGATATTAAAGTTATAAATGACTATGATGTGCGTTCAAATATTATTGGAGCCGAAACAATCACTATTAAAAGAAATGGAAAAGAACAAATAATTGATTTGCCAGAAGATTTTCTCGGACAATTTACTTCTGCTAAAAGTAAAGATCTTTTTGAACGCAGAATTCCATTTATGATTGGAGCAGTCGCTGACTCTTCTTTAAATAAAACATTTGATATTAAAGCTGAAGATATTATTACATCTATAGAAGGAAAACCATTGAGGTATTTTGATCAACTAGATTCGTTAATGACAAACTATAAAAGTCAAACTTTAAGCGTAGAATTATTAAGAGGTGATGATACAATTACAAGACAATTAAAAGTTGATGAAAACGGTAAATTTGGCTTTCAACCCGCTTTTGATAATGATCGATTTGCAGAATTAGGCTACTATGATATTGCTATACAAACTTATACTTTTGGTGAGAGTTTTGGAGCAGGCGCAACAGATTTTGTTGAAACACTTAATAAATATGGCGCACAATTAAAAGCTATATTTAATCCGAGTACAGGCGCTTATAAAGGTGTTGGTGGATTTAAAGCCATTTATAGTATTTTCCCTAGTGTTTGGAGTTGGCAGGCGTTTTGGGTGCTAACAGCATTTCTTTCGATTATGTTAGGAGTACTTAATTTGTTACCAATACCAGCTTTAGATGGTGGTCATGTCATGTTTTTATTATATGAAATGATCTCAGGAAGAGCACCAAGCGAGAAGTTTTTAGAGCGTGCTCAAATGGTAGGATTCATCATCTTAATTACTTTAGTCTTGTTTGCTAATATTAATGATTGGATTTAATTAATTTTTTAGCAATATTTTAAAAATAATGTTTATTCTGAACGTTAATATTCTATAACATAGACATCGTGAAATTTTGTTTCAAATTTTATGATAAAAAAATAAAATAAAATTTGAAAGTCGTTTTGCTAAACATAAAAAATAGTATATATTTGCCCTCGCAAAAGCGATAAACACTCCTCCTTAGCTCAGTTGGTTAGAGCATCTGACTGTTAATCAGAGGGTCCTTAGTTCGAGCCTAAGAGGAGGAGCAAGTTTAAAAAGCCACTAGAAATAGTGGCTTTTTTTGTTTTATAGTTATATTCTTTGATAAAACATTCAGTATCAGACTTATTCTTTGCTCACATTTTTAATTCTTTCCGATGTAGCTATATAAACATATAAAGCTATTAATTATGAAACGAATTTTATTTTTTATGACACTGTTTTGTGTCTCACTTACTGCTTTTGCTCAAAATGAATTTACGGGCTATGGAGATGGTTATAGTTGGGAAGACCCAGATAATTGGTCTTATTTTGACGTGCCTCAAAATGGTGATGATATTTTAATTGATGGACAATTTGTTTATTATGAAGGATCATCGTTTTACCAATATGGTTCGTTAGAACTTAGAAATTTCTCTAATCTTTTTGTTCAAGGTGATATTGAATTATTATATGATTTCACTGTTGACGTTACCAGTACTGTAGAATTATATATCAATGAAATTGATGTGTATACAAAAATTAGATGTTATGGTAATTATTATTTTAATGGTGAAATGGTTATATATATGTCTGGATATGGACCTCAAATAGGAGATTCATTCAATATTATTGAAGGCTCTCAAGGCTCTTGTGGAACAGCAACAACTCTTTTTGTGCCAGAAAATCAAGCTTCTGGTATTGAGGTTGATTTTGGTGTGCAATGTGAAGCTGATGGTATTTATTACACTGTGACTGGTATTAACTATTCAACTGCTAAGTCTTGGGATGGAGAAGGTGGAGATGGACAATGGAACAATGCTGCCAATTGGGATCCAAATGGTGTTCCAGTTGCAAACGATATCATTTATATTAACATGCCTGGTTCTGGAAGCATAGCATATACTAATGGAGCAGGAGTAACGCATGTGAAAGAAATTATTGTTGGAAAGAATAATACACTTGTTATTAACGGTGATTTTTCAGTTGAAGATGGTATGCACAATAATATTGGAGGAACAATAATTTGGAATGCTGGTAAAATCTTAAAAGAAGATATTAATAGACAATGCTTGTTAATTAATTATGGAAATCTAATTCTCGATAGTTCCGGTTTAAAAGAGATGGAAGATGATTTTGAAATTTGGGCTTTTAGAACTAATATTGACCATAATCAAGGCAATTTGAATATTAATAATGGTAAAATTGTAATATTCAATTATGTGAATTATAATATAAATGCAGATAATATTACTATAGGTTATACTAGTGGCACCAATCATTCTTTTGATATTAGAGGTGTTAATGGAATTACAAAAACTTCAGGTTCTGGGACTTCAACGATTAATTTAACGGATTTATATAATAATGCGGATATTATTAGTGAGATGGGAACTTTGGCTTTTACTGAGGATGTAATTCAAGGTACATATTCTAATTTTGGAGGAAGTGGAACGCTACAATTTCCAACAAGTTTTGAAGTAAATTCAGATGTGTCTCCTGGGAGCTCTCCAGGCACCTTAACCATTGCTGGAGATTTTATCGCAGGAAGTGATACCGTATTTAATATTGAGATTGATGGACCAACAGTGGATACAGGTTATGATAGACTTGTGATTCAAGATAACGCTGATATTAGCGGAAATATTAATGTTATTTTAGGCTATTTACCACCAAATAATGCTGTATTTGAAATTTTGTCTGCGGCTTCACTTAATACTAATAGCTTACCAGAAACTATTGAAGCTGAGTTTGAAGGTAATTTTATTACGTTTTCTGTAGAAATTGAAGACGATTCTATTTATCTCGTTGGTCCTGGAGCTACTTTAAGTGTTGAAAATGTTATGACCTCGGAAGCCTTAAGTGTTTATCCGAATCCTGCAAAAAATATTTTGAATATTAAAACTGAAGATGTAATTGATGGAAAATGGCGTTTAATTAATCAATTAGGACAAGTTGTAAATGAAGGTTATATGACTTCTACAGACACTATGATTAATATAAACACTTTATTAAGTGGAGTGTATTTTTTGAATATTAATGATCAATTTTCTAATCAAACGATAATTAGAAAGGTAATAATTTCAAATTAAAAACAGATGTTTTAAAATAATGGGTTTTTTTATGCTCACATGTTAGAATTAATCCGATGATTATATGATAAACCAACATTGCTATTAATTTGTAGGGAATTTATATAAATACGGTTTATCAGCTAATTTGTCAAAAAAAGAGTTTTCATGTATTTGGAAACTCTTTTTTATGACTTGCGTTTTCGTTTTAAAGCTAGAACTAAAAGAAGTACAATAACAAAACCTATTATCCAAAATACCAAATTAGAAGACGTTTGTAAATCGATAGGAGTTGTATCACCAATAAGCACTAAACCTGCCCAATATTGAGGATGTTTTGTGCGACCATCGGCAGTTTTAATATAATCTAGTTTTGCTAAACGTAAGGCTTCGTCTTTAGGTATTCCTTCGGATATATTATCGTAAAACAACTTGATTATTTTTGTGCTAGACTGTTCATCAATTTTCCATAGACTCGTTAAAATACTTTCACTTCCAGCATAATTAAATGCATGAGCTAAAGAAATCATTCCTTCTCCAGCTTGGTGTGTTGGCTTTCCTGTTTCACAAGCTGTTAATACCGCAAGGTGAGATGATAAATTTTGGTTATAGATTTCATAGGTGTAAAGCGAATTGTCTTTACCTGAAGCTTCTTTAGCGAAAACTAAACGCGATAATTCCGGTAATAAATTATTAGACTCTGCATGCGTGCCAATATGAATGATTTTATGTTCATTAGCTTCTGTTGTGAATAGTTGTTTGGATGCGTTTTCATTTATAAATGATTTGCCTTTAAATAGTTTTGAGTATTCTTTTGCCAATTCAACACTAAAGGGTTGTGGTAATAAATGTAAGTAGGTTTTGTCAAGAGCTAATGAATCTGTTATAGACATGGTGTAGTTATCTTTCATTGTTTTATTAAACTCAGGAACAAAAGCAATAAAATCATTTGTGTAATCTATTGCTTTCTGATTTTCGTTTATGAGTAGCAAACTATAATTGTAAGACATATTATATTTAGAAATCAGACTGTTTTCGGCAATGTCTTCAAATGAAGTTGTTTTGGATGATGTTAAGGTTTCAAAACTTAAATTAAAAAGCTCTCCATCAGGAATAATAATGATATTTTTTGTTTCTATGTTGTCTTCAAAAGGCTTCCAAAGTTGATTATATAATGTAAAAAGATAGTCGTTTATGCGTTCATCATTAATTTGATTTTCATTTAAAGAAATAATAAGAGCACTAATCTCTTCTGAATTTAATTTAATCAGATTATAATCGGTTTTGTTAACTAAGAACGCATAAAGTTGATCCTCAACATATACATAACGAATGACTGTTGTTTGCTCAGGAATATTAGTTTGAAGGTTATCTATAGATGTTTCAATGCTTGCATAACGCATTTTGTAATATTTAGGATGTTCTAGTTTTAATGAATCTAGAAACGTAGTCCAATTGTTATTTGCATTTAAAAAGGTATTAAAATTTGTCGTGTCTTCTAATGAATTTGAAATGGAGAATTTCAATTCTTTTTCTCTTTCTAATACAGCATTCGGAATATGTAAAAACGATAAATTATTCCTCATATTAAGCCTTGAACGAATACGATTATAAATACTAGACTCATGAAGCTCTATTAGGCGTTTTAAATGCTCAGTATTGTTGTTGATTTCAAATAATTCTAAATTCAATTTTTTTGAATAATCTGTAATGTTTTTATAGTCAGAAAGCAATACGTTGATGTCTTCTGAATTGAAAATCGTTTCTTTTCGTTGTTCTAATAAATTTAAAGCTTCATCTAGTTTTTTGATTTCATTTTTATAAAAACTAACATTTCGTGACTGCGATGTATAATATTCAGATTTTGAATTTAATAGGATTAAATTAGGTTTGTTAAGCTGAAGGATTAAAGAATCAATACTTGATGTATTGTTTTTTATGTTGTTATCTAAATAGTCATTACCACGTTGTACCCATTCTTGCGACCTTTTGTAATCTTTTGATAAATAATATGTCTCTGCAAGATTACTAATTTGTTTAAAGAGTTGATAGGAGTTGTCTTCGCCATTTTTTAAAACGTAATTGTAGGCTTTTTGAGAAGCTTCTACTGCTTTTTCTGTGTCGTTGCTTTTAGCTAAAAAGAGTGCTTTGTTACTTAAAAAACTTAAAAATTCTTTATCATATTCATCGCCTAAAGTTTTTAGAAAAAGCGTTTCACTTTTGTCATAAAACTCTTTCGCTTTTAGATTATTGTTCTTTGCCGAATAGACTTCTGCTAAGGCGTGAAAAGCAGTAGCTTTCCAATAGTTATCATTTTTAGAGATTTTTTCCAGTTGTTGTAATCCAGAATTAAGATAAGTAATGGCTTCATCTAAATTTTGTAGTGATAATTGCGACTGACCAATTTGTATTAGAGTCGTTGCAATATCACTTGCTGTATTTTGCATCTTTTTTTTCTTTTCTAAAGAATACTTTAAAATTTCATTAGCCTTATACAAATTTCCAGATTCGTGGTAAAAGACAGCTAAATTAGAAATCGCTCTAGCCTGATAACGCTTGGCTTTTGATACAATATTATCATCTAACAAATTATTTGCAACTGTTTCATAATTATTAATCACAGCTGTTTGTGTGTGTATGGCTTGCTCAAAATCGCCATTTGAGTATTCTAGTAATGAGATGTTAGATTTGATGACGGTTTTTAGATATAAATTCTCAATCGAATCTTCTTCTTTTATCAAATCGAGAGCTTTGATGGCTTTTGAATAATAATGTTTTGCACTATCTAACTTAGATGACATCCACATGGTCGCTCCTATAGCATTATTGGTGTCTGATAAAGCTTTTGGATCTGTTTTGTCGTAAGATTCATAATCTTTTAATGCGTCAATAAAATAAGTTTTTGCCTTTTCTACTTCGCTCAGAGACATTAAGCAAGCACCAACATTATAACGAATTTTGCCAATAGCATCGCCTTTTATGTTTTTTATGTTTTTAGCAATGCGAAGTGCTTCTTCAGTGACTTCAAGAGATTTTTCACTTTCACTAACTTCATCGTAAAAATCGGCAAGACTTAAAAGGGTTTTGTAGTTTACATTAAGATTGTTGCTTTTTGAATTGATGTCTTCAACAAATTTTTCAGCAGTTTTTATAGCAGTAATTTTATTGGTTTTTGCTAATGAAACTTTTCCAACATAATAAGGATAGCCAACCAAAGAGTCTAATGAGTTATTGTTTTGAAACGCCTGAATTTGTTTTTTTAATTCAACATCTGCTTTAGTGATGTCATTACTAACTAAATAATAATCAATAAGCTTGATTCCTGAAATAGAATCCTGTTGAGAATAGCCGAATTGACTTAGACCAACTATTAAAATAAAAAGAATTGTATGACTTGGACAATCGAAAAATTGCTTCATAATTGTTTTGTTTTTAATATGGTTAGTTCTTTATTTCAGAAAGGAGCGTTTTGCTTTTTTTAAGGTTTGAAATTTTTAAATTTTTTTTTGCCTTTTCAATGTTACCTTGTTTCAAATAAACCAATCCTAAATAGTAATGAGCATCACTAACTAAAGGAAACTCTTTATTTTGAATGGATTGTTCTAATAACGGAATCGATTTAGCCTCATTTTTATCTGCTAAATATGCAACACCAAGAAAATAGTTTATAGTATCGTTTTTAGAAGGTAGTGCTTTCCATTTTTTTATGGCTATTTTATAATCACCTTGTTTATAATTAACCATAGCATCGTAAAATTCAAAATTTGAAGTATTACTCATTGTTGTTGGTAATCCTGGATCTGGATAGAAATATTTTGAATATAACCTTTCAGAAGAGGTTGGTCTAAAATGCCAAAAACTGCCAAGAGCAATTATAATAGCTGCAGCAGCAACTAATTTTCTAAATTTCAAATAATGAATTTTTGGTGTCTTTTTTATAAGCTCTTGCTTTGGTATGTCTTTATGGAATTCGTTAAGTTGTTCTTTAAGTGATTGCGCTTCAATTCCTTTAAGTAATGTGATGGTATCATTTACTTGAATTTTAAAATCTGGATTATTTTCTAATTGCGTTTTAAACGCGTTTAGCTCTTCAGAAATCATTGTGTTGGTTATATAACGTTCAATGGTTTCTAGTTGTTCTTGTGATATGTTGCTATTAATATTCAATTTTTAAGATTTGGAAGATTATAATGCTTCTTCAAGTTTTAATTTTTAAGCAATAATTCTCTATGGGTTTTTTCATAGACATCTTTAGATTTATATTGTTTCAGTAGTCTATTTTGTAGGTTTTTATGATGTTAATGGCTAATCATGAGTAAGATACAATTATTTGTTTGAAAATTGATGGTTTATAATTCATTGTAATGACCTAATAGTAATCATCAGTATATTCTAATTGTTCCCAATTAATTCCATTTGTGGTGTTATCAATATTTGGATTCCAGTTGGTGTTGTTTGTGCCAACATATTCGTTGTTATTTGCTTTCCAAACGTTATTGTAATAGCCTTCAACTTGATATTGATTTCCATTTTGGTCAGTAACATTACTTCGTTCCCAAACGGCATTAACAGATTTTGAATGTCCAGCATCTGTTATTGCATTTTGTCTTTTCCAGCTTTCATGATTACTATCTGAAATTGAACTATATATATTTCCGTTATTAATAATGGCTTGGCCTTGTGCACGAATTGCTGCCATACGTTGTTGATGCTCAGCATTATTTTGCTGTGACATTTGAGCGTAATATTGATTGTTTTTTTGAAGCCAGTTTGGATTAACCTGTAAGTTTAGCAAAGCATTAATGTAATCTTTTTTAGCATCTTCATACACAGATTTCGGAGCTTCTAAAGAGTTTAGTGTGTAACCCCAATCCATACCTCCAATTACTGTATAATAATTAGTGAAATACCTG
The DNA here is from genome assembly GCF_023556315.2 of Psychroserpens ponticola. Taxonomy (NCBI): domain Bacteria; kingdom Pseudomonadati; phylum Bacteroidota; class Flavobacteriia; order Flavobacteriales; family Flavobacteriaceae; genus Psychroserpens; species Psychroserpens ponticola. Next base: position 3,615,745 of record NZ_CP116221.1, on the reverse strand, counting down.
ATGATTCCTAAAGATTTATTGCCTTTTTTGTCTACCCATTCGGTAACAATACATTCGAAGGTTTTTTCTTCTGGTGTAGCCTTAAATATAGCATTGTTACGCTGTTTGTCTACTTGAGCAAGTTGAGGTAAAGGAAATTGTCCCAAATATGTTAATCCATTAGATTCTAGCAAAGGTTTTAAATCTTCATTTATAAAACTATTGATTGTTTTTGGTGCTTTTACCTGAGTTCCGTTTTGTTGCGAATAATAATTTTGTTGTTGATTATTTGAGTAGTAAAACGAATTAAACCGTTCACCATAGATTTTAGTCCCATTTGGAGCTTGAAATTGAATGTTATCTTTTTTATTATTGACTAATTCCCATGAATTTGGAATTGGCATCACACCATAAATCATCTTAAACTGCTGATTGTTTATTTTGTGTAGCTTTAGTTTTTTTGATGAATTAGTTCTAAAGCTCTTTTCACCTTCTATATTAGAGGAGTATAGATTGTTATTTTTTTGGTTATTACAAGAGAATGCAAAAAAAACAGAAATGATGAGAATTAAATGATAAGATTTCATAATACCAATAGTTTATGTTAATGTTTCTATTGGTACATCGCGACAGTGCTAAAATGTCATCATGGTTTTAGTGCATTTTTTCTGAAGACGCGTATTTTTTTTCTAACTGAGAGATCATTTCTTTAGTCATTAATTCTAGATTGTATTTGTGTTTCCAATTCCAATCGGTTCTCGCTGTCGTATCATCAATAGATTTTGGCCAACTATCTGCTATAGCTTGTCTAAAATCTGGATTGTAAGTCATTGAAAAATCTGGAATCTGAGCTCTAATACTTTCAAAAATCTCTTTAGGCGTAAAGCTAATAGCAGCTAAATTATATGATGATCTAATTTTTATGTTTTCAGAAGGCGCTTGCATGATATTAATAGTAGCATTAATTGCATCGTCCATAAACATCATTGGAAGCTTAGTCTCTTCAGACAAAAAGCATTCATAAGTTTTGTCAAGTATTGCTTTGTGATAAATTTCTACTGCATAATCCGTAGTGCCTCCACCTGGCAATGTTTTCCAGCTTATAATTCCAGGATATCTTATACTTCTAACATCTACACCATATTGTTTATGATAATATTCACACCAACGTTCTCCAACTTGTTTAGTAATGCCATAAACTGTAGTCGGTTCCATGATGGTATGTTGAGGAGTATTAATTGAAGGTGTGGTAGGTCCAAAAACAGCGATGCTTGATGGCCAAAACACCTTTTTGATAAAACCTTCTTTTGCCAAATTAAGAACATGAAATAAAGAGTTCATGTTTAAATCCCATGCCATCATTGGGTGCTTTTCACCTGTTGCACTTAGCATGGCAGCCATTAAGTATATGGTATCAATAGTATGTTTTTCAACACAATTTTTAATCGCATCGTAGTCTTTTGCATCTAATATTTCAAAACAACCGGAATTGACAATATCTAAATTTGAACAGTTAATATCACTGGCAACAATATTATTGCTACCATGAATTTCACGTAGTTTATAGGTTAACTCCGAACCAATCTGACCACCAGCACCAATGATTAATACTTTAGACATAAAAAATTATAAGCTTACTAATACGAATCAAAAATACTAAGAATAAAAAGGACAAAAAAAATTAAAGCTTAAAATTAACAACACTTTATTTTTTGTTAATTCCGTTGAGATTAACTTCCAAGTATATTCACTTTAATTATATTTACAACTAAATTTAATCTCTTATTTATGCGATTTAATCTTTTATTTTTTAGTTTCCTTTGTTTGTTAATTGTTGGTTGTAAAACGGATACACAAAACGTAGAAATTGAATCTACATTAAGTGATAAGCAATCTAAAACGATTACAAAAAATGAAATCAAAAGTCTAAAGTATAATGATTTTGGACTCAGTGATGATGCTAAAGAAGCTGTTTACGATTGGCAGAAGTATCAAGAGTTGAATACTCAAATGAATTATTTAAAAGCAGCCGATTTATCTTTTTTTAAAAGTGATATTTCCTTAATTACAACATTTATAAGCGCTTTTAGGGTAGAAATTCCAAAATCGATTAATACAAATGAAATAAATGCAAGAATCACAGCTTTAGAAACCAAGATGCTTAAATTAAACAGCCTACTGTCGCTTGATAATATTTTGAAAGACATACAGCTAGAAGCTTTAAGGGAGGTGTTTGTGGCGTTCTCTAATCTTAATCTTCAAATCAACAAAAAGCTTGAATTTGAAGCCAATAATATTTTGAAGCCAGAATAATTCTCTTAATGTTTTGTTAATATGTAACAAATGGCTTGTTAAGACTTCTAATTAATAACTAATTTTAATCAAATTAAAACTAAACACACACTATGAAAACTAATATCAAGAGTATTTTGATAGTTTCTGTATTGGCTGTATTTGCATTTTTAGGATGTAAAGAGGAGGCAAAAGATGAAACAACTATGGTTGAGAAAATTCCTGGAATTAATCTCGAAAACATGGATAAGGATGTAAATCCTAAAGATGACTTTTACAATTTTGTAAATGGCAATTGGCAAAAAAACACAAAAATCCCTGAAGAAGAAACACGTTGGGGCGGATTTGGAGTTTTACGAAAAGGAACAAGAGCTGATGTTTTAGAAATTTTAAAAACGTCTAAAGAGTTAGGTAAGTATGAAGAAGGTACTGACCAAAAGAAAGCACTTTTAATTTTTGAATCGCAATTAGATACTGTAGCAAGAGATGAAGCTGGTATCAAACCATTATTACCAGTACTTGCTAAAATTGATGGCATAAAAAGTATTGCAGACATGCAAACAGCAGAAGCTACTACTTTAGGTCTTGCTACGCCATTTGCTGGTCTAGGTGCTGGTCCAGACTTGAATGATAGTAGTATGAATACAGCTTGGGTTGGCCCAGGAGGTACAGGGTTACAACGTGATTATTATTTAGATCAGGACGATAAGTCTAAAGAAATCAGAGAAAAATATAAAGCTCACGTGTCTAAAATGCTTCAATTTATTGAATACAGTGAAGCAGATGCAAATGCCGCTGCTGTTAAAATAATTGAAATGGAAACTCAATTGGTTGAGCCTAGATTAGATAAAGTAGCTGCAAGAGATGCTCGTAACTATAATAATCCAAGATCTATCTCACAATTGCAAGAAATGTGTCCTGCAATTGATTGGGGCAAAATGATTTCAGATCTAGGGATTAAAAAACAAATTGATACGGTTTTAGTGGCTCAGCCGAAATATATGTCTGCATTGAGTGATTTCTTAAATAACACATCAATAGAAGATATTAAAACACTAATAGATTGGACAACAATTGATAATGCTGCAGGTTTCTTAACCACAGAAATTGAAAGAGCTAATTGGGAGTTTTATGCACAAACATTGAGTGGAGCTAAAAAGCAACGTGACGCAGAAGAGCGTGCTTTAGGAACTGTAACTGGAAGTGTTGGAGAAGCTATTGGGCAATTGTATGTTGAAGCTAAATTTCCACCAGAAGCAAAAGTAAAAGCTGAGAAAATGATTGCAAATGTAATCACAGCATTTCAAAATAGAATCCAAAAATTAGATTGGATGACTGATGAAACCAAAGTGAAAGCTATTGAGAAATTAGATAAATTCACCGTAAAGATTGCTTATCCAGATGAATGGAAAGATTATTCTGATTTAATGGTTAAGGAAGGAAATAGCTATGCAGAAAACATGATGGCTATTGGTCGTTGGGCTTTAGATGATAACTTATCTGATATTAATGAACCAATTGATAAATCTGAATGGGGAATGCCACCTCAAATGGTTAATGCTTACTATAGTCCAATTAACAATGAAATTGTATTTCCTGCAGCAATTTTGCAACCACCATTCTATAATTATACCGCTGATGATGCCGTAAATTATGGAGGAATAGGAGCTGTTATTGGTCATGAAATCTCTCATGCGTTTGATGATTCTGGATCGCGTTTTGATGCTGATGGAAACTTAAAGAACTGGTGGACACCTACCGATCTTGAAGAATTTACTAAACGTGGAGATGCTTTAGCAGATCAATATAGTGCTCTAGAAGTTTTAGATAGCGTTTATGTAAACGGAAAGTATACACTTGGAGAAAATATTGGAGATTTAGGAGGTGTACTTGGAGCATATGATGGTTTACAGTTGCATTATGCTAAAACTGGAAGACCAGAAAACATTGATGGATTTACACCAGAACAACGTTTCTTTATGTCTTGGGCAACAGTTTGGAGAACATTAACAAGAGACGACGCATTACGAACACTTATTAAAACAGATACACATTCACCAGGAATGGTAAGAGCAACTCAACCTTTAAAAAATATTGATGCCTTTTACGAAGCATTTGATATAAAGGAAGGTGATGCTATGTGGATTGCTCCAGAAGATAGAGTCCGAATTTGGTAATCAAATTTGATATAAAATAAAAAGGTTGTCTTTATAAAGACAGCCTTTTTTTATAGAACTAAATTATTGTTCATCTTCATAATCTGGATATAGAAAATGATTATAAGGAAAACGAGTCACATGAATTTCTCGTACTTCATCATAGACTCGTTTTTTAAAGGAGTCTAAGTTTTTCTTATTTAGTGCAGAAATAAATAAAGCGTTATTTCCTACTTTATTCATCCAAGTGTTTTTCCATTCTTCTAATGTGTAGTGAGCAGATGTTTTTTCAGTTATTAAATCATCTTCATCTAATGGTTCTGCTTTATAGGCATCAATTTTATTAAAAACCATGATAGTAGGTTTGTTTGAGCTGTCAATTTCACCTAAAATTTTATTCACAGAATCAATATGTTCTTCAAAATTAGCATGTGAAATATCAACAACATGTAACAATAAATCTGCTTCTCTAACTTCGTCTAGTGTGCTTTTAAAAGATTCTATCAATTGCGTTGGTAATTTTCTAATAAAACCAACTGTATCAGTTAATAAAAAAGGTAAATTTTGAATGACTACTTTTCTTACTGTTGTGTCTAGGGTTGCAAATAATTTGTTTTCAGCGAAGACATCACTTTTACTGACAACATTCATTAAAGTTGATTTTCCAACATTGGTGTAACCAACCAAAGCGACTCTCACCATTTTACCACGGTTACCACGTTGCACAGCCATTTGTTTATCAATGGTTTTTATTTTGGCTTTAAGTAGCGCGATTTTATCTCTTACAATTCGTCTGTCTGTTTCAATTTCAGTTTCACCTGGACCACGCATTCCAATTCCGCCTTTTTGTCGCTCAAGGTGAGTCCACATTCCTTTTAATCTTGGTAACAAATATTCACATTGCGCAAGCTCTACTTGAGTTCTAGCATAGCTAGTTGTTGCGCGTTGAGCGAAAATATCTAGAATTAGATTTGTACGATCTAACACTTTGCATTCTAAAATTTTACTGATATTTCGTTCTTGTGCTGCAGATAATTCATCATCAAAAATAGCAGTACCAACATCATTGTTTTTAATAAAGGTTGCTACCTCTTCCATTTTACCAGTACCTATAAAAGTTTTCGGGTTTGGCATTTCCATTTTCTGCGTAAAACGTTTTAGCACTTCACCACCAGCTGTATACGTTAAAAACTCTAACTCATCTAAATATTCATTAGAGCGTTCTTCATTTTGTTCTTTAGTTATAACACCTATTAGTACAGCTTTTTCAAGTTGTATGTCTTTTTTTTCTATCATAAATCAAAATATTTACAAAGTTACGTAATTGAAAGTATGTGTATTGTATTTTAAAATTTAAATTTGTTCTGTGGAAAAAGAAAACAAAACAGAGCATCAATATACTGTCGCATTTTATAATGTAGAAAATCTTTTTGATTTTGAAGACAACGGATTAACTCACGATAACGATTTTTTACCAAACTCAGCTAAAAGATGGACAAAAAAGCGCTACAAGAGGAAATTACATAAATTAGCTGACGTCATTTCAAAAATAGGTTTTAATGATATACAAAAACCACCTACATTAATTGGAATAGCTGAAGCTGAGAATAAAAAGGTGTTAAAAGACCTTATTGATGTCGATGATTTGAAAGGCTATAATTATGACATAGTTCATTATGATTCCAAAGATGAAAGAGGGATAGATGTGGGTTTAATTTATAATAAAGATGAATTTGAATTAATTAATTCAAAGCCTTTTACAATTTATCTTGAAAAAGAAAATGGCACCCAAGATTTTACTAGAGATATACTATTAGTTTCTGGAAAATTAAACGGCGAGTTGATTCATTGTATTGTTAATCATTGGCCTTCACGTCGTGATGGCCTTGAAGTATCATCTCTTAATAGAATAGTTGCGTCTCAAGTAGCTATTAATATTATTGAAACAATTAAAGCTGATGAAGTCAATCCTAAAATTATTGTAATGGGTGATTTTAATGACAATCCAAATAATGAAAGTGTAAAAATGCTTGCCGAAAAAGGACAATTGTTTAATCCTATGAAAACGTTAGTATCGTATTCTCGAGGGACTCAAAATCATAACTTTAAATGGAATGTTTTTGATCAAATATTATTCACAACTAATTTTTTTGAAACAGATAATTTAAGTTTGAAATTTGAAGAAGCAGGTATCTATGATGAAAAGTTTTTAACCCAGTATTATGGCAAATTTAAAGGACAACCATTTCGAACTTATGTAGGGAAAAAATACAAAGGCGGATTTAGTGATCATTTTCCAGTTTATATGCACTTAAGTAAGATGAATTAACGGGCTAATCTTTTTATCGATAAAAATAGCACTTCATCTATTATAGTATTGTTAAGGCTTTCTTAATAACCATTTTTTTTATCTTCGATACTTAATTTGCCTCTATTCTTATTACGATTAACCTTTTTTGCTTAGTCTCATTTTTGAGTAACTAAGCCTAAGGTGTTTAACATCAGTAAATTATATAAAATAATTAATAGTATATAACACATGAAAAAAATTACTTTTCTATTAGCATTAGTCCTTGTTTTTACGTCTTGGGAATTTAATGCCCAAACCTATTTACAGGAGAATTTTGACGTTGATATTCCAGCGGATTGGATTGTTACCGATGAAGGAGGAGCCATGGGTGATTCATGGGTTTCTGGTTTACAAGGAGGCGCAAACAGTTTAAACGGTTCCAATGTTGCATTTGTAGATAGTGATGCTAATGGTGATGGTATTGCACTAATAGAGACTTTAACTTCCCCTGTATTTGATACAACAGGATCAGTTTTATTGTATTTAGATTTTGATCAATATTACAATAATAATGGTGCAGCAGATTTCACTATAGTAGAAGTATTTGATGGTACCAATTGGGTTGAAGTATTAAATCAAGCAGCAGATATAGGAGCATTTGATGCACCAGATACACAGCATTTAGATATTACGGCTTATTCTAATGCAGCAATGCAAATAAGATTTGTATACAATGATGGAGATACTTGGGCTTGGTATTGGTTACTAGATAATATAATAGTTTATAATTCTACTTGTGATTATCCATCAGGATTTATTGTAGATAACATTACAGATGTTTCAGCGGATCTTACATGGAGCACAGGTGGTTCAGAGAGTAACTGGGAAGTTTTAGTTCAGGCTGCAGGTACAGGAGAGCCAACAGGTTCAGGAACAGCAACAATGATTAATAATTCTTATCCAATTTCAGGATTAACAGCGATTACCGATTATGAAGTTTGGGTTAGATCAGATTGTGGAGTTGATGGCTTTAGTTTTTGGTCAGGTCCAATTAATTTCAGCACATTTAATACACCACCACCAGCACCAGTTGGTGTTACCTGTTCAACGGGTAGTTCTTCCTATGTTTATACAGCAGAGTTTGATGGTTTAGATGGCTGGACAGGAGATTTTGGAGGTGCAGATGGCACTTGGGAGATTCCCAATGATTCAGGGTCATTCGGAACAGGCGCAGATGCAGCGTTTAGCGGCACTAGTTTCATGAATTACGAGGCAGGAACTTCAACAGCTACGGCTTCAGCAGTAAGTCCAGCAATAGATTTAACAAGCGCAGTTGATGGTGCAGAATTATCTTTTTACATGCATGCTTTTGGATCAGATATGGGAGTTCTTAATGTAGGTGTTTCCGATTCAGCAGCAGGACCATTTACTAATTTATTTATATGGTCAGGCGAATTACAGACCGATGGAGCTCAACCATGGGTTCCAATAGGAATCAACTTAGATTCTTATTTAGGGCAGACGATATATGTAGAGTTTAGTCATACGGGAATAGGAGGATTTGAAGGAGATATGTCAATAGACTTAGTTCGAGTAGAAGCTTGTGGATCATTTTGTATAGCACCAAGTAGTATTGTTGTTTCAAATGTAGGTGGCACAACGGCAGATATAGATTGGAATGGGAATAATGGTGAGACTTCATGGGAATATGTAGTGTTGCCAGCAGGTTCAGGCGAGCCTACAGGATCAGGGACAACTGTAGGGTCAACGACAGTAAATGAGACAGGTTTAGATTACTCTACCGATTATGAGGTTTGGTTACGAGCAGATTGCGGATCAGGCGTATTTAGCTCTTGGGCAGGACCAATTAATTTCACAACAACAATACAAACAGAATTCGCAATAGATTGTACACAGGCACCAACCCAAATAAATTATTGTTATCTGAATAACGATACAACAAATTGGACCTTTACCTCGAGTGATGGTAGTCCAATACGAATCGTATTCAATTCAGGAACGATAGAGGGAGGTTTTGATGATTTATCCATCTATGATGGAACCGATAATACAGGAGCACTTCTATTTAGTAGTGAAGGAGATGATGTGTTTGATTTCACAGGCCTTACATTTGATTCTGTATTAGGAGATTCTATTTACATGGAAGTGAATAGTGATGGCTCAGTAAGTTGTGAATCAGGAGCGAGATTAGAATGGGATTTTATAGTTTCTTGTGCAACATGTGTAAATCCAGTAGCGACTTATAGTGTTGTTTCAAATTGTGTAGTAGGCCCAGAATTTTTTGTAGAAGTAGATTTAACAGATTTAGGATCCGCAAATACAATCACGTTAAGTGATGATCAAGGGAGTGCACCACAAACAGTAGGAGTAACAGGAGTGGTAACCTTTGGGCCATTTGCAAATAATGTACCAGTAGTAATAACAGTCGCAAATGATGATGATACAAATTGTGAGATCTCTAGTGGCGCATTGACTCAAGAATTGTGTTTAGACACCGTTGTAGATTGTAGTGCAGGACCAATAGCAGGTTTCTTGTGCTATGACAATAACGATTCAATAACTTTAACATATACAAGTTCAGATGGCTCACCTCTTAACTTAACAATAAATTCAGGAGAAGTAGAAGGCGATCCATTTGATTTCTTATTAGTAACAGATGGAAGTGGCACACCAGCAGGCGTATTATATAATGGAGAAGGAAATGATGGCGATATATCAGGTTTAACTTTTCAATCATTAACAGGTGTTATTACAATTCAAGTCACCTCAGATGGCTCAGTAAGTTGTACATCGGGATCATTTCCTGATGGCATTGATTTCACAGTAGCATGTGCAACGTGTATCAATCCAGTAGCAACTTATCAAGTAGTAGATGATTGTGCAAACGGGAATCAATTTTTGATAGATGTTAATGTGACTTCTTTGGGTGATGCAACATCACTAACAATTTCAAACAATATAGATGGATTAACAGAACCTGTATCAGCTACAGGAATCTATCAGATTGGTCCATTCCCATTTTTAGTAGATGTAGTTGTTACTATAAATAATGATCAAGATGTTAATTGTGTAATTAATAGTTCAGCAATACAATTATTGGCTTGTCCTCCAGAAAATGATAATCCTTGTAATGCTACAATGGCTGTTGTAAATGCAGATGTAAGTTGTGATTTAATAACATCAGGAACATTGTTAGAAGCAACACCATCTGGTGTTCCAGACGGAGCATGTGGTGGAGATCCTGATGATGATATATGGTTTCAGTTTGTAGCAGAAAATGAATCTCAAGTAATTTCTATAATTAATATTGCTGGTGGAGGTTTTAATATAGACCATGGTGTTTACGAAGGCGATTGTGATAACCTAACAGAATTGTTTTGTTCAGATGCTGAATTTAGTTTTGATGAAATTGCTTACGTAGTTGGAAATACATATTACATAAGAGTTTTTTCTGGAGGTAGTGATTCAGATACAAGTACTTTTGACCTTTGTATAAGAAGTGCTCCAGATAATGTTGATTGTGAAAATGCAGATAACCCTTGTATAAGTGCAGGTACAGATGTATTTATTTTTCCTAGTGTCGTTGGAATTGAACAAGATATTGATATTGCTTGTTTGAATGATACTCCTAACCCTTCTTGGTTTGAATTTGAAGTTGGAGCATCTGGTACTATAGAATTTCAAATTGAACAATGGGAAAACTTTGATGATATGGGGAATCCAGAAGGTGATGATTTAGATGTGGATTTTGTGTTATGGGGACCATTTACTGATTCAGTAGATTATTGTGCTTTAGGTTTAGAAACAGAATGTGATTGTCCAAACAACACCATAGATCCTGGTTTTTACCCATTTGGTAATATTGTAGATTGTAGTTGGGATGCGGCAGCAGTTGAGAATTTTACTATCAACAATGCTGTAGCTGGTGAGATATATGTATTGTTAGTTAGTAATTGGTCTAGAGACCCAGGTTTTATCCAAATTGCACAAACTAATAATGATGGAGGTTTCTTTACAGCTGAAATAGATGTTGATTTAGGTCAAGATCAAGAATGGTGTGACCTTGATTCAGTTGATATTATAGCAGATTCTCCATTTGCAGATCGATATGAATGGTACTGTGATGGATTCATTATTCCAGGGGAAGAAAGTTCTATTTTAACAGTGTCAGATTCTTGTACTTATACTGTAATTGCATATGATGATGGTTGTGGTGGTCAAGCACAAGATGAGATTACTGTAATTTTTGGTTCAGAAGCGGTTGCAAATGCAGTAGATGATATAATTACCTGTGATGATGCTTCAGCTGATGAGATTGAAGATTTTGATTTAAACATTCAAACTGCCACCATATTAGGGACACAAGATCCAACAGAGTTTAATGTAACATATTATTTAACTTTAGCAGAAGCGCAACAAGGTATTAATGCATTAATGTCACCATATCCTAATATTTCTAATCCTCAAACAATATTTGTTAGAGTTGAAGATGATGATGCAACGTTCTGTTCTGCAACAACTAGTTTTAATTTAATTATTTCAGGACCAACACCAACAGTAAATAGTGTAGAGTATTCTGAATGTGATGATGATTTTGATGGCGTTACTTTATTCGATTTAACGACTCAAGATGCAAATGCACTTGGTAGTCAAAGTGCTGCAGATTTTACAGTTACTTATCATGAAACACAAGCTGATGCTGATGCTGGTTCAAATGTAATTGATACATCTTCATTATATAGTAGTACATCAACTACAATTTTTGTAAGAATAGAAAGTAATATAGCCTTTGATTGTTTTTCAACCGGAACACTAGAGTTAGTAGTAAATCCTTTACCTAATACTACATTTACGACCGATTTTGATTACCAAGTTTGTCCTAATGCTACAGTCCCAATTCAAATAGCAGCGACAGCAAATAATTATTTGGAAAGCGATGTAACTATCAATTGGTATTTTGATGGTGGTATTATCGCAGGTGAAAATAGTTTAACACTTCCTGTTATCGAAGCTGGTCTTTATGAAATTGAAGTTATAAATAATCAAACACTGTGTTTCAGTATTACAGAACAAATTGTAATTGAATTACCAACTTGTGTAATTCCACAAGGAATATCACCAAATGGAGATGGTAAAAATGACACATTTGATTTAAGTAGTTATGGAGTAACAAAACTAGAGATATTTAATAGATATGGAACTTTAGTGTATTCAAAAGAAAACTATAGTGATGAATGGCATGGACAAAATGATGATGGAGATGAATTACCCGTTGGTACATATTTCTATACGATGGAATATGATAATGGTAAGCAACGAACAGCATGGGTATATATCCAAAGACTAAATTAAAATCAACAATTCAAGTAATTAATATTAAGGCGTACAGTATTTGTTTTATAAAGTAGATAAATACTGTACAAATTTAATCCAACAACTAAAAAAACAACTAAAAATTAACAGATGAAAAAACTTTATATTATTGTTGTATTTCTCATTGCAACACAAATGTATGGACAACAAGATCCACAATACACACAGTACATGTATAACATGAATGTGATTAATCCAGCATATGCAGGATCTAGAGAAAATCTTTCGTTTGGATTATTATATCGTACGCAATGGACAGGTATAGATGGTGCTCCAGAAACAGGTACTTTTTTCGGTCACCTTCGTGTTGGAGAAAAAGTAGGTGTTGGTTTATCTGTTATTTCAGATCAAATTGGTCCAGTAAATGAAACTAATGCTTATGCAGATTTTTCTTATACCTTAAAGCTAGGAGGACCAAACCGTTTAGCTTTTGGTATTAAAGCAGGTGCTACATTCCATGATATTGGATTAGGCAGCTTAGATTTAATAGATCAAGGAGATGACTTTTTTCAAGATATTAACTCTACAACTCCTAATGTTGGAGCAGGACTATTTTATTATACAAATAATTATTATTTATCTTTTTCTGTGCCAAATATTTTAAACTCCGTTCATTTAGATGCCAATGGTAATAAATTAGGTACAGAGGCATCACATTACTTTTTAACAGGTGGTTATGTATTTCAATTATCAAAAAATACAAAGTTAAAACCATCATTTTTAGTTAAATCTGCTTTTGATGCTCCAACATCATATGATGTGAACTTGAATGCGTTGTTTTTTGAAAAATTTGAAATAGGTGGTTCTTACAGATTAGATGATTCGTTTTCTGGATTAGTTAATTTTGCTATCACACCAACAATTAGAATTGGGTATGCATATGATGCTGTAACTTCCGATATTAAAAAGTATGCACCAGCATCTCATGAGTTCATGTTATTATTTGATTTGAATTTCCCGAAAAATGTTTCACGTTCACCAAGATATTTCTAACCAGCTAAGCTAAACAACATGAAAAAATTATTAACACTTTTTACAATAGTAGCATTAAGTAGCCTTAGCTTAATAGCTCAAAATAAAAACACAAAAAAAGCAGATAAACACTTCTCTAGATTTGAATTTGTTGAAGCTGCTGAAGTCTATGCAAAATTAATTGAAGATGGTAAAGGCGATACATACGTGTACAGTCAATTAGCTGAATCATATTATAATGTATTTAACACTCAAGAGGCTGAAAAATGGTATGCCAAAGCATTAGAAACTACAGATGTGCCAGAAATGATATTTAAGTATTCTCAAATGCTTAAAGCTAATGGTAAATATGAAGAATCAAATGCGCAAATGGCTAAGTTTGCTAAAATGCGTCCTAGCGATGATAGAGCTATAGCTTACACCAATAATCCTGATTACTTACCAAAGATTTTAGAAAAAGGCAAAAAATTCAATATTCAAAGTTTAGGATTTAATACACAGTATGCAGATTTTGGCGGTACATTAAAAGATGGTAAGCTTTATATTACTTCTGCTAGAAATACAAATCGTAAAACTTATGGATGGAATGAAGAACCTTTTTTAGATATCTATGAGTTAGCAAAAAACGAAGATGGTACATACCAAGCTGCAACTTTAGTTGAGGATAAAGTAAATACAAAACATCACGAAGGGATTGTCTCTTTTTCACCTGATGGTAAAACAATGTATTTTTCAAGAGAAAGTTATTTTGAAAGAGAATACGAAAAAGATTCAATTACTAAAGTAAGATATAGTTTATTACACCTTTTTAAAGCGACAAAATTAGGAGATACTTGGAGTAATGTTGAAGGTTTTGATATTAATAGTAAAAACTATTCTGTTAAAAACCCTTCTGTTAGTCCAGATGGTAAAACACTATATTTTTCTTCAGATATGCCAGGTGGTTTCGGAATGTTTGATATTTATATGTCATCGATCAATGATGATGGATCTCTAGGAGAACCAACGAACCTTGGGCAAAAGGTAAATACACATGGACAAGAAATGTTCCCATTTATTAGTAGTAATAACACTCTTTATTTTTCTTCTAATGGTCATTTAGGTCTAGGTAATATGGATGTATTTCATTCTAAAGTCGTTGATGGAAAAATGGGACCAGTTCGTAATATTGGAATCCCTATTAATAGTAGTGCTGATGATTTTGCATTCAATTTAGATGAAGAAACTAAAGAAGGATATGTGTCATCAAATAGAGATGGAGGATTAGGAGGCGATGATATTTATGGTATTAAAAGAATTCAGCCACTAAATGATGTGTTAATTGCAAGTACAGTTGTAGATTCTAAAACAGGTGAACCAATAAATGCTGTAAGTGTAACTTTATATGATGACCAAGGAAATAAAGTATTATCTAAAATAGCTAATTCTGATGGTACAGTTGATTTTATTATTGAAGCTGATAAAGATTCTGAATTAGAAATAGTAATGGATGGCTATGTAAGTCAAAAAGTCAAAGTTAGTGCTACTAACGATGAAGAAGTAAAACTTAGCATAATGCTAGATCCTATCGAAGTCATTGTAGGACCAAAAGAAATTATATTAAATCCTATTTTCTTTGAATTTGATAAATCAAATGTAACAGCTCAGGCTGCTTTTGAATTAGATAAATTAGTTCAAATTATGAACAAGTATCCAGATATGGTTATTAATGCTACTTCACATACAGATAGTAGAGGCCCAGCTTCATACAACTCTAAATTATCTGATAGAAGGGCAAAAACGACAGTCCAATACGTTATTTCTAAAGGTGTAGATAAATCTAGAATATCTGGAATGGGGAAAGGAGAAAGCGAGCCTAAAGTAGATTGTGGTTCAAATTGTTCTGAAGAGGATCACCAAATGAATAGAAGATCAGAATTTATTATTGTAAGCGGTGGACCACAAGCAAAATAATTAACTAACTATAATGACCAACTAACTAATCATAAAAGCTCTGTTTTATTACGGGGCTTTTTGTGTTTTGAAAAGTTTTAAAGTATTAAAAGACAAGATTAACTACTTCAATTAAATCTAATGAAAAAATACATATTAATAAGTATGCTTTTTATACTAGCTATTAGTATAAATGCCCAAACCTATTTACAGGAGAATTTTGACGTTGATATTCCAGCGGATTGGATTGTTACCGATGAAGGAGGAGCCATGGGTGATTCATGGGTTTCTGGTTTACAAGGAGGCGCAAACAGTTTAAACGGTTCCAATGTTGCATTTGTAGATAGTGATGCTAATGGTGATGGTATTGCACTAATAGAGACTTTAACTTCCCCTGTATTTGATACAACAGGATCAGTTTTATTGTATTTAGATTTTGATCAATATTACAATAATAATGGTGCAGCAGATTTCACTATAGTAGAAGTATTTGATGGTACCAATTGGGTTGAAGTATTAAATCAAGCAGCAGATATAGGAGCATTTGATGCACCAGATACACAGCATTTAGATATTACGGCTTATTCTAATGCAGCAATGCAAATAAGATTTGTATACAATGATGGAGATACTTGGGCTTGGTATTGGTTACTAGATAATATAATAGTTTATAATTCTACTTGTGATTATCCATCAGGATTTATTGTAGATAACATTACAGATGTTTCAGCGGATCTTACATGGAGCACAGGTGGTTCAGAGAGTAACTGGGAAGTTTTAGTTCAGGCTGCAGGTACAGGAGAGCCAACAGGTTCAGGAACAGCAACAATGATTAATAATTCTTATCCAATTTCAGGATTAACAGCGATTACCGATTATGAAGTTTGGGTTAGATCAGATTGTGGAGTTGATGGCTTTAGTTTTTGGTCAGGTCCAATTAATTTCAGCACATTTAATACACCACCACCAGCACCAGTTGGTGTTACCTGTTCAACGGGTAGTTCTTCCTATGTTTATACAGCAGAGTTTGATGGTTTAGATGGCTGGACAGGAGATTTTGGAGGTGCAGATGGCACTTGGGAGATTCCCAATGATTCAGGGTCATTCGGAACAGGCGCAGATGCAGCGTTTAGCGGCACTAGTTTCATGAATTACGAGGCAGGAACTTCAACAACTACGGCTTCAGCAGTAAGTCCAGCAATAGATTTAACAAGCGCAGTTGATGGTGCAGAATTATCTTTTTACATGCATGCTTTTGGATCAGATATGGGAGTTCTTAATGTAGGTGTTTCCGATTCAGCAGCAGGACCATTTACTAATTTATTTATATGGTCAGGCGAATTACAGACCGATGGAGCTCAACCATGGGTTCCAATAGGAATCAACTTAGATTCTTATTTAGGGCAGACGATATATGTAGAGTTTAGTCATACGGGAATAGGAGGATTTGAAGGAGATATGTCAATAGACTTAGTTCGAGTAGAAGCTTGTGGATCATTTTGTATAGCACCAAGTAGTATTGTTGTTTCAAATGTAGGTGGCACAACGGCAGATATAGATTGGAATGGGAATAATGGTGAGACTTCATGGGAATATGTAGTGTTGCCAGCAGGTTCAGGCGAGCCTACAGGATCAGGGACAACTGTAGGGTCAACGACAGTAAATGAGACAGGTTTAGATTACTCTACCGATTATGAGGTTTGGTTACGAGCAGATTGCGGATCAGGCGTATTTAGCTCTTGGGCAGGACCAATTAATTTCACAACAACAATACAAACAGAATTCGCAATAGATTGTACACAGGCACCAACCCAAATAAATTATTGTTATCTGAATAACGATACAACAAATTGGACCTTTACCTCGAGTGATGGTAGTCCAATACGAATCGTATTCAATTCAGGAACGATAGAGGGAGGTTTTGATGATTTATCCATCTATGATGGAACCGATAATACAGGAGCACTTCTATTTAGTAGTGAAGGAGATGATGTGTTTGATTTCACAGGCCTTACATTTGATTCTGTATTAGGAGATTCTATTTACATGGAAGTGAATAGTGATGGCTCAGTAAGTTGTGAATCAGGAGCGAGATTAGAATGGGATTTTATAGTTTCTTGTGCAACATGTGTAAATCCAGTAGCGACTTATAGTGTTGTTTCAAATTGTGTAGTAGGCCCAGAATTTTTTGTAGAAGTAGATTTAACAGATTTAGGATCCGCAAATACAATCACGTTAAGTGATGATCAAGGGAGTGCACCACAAACAGTAGGAGTAACAGGAGTGGTAACCTTTGGGCCATTTGCAAATAATGTACCAGTAGTAATAACAGTCGCAAATGATGATGATACAAATTGTGAGATCTCTAGTGGCGCATTGACTCAAGAATTGTGTTTAGACACCGTTGTAGATTGTAGTGCAGGACCAATAGCAGGTTTCTTGTGCTATGACAATAACGATTCAATAACTTTAACATATACAAGTTCAGATGGCTCACCTCTTAACTTAACAATAAATTCAGGAGAAGTAGAAGGCGATCCATTTGATTTCTTATTAGTAACAGATGGAAGTGGCACACCAGCAGGCGTATTATATAATGGAGAAGGAAATGATGGCGATATATCAGGTTTAACTTTTCAATCATTAACAGGTGTTATTACAATTCAAGTCACCTCAGATGGCTCAGTAAGTTGTACATCGGGATCATTTCCTGATGGCATTGATTTCACAGTAGCATGTGCAACGTGTATCAATCCAGTAGCAACTTATCAAGTAGTAGATGATTGTGCAAACGGGAATCAATTTTTGATAGATGTTAATGTGACTTCTTTGGGTGATGCAACATCACTAACAATTTCAAACAATATAGATGGATTAACAGAACCTGTATCAGCTACAGGAATCTATCAGATTGGTCCATTCCCATTTTTAGTAGATGTAGTTGTTACTATAAATAATGATCAAGATGTTAATTGTGTAATTAATAGTTCAGCAATACAATTATTGGCTTGTCCTCCAGAAAATGATAATCCTTGTAATGCTACAATGGCTGTTGTAAATGCAGATGTAAGTTGTGATTTAATAACATCAGGAACATTGTTAGAAGCAACACCATCTGGTGTTCCAGACGGAGCATGTGCTGGAGATCCTGATGATGATGTGTGGTTTGAGTTTGTAGCATTAAATGACATCCAAATTATATCAATTTTAAATATAAATGGAGGAGGTTTTTTCCAAGATATAGATCATGCAGTTTATGAAGGTACTTGTGGAGCACCAGTTGAATTATATTGTTCAGATGCTAATGCTAGTGTGACACCTGTATTAACAATTGGAAACACTTATTATGTAAGAATATTTTCAGCCGATAGTGACTCAGTAGATTATACATTTGATTTATGCATTAGACCAGGATCTGGAAATGTACTAGTTGATCAAACAACGTACACTCCAGAAGAGTTAGTGATTGATGTTTTGATAGACAGCCCTTGTGCCCAAATTTCGAATGTTACATTTTCAACAGGAACTAATTTCGGCGAAGATAATGGCATAGGATACTTTTCTAATCCAGATGGAGGTTTTCCTTTTGAAGAAGGTTTATTGTTAACCTCAGGTGATGCAAGTCAAGCAGCAGGACCAAATGTGAATTTTGTTTCAAGCGGAACTGGCGCATGGACTGGAGATGCAGATTTAACAGCAATAACTGGTGAAGTGACAAATAACGCTACCATAATAGAATTTGATTTTGTACCATTAAATGACGAGTTAAGTTTTGACTTTCTAATGGCTTCTGAAGAATATGATATGGGAACTTTTGAATGTGATTATTCAGATGCCTTTGCATTTTTGTTAACAGATTCAAATAGTGTTACTACAAATTTAGCAGTAGTACCTGGAACAACTGATCCAATTTTGGTAACAAATATTCACCCAGATAATGGCGCGTGTCCAGCAATTAATGAGCAATATTTTGGAGAATATATACCAGATAATTTGCCTCCAATTTCTTTTGATGGAAGAACAGATGTATTTACTGCATTTTCACCTGTAAATATTGGTGAAGTATATCATATCAAATTGGTAATTGCTGATGCGAGAGATAATGCTTTTGACTCTGGTGTATATTTAAAAGCGGGTAGTTTTGATATAGGAGAAGTAGACTTAGGTGGTGATATTACTATAGCAGGAGGAACAGCCGTTTGCGAAGATGAAACTATTATTTTAGACACTTCAGCTCCAAATGTAGACCATGTATGGTATAAAGACGGATTTGTTATTCCTGGAGAAATAGCCTCTACACTTACAGTAATAGAAGCTGGTTTATATACAGTTCAAATTATTTTTTCACCATCTTGTATCATTGATGATGAAGTTTTAATTGAATTTTTGCCTAAGCCTGTAGTAGCAAATACACCAGATGATTTAACAGCATGTTCAACTACAAATCAAGCTGAATTTGATATTTATGATAATACTAATGTCGTTTTAGGTGTTCAGAGTCCTACTGATTTTACAGTGACTTATCATGAGTCTCAAGCTGAAGCAGATTTAGATATCAACAATTTAATGTCTCCTTACCCGAATACATCAAATCCTCAAACAATATATATTAGAATTGAAGATAATGCTACGGGTTGTTTTGAAACAACAAACTTTGAATTATCCATTTCAAGTCCGACACATACAGCCGAAAGTGTTGACTTGATTGGATGTGATAATGACGATGATGGAATTGCAACATTTGATTTGGTTACAAATGATATTCATATATTAAATGGTCAAGATGCATCACAGTTTATTGTAACTTATCACACTTCTCAAGCTGATGCAATGGATGCAATTGGTGCCTTAACAAGCCCTTATGACAGTTCTGGAGAAACCATATTTGTAAGAGTTGAAACTTTAGCTTTTGCGGATTGTTATGTAACTAATAGTTTCGATTTAGTTATTGGTACTGAACCTTTAACTTCATTTACAACTAATTTTGATTATGAGGTTTGCCCTAATGCTACTGTGCCAATTATTATAGCTGCCACACCTGAAAACTATACAGAGAGTGAAGTTACTATTAATTGGTATCTAGAAAATGGTTTAATATCTAATGAAAACGGATTAACACTTCCAGTTATTGATGCAGGAGATTACGAAATAGAAGTCATTTTTAATGATACAGGTTGTTCTAATAGTACATTCATAACTGTTATAGAATTACCAACTTGTGTTATTCCACAAGGGATATCACCTAATGGCGATGGTAAAAATGAAGTCTTTGATTTAAGTAGCTATGGTGTTACTAAACTTGAAATTTTTAATAGAAATGGAGTGTTAGTATACACTAAGAAAAATTACACGAATGAATGGTTCGGACAGACCAATGAAGGTGATGAATTACCCGTTGGAACGTATTTTTATACGATGGAATATGATAATGGTAAACAAAGAGTCGCTTGGGTTTATATTCAAAGAGAGAATTAAATTATAACTAATAAAATTAAAAACGCTATTAACTTATGTTGATAGCGTTTTGTTTTTATAATGCTTGTAATATAATTATAGATAGACCAATAGATGCAATTGGTAATAACCAGAGCAACCAAATAGGATATAATTTAGACTTATTTTTACTTGTCTTTGCATTTAAAACTTTACGTTTTTTACCTCCATACTGAATCCAATTTTTAAAATAAATAAATATTGATGCTATTATAAATAAAGTCCAAGCTTTACTTGAAGACATAGTGTTGACATTCATTTGACTTAAAAAAACAGCAAAAAAACTTCCCAAAAGGAATACTAAAGCTATTTGTAACGTTGAAATATATAAAACGGCAATAGTATTGGCTTGTTTTTTAAAACGCGCTTTATAGTAGCTAAAAACATTAAAGAAAAATATATCGAAGATTGTCATTTTGTTAATATGGTTAAAAAAAACCTGCTAAAATGAATTAGCAGGTTTTTGTATAATTATATTAATACTAATTATTTATGTTGGTACTTTTATTGAGGAGATAATATTTTAACATTACCTAAATCTCTTGTCGAAGAAATCGCAGCATCATCACTATCATAAACAAATGCAATTACACCATTACCAGTTGCGGCAGAAAGATCTATAAAATTAGTTGCATCATACACATTATCAAAAAATCCTCCGTTAATAGGTAGTGCTTCAATTTGACTAGCTCCTACTTCAGTCCAAGTAGCAGTAGAAGGGTCATTTCCTGAAACATAATCGTTAGAATAGTAAGCTGTTAAGGGCTCTTCACCTGCATCACTAAATGCATCAGCAATTTCTAATATCATCTGTTCATCAGTTTGAGCGTCAAAATCAAAAGAAGGTGAGATTAACCAACTAACCATTTGTACTGCATTAGAACCATCATATGCAGAACCTCTAATATATGAAACTCCGCCAAAAGATGCTGGATACCAATCCATAGTTCCTTCAGTGGTATTTACTTCCCAACCATTTAAACCACCAACAAAATCTTCTTCATACACGACAACATAGTCACTAATATCTATCACCTCACAACGAGCTTCAGTAAAGTTTACATTATCAATTGAGTTTAATGCTAAGATTACACTAGCTCCATCAAAAGTTTTATTCACAACAGCTGTAATTGTTCCATTTCCAAGCGGTAATGGTGTGTTTTTAAAGTTAGCAAAACTACTTGTTTCTAAGTTAAACGTAGTATATGATGCTCCTTCGCATGTTTGAAGCCTTCTTTGAGTATCAAAAGATTGAATAGGATCAAAGTAATTTAGTCCAGCTAAGTCATCAGCAAATTCAGCATTTTCAACACTTACTAATAGTCCAACAGAACTATCTGTTAATTGAGAAAAAGTAGTTACCAATGGTTCCATTACTTCAGTTGTTTTAGACCTCAGTACTTTTCTTGATTTTTGGATAGTGTTTAATCTTACGACTGTAGTACCATATTGGTCTGTTTCAGTATCACCTCCAATAGTAATCACACCATCTTCAATTCTTTGCTCTCCAATATAAAGACCATTTAAGTTAACATATACTTCTCTACCAATATTAAATTGATTGTAAGTATCTACTTGATCTATTGCAATTTTTAAAGCTCCTGTAGGATTAGATGGGCTATCTTGAATGTAAAACTCTTTGAAAAAGTTTCCAGTTTGATCAGACGAAGAAACATATCCTTTAACATAGATGTCTTCATCAATAAGAACTGCAGCATTATCTCCTGGATCAAATTCAACTAAATACATAGCTTTTACCTGAGCAATTGTAACTTCAATTGCATTTCCTGATAATAAATCATTTAAAAGCGCATTTTCTTCATCTCCTAAACTGCTAGGCACAGTATAGTCATCGTCTTGTACACACGAAGTTATAGCAAAACTCATAGCTATAATCGTGAAAAGTGTAAAAATTTTGTTCGTTTTCATAAGTGTTAATATTAATTTTTTCATAATTATTTTTTTTAAAATCTAAAGTACACATTTACAAAGTAATTTGTACCACGGCCATACCAATATTTAGGTCCAAAAACACGTTTAGGGTTAGAATTATCATCTCTTAACTCTCTATAATTTGCGTTTCTACCTTGTTCAAAACCTCCAGTTTTGTATTGTTTATCTAACAGGTTACCAACACTAGCAAAAAAACCAATATAGTATTGATCTATTTTCCATGATTTTCCACCTATAAGGTTAACAACCATATAATCGTCAATTTTTTCTTGTTTTAACAAACCATTAGCAACGTCTTCATCATAGTCATTAAATGGTAAGCCATCAGCATCTAAATAAAAATTCTCTGTTCTTGTTAACGTATTAATATCTATATATGCATTTGAGAAAAAGTTTGCTGTTGCACCAAACCACCAGTAATCAGGATCTCTATATTCAAAACCAATTGAAGCAGCACGTTGAGGACCTCCAGCAATTTTATAATCTTTTAAATTCGCTTCTCCATAAGAAATTGAACCATCAGCTGATGTGAAACTAGCAGATGTTAAGTATAAGTTAGGATTGTTATCATAAGTATATTGACCAACAGAACCTGCACCTTTTAATTTAATAGTTGGTGTAACTTGTGCTTCGATACCTAATTCAACTCCAATATGTTTTTTATCGATTCCTTGTAATATTTCTTGTACAAATGCAGAAGTATCATTGTCTTGAATATCAAAACCACTTAAACCATCAGCATAATAAAATCCTACTTCATTTGCATCTTCTATTTTTGAATAATATCCTGTAAGTTTAGCTTTAACAATTGAAGATCTAAAAATGTAACTTGCATCAAACGAAGTTACTTTTTCTTCAGTTATACCTCTTACTACACTTGCGTTTTCTCTTGAATTAGAAAAGGTGTTACGTAATGAAGGTGCTCGTGTTATATAACCAGCATTAACATCTAATAAATGCTTACCAGTTATTTTATAAGTAAATCCTGCTTTTGTACCAATTCCAGTAAAAGTTAATTCTTTTCCTTTACCATAAGATAAATCTCCTGCGAATCTACTGTGTTCCCATAAACCTTCTCTTTGATATGTTGTATTTGTAACACTTGCAGAGACATAAAAGTCTACTTTATTGTACTTGAATTGAGCTTGAGCATATCCTGAAATAACATTAGCAAATAAATTATAGTTATATCTGAATTTATCTCCTTCACCAACGATACGGTCAGGATTTTGAGAATCATACTGGAAACCGTCAAAAGAATCTACATTTAATGCTCCAACGTTAGATCCTAATAAGTCTAAAATTTCTCCAAAATTTTCAGATTTTAATCTTTTATAGTTAACAGAAGCGTTTAATAAAATATTATCATTAATTTCTGAACTTAAAATTGAATTGATTGTCAGTTGCTTATCATCACTTCTGTCTTCATATAGAACATAAGCTGCTGGTCTAGCTCCACCATTAGTTGGGTCATTATTAGTGATGTTAGCATCTATAATACGCTCCCAGTCAAGTTGGCCATCATTAATAAAATTCTGTTCATTAATATAGGCATTAGCATAATCTGGCCCATCATCATCTGATAAATTGTAACTCGGTAAATCTTGGTAATAAGCTGGACTTGGGTTTCCACCACCAGAATAATCTAAACGACTATTTCCTAAAGTACCAAATTGGTAAGCAACATTTGTGTTTAAAGATGTTTTAGTACTAATATCCCAATAGTGGTTTAACATTAGTATTGGTTCTTTTACTTCTTTAATACGAGAGTTGCGTTTTTCACCATCTAAATATCCCCAATATTCATTATATTTAATACCTTTTAAGTCATAAACTTCTTGAGTATTTGGTGAAGATTTACCTCTTCTATTTGGAGCATAAATTGATGTAAAGTTGATACTATGCTTATCATTGATTTTCTTTTCAATAGATGCGAAAAATGAATTTGCATCATATAAAGAAGCATCTTGATAACCTTCATTTCCCCATCGTCTTCCAAGAGAAAAGCTGTAAGCCCAACCTCCTTCTACTAAGCCAGAAGAATAACTAGTCATTAATCGGTTAGTATAACTACGGTTAGATGATGAATAGGTTACACGACCACCTTGTCTGTATTTTGAAGCTCTTGTGTTAATGTTAGATGTTCCTAAAATACCTCCAAAGTTATACGCTGAAGGTGTTAACCCAGAAGTCAGTTCTTGGTTACGCATTACATCATTAAGTCCTCCCCAATTACTCCATTGTGGTCTTCCATTATACAATTTGTTCATTTCAACACCGTTAATTAAAACGGAACCATTATCTGAATCTAAACCTCTTACTCTAAAGAAAGAAGAACTAAACTCAAAAGCAGCTGTACGTTGATAGATGTCTTGTGACGATTGTAATAACCCAGAAATATTATCTGAGGCACTAGTGTCATCATTAAGTTCGTCATCTGTTAACGAGATTGTAAATAAATCTACAGAATCTGAGACATCAATGTCTAAAGTCATATCTGTAATATCTACAGTTTGACCTTCATTCACTACAATAGGATATCTTTTAGTTACATATCCATCTTTAGATATTTTCAACACTTGTTCACCTAAGGGAACATTTGAAGAAAAAGTAAACTCACCAAAACCATTAGTAGTTGTAGCTTGCGATGTTTCTTCAATAGTAATTGTAACATCTGGTATGGGTTCATTGGTTACAGCATCTTTAACACTACCCTTAATTAGGGTTTGTTGGGCGAAGGCTGAACTAAAAGAAAAGATCCCAAGTAAAAAAATAAAAATACTTTTTTTCATGCTTAATTTTAAAGTTAATAATTATCACGCATTAAATAATAGTTATTTAAGGCTTGCAAATTTACATTATTTATAATAAATACATACTTTTGGCTTAACATTTGTAATGATTATAACAATAACATAATATTAGAATAAATGAAAGCAATACGTATTACAATAACAACTATCTGTTTTTTGTTGACTTTTAGTCTTTTTTCTCAAGAAGAAAAAAAGAAAAAACCCTTTACAGTTCACACAATAGCATTCTACAATTTAGAGAATTTATTTGACACTGTAAATGATACGACGAAATTTGACGAGAGAAGTCCAATTATGGAGATGAAAGCCAACAGAGAAGAGGTTTACATTAAGAAAGTACAAAATATGGCTAGAGTTATAGCTGATATTGGATCTGATGTTACTGGAAATTCTCCTGCAGTTATTGGAGTTTGTGAGGTTGAAAACCGACAAGTTTTAGTCGATGTGGTAAACGATCCATTATTAGTGGGAAGGGATTATGGAATTATTCATTACGAATCTCCAGATGTTAGAGGTATTGATGTCGCTTTATTATACCAAAAAAAATTATTTAGGCCAATAAGTCATAGTTCTCATGAAGTGAAAATATATGATCATAATACAAAAGAACGTAGACAAACAAGAGATCAATTACTCGTTTCTGGAGAATTAGATGGAGATCTTATTCATGTTGTAGTTAATCACTGGCCATCAAGAAGTGGTGGTGAAGCAAAAAGTAGAGTAAATCGTGTTGCTGCAGCAAAGGTAAGTAAACGACTTTCAGACTCTTTACAGTCTATTGATCCTTATGCTAAGATCTTTATTATGGGAGATTTAAATGACAATCCAACTAACGAAAGCGTTAAAAAAGTTTTAAAAGCAGAAAGTGAAAAAGAAGATGTTGGTTTAAAAGGAATTTATAATCCTTATGAAAACATGTTTAGAAAAGATGGTTTGGGAACTACAGCATATAGAGATGCTTGGAGTTTGTTTGATCAAATACTAATGACAAAACCTTTATTAGAAAAAGATTACTCGTCTTATAGGTTTTATAAAGCCGAAATATACAGTCGCAATTATTTAATTAGCAAGCATGGGCGTTACAAAGGTTACCCTTTTAGAAGTTTCTCTAGTGGCTTTACAAATGGATTTAGTGACCACTTTCCAGTGTATGTTTTTGTTGTGAAAGAAGCAAAATAACACCGTATTAAAGATTCATTATAAAAAAAGCGCAAACTTGTAAGTTTGCGCTTTTTTTATTTTATAGCCGTTTTAAAACCATGTTTTCCAAGGAATCATATACAAAACAGAAGCCAATGCTAATGTGTAAAAAATAGCTAGAACTTTAAACTTTGGTTTAGAAGTTAGTTTCTTTTTGTGTTTAGAATAGCCTATAGTTATTAAAGCAACAGCTATAATCATTAATGTTGGGTGTTCAATTATCTTGTTACGTAAAACATCATTATTCATTAATTCACTCATGCCTATATCACTTATTAATGACACATAACCTGAAGCAAAAAATAAAGCAATTCCTAATAATAACTGAATATGAGTTACAATCAATGTAAACAATGCAATTCTAAAATCTATAGCATTAAATTCCTTTCCGCCAAAATATTTTATAATGGCGTTAAAACTGGCTATAATTATCATGGTTAATACCAAATAAGCCCAATAAGAATGAATCATTTGAATCGTACTGTACATAGTGTTGATTTGAAAAGTTAACATTGCAAATGTAGTAATTATATAGACACACGTAAATACGTGTTAAAATATTCATATTAATGATGCCTATAAAATGAAACATTATTAACGATTTCCTTTTCTTTTAGCTTTTTCTGTAAAAATGCAAGTAGGTAACATAAAAACAGTTGCGCTTGTACTACCTTTATGCAAAGAAGTAAATATTATGTCTACGCAACCTAAACTTATAAGATTTAAACAAAATGTCTTATCAAAATATCAGATATACAATAGTATATTTATGACGTTACCTTTTGATACTATTACCAAGACTGGAGTTTTGTTACCCTTATTTCATGAAACCTGTGAGAAGGGGTTTAAAGCAGGAGATAATCCTACGACCATAGTTGAGACTTTTTTTAAAAAATATCAAGCAAGACGTACTAAAGACAGTCAAACTAATTTACTGTTTCGATTTATTCAATATATAGAACGTCAAGTTGTTTTATTTGATGCCATTGAAGATGCAGCTTTTCCTGTGGTGAATAATATGGATGGTATCGGAACACTTCGAAGTCTTAAAGAATCAGCTGCTTCAGAGCATAAGTTAGAAGAATTAAAACATTATTTAGAAGAATTTAAAGTTAGAATAGTGCTCACTGCACATCCTACGCAATTTTATCCTGGAGCTGTTTTAGGAATTATTACAGATTTAACCGAAGCCATCCAAAAGAACGATTTATTAACGATTAATGATCTTTTAGCTCAACTCGGAAAAACACCTTTTTTTAAACATGAAAAGCCTTCTCCTTATGATGAAGCTGTAAATCTAATTTGGTATTTAGAACATGTGTTTTATTATTCCTTCGGAAGTATTTATGATTATATTCAACAAAACATATTTGAAGGAAATCATATAGAAAACGATATCATAAATATTGGTTTTTGGCCAGGAGGAGATCGTGATGGAAATCCATTTGTAACTCCAGAAATCACTTTAAAAGTTGCGAGAAGATTGCGAATAACAATTCTTAAAAATTACTATCGTGATATTAGACGTTTAAAACGAAAACTTACATTTAAAGGTGTTGGTGAACGTCTGTCAGAATTAGAGACAAAACTTTATGATGCCTTTATAATACCTGATAAAGAAGCATTAACATTATCACATTTTACTTCAGAATTAAAAGCGATTAAGTCTATTATCATTAAAGAGCATCAATCCCTTTATTTAGAAGAGTTTAATAGTCTGCTTAATAAAGTCCATTTGTTTGGATTCCATTTTGGAGCTTTAGATATTCGTCAAGATAGTCGTGCTCATGCAGCTGTTTTTAATAAAATGGTAGATAGGCTTATTGCTACAGGATCTAAAGTCTTTCCAAAAAATTATTATGATTTATCTGAAAAGGAACAAGTCGAGATGCTTTCAAAAGTTAAAGGAACTATAGACCTTTCCATATATAATGATGAAGATGTTTTAAAAACACTTAATTCAATGAAAGCGATCAAAACGATTCAGCAAACCAATGGAGAAAAAGCGGCCAATCGTTATATTATAAGTAATAACCAAACGACACTTAACGTGATGCAACTTTTTGCAATGCTGAAATTGGTGGCTTTTGAAGAGGAATTAACGGTAGATATTGGACCTTTATTTGAAACCATAACCGATTTAGAAAATGCGCCTGCTGTCATGGAAGAGTTGTACACCAATCCAGAATATGCAAAGCATTTAAAAAAGAGAGGAAACAAGCAAACCATTATGCTAGGCTTTAGTGATGGCACAAAAGATGGTGGTTATCTTATGGCAAATTGGGGAATTTTTAAAGCTAAAGAACGCTTAACTGAAGTGTCAAGAAAATATGATGTAACTGTAATTTTCTTTGATGGTCGTGGTGGTCCACCTGCTAGAGGAGGAGGAAAAACACATCAGTTTTATGCGTCTTTAGGTCCAACGATTGAAGATAAAGAAGTACAGCTTACCATTCAAGGACAAACGATTAGCTCTAACTTTGGAACCTTAGATTCTTCACAGTATAATCTTGAACAATTGATAAGTTCTGGGATTTTAAATCGTCTCAATGACACTAATTTAGCAATGAAGACTGACAATATTAAAGTCATGGACGAATTAGCAAACTTGAGTTTTAAAGCCTATTCCGATTTTAAAAATCATGCCATGTTTGTCCCATATCTAGAGCGTATGAGTACCTTAAAATATTATGCTAAAACTAATATAGGAAGTCGACCATCAAAACGCGGAAAGTCTGATAAGTTAATATTTGAAGACTTAAGAGCGATTCCATTTGTTGGAAGTTGGAGTCAGTTAAAACAAAATGTACCAGGATTTTTTGGTGTAGGAACTGCATTAAAACATTACGAAGATCAAGGTGAATTTGATAAAGTGAAAGACTTATATAATAGCTCTAATTTCTTTAAAACTTTAGTTAAAAACAGTATGATGTCTTTGTCAAAATCGTTTTTTGATCTTACAAAATATATGGCTGATGATGACGAATTTGGTGGCTTTTGGACCATTATTCATACCGAATACAAAACTTCTAAGCGTTTGCTTTTAAAGTTAACAGGTTCAAAACAACTTATGGAAGAGGAACCAGCAGCTAAGGCCTCTATTGCTGTTAGAGAATCTATTGTTTTGCCACTATTGACAATACAACAATATGCACTTAAAAAAATTCAAGAATTAGAAAAAGCCGAAGTTCGAGATGAAAAAGAAATTGCTGTTTATGAAAAAATTGTGATGCGTTCTTTATTTGGTAATATTAATGCGAGTCGTAATTCTGCATAAAAAAAGAGCGTCCTTTTTTTAAGACACTCTTTTTAGCTACTAATCATTTTAATGATTTTAGTTCACAATTAAAGTATATTGAGGTGTTGGATTCATCGGACAAAAATATACGTATTCTCCTTTTTCCAAATTTGTAATATTTGATGTCTCTTTAGAGTTGTTGTCAACTGCTTTAGTAACATAAGCTGTTTTAATATGCGCATCAGGATTAGATTTTGGTGCAAGTACGAAACCTACTTGATGTCCGACATTATTGTTTTCAATCTCAAAGACATATGCACCCGCTTCTAAAGTGATTTCTTTTTGAGTAAATTCTCCTTTAGTTTGTTCTAAGGAAATTACAGTTGCCTTAGTGTCTTTCATCATTTTATCTTGTGCATTTGAATGTATTGAAAATGCTAATGCAATTACGAGTATGGAAATGATTTTTTTCATGATTTTGTGTGTTATGGTTTATTAATATTTATGTTTAAACAGTTTGTAATTCTAAAGGTTGAGCTACAGGAAAATCAACAGGAACATTAGTTGTACTGTGTATGTAGTTTGAAATTGTTTTGTCGCCTACTAAAGAGATAACATCAATTAAATTTCCTTTTGTATATCCTGAAGCAAAGAAATCTTCTAATACTGATTCATCCGTTTTCCCTCTATTTTCAGTAATGTTCTTAGCTAATTTTGCAAGTGCATCTAATTTTGTGTTTACTGTAGAAAATCCAGATCTTAATTCTAAGATTTGCGCATCAGTAAACCCGTTCATTTTTCCTATTACTGTATGAGCAGATAGGCAGTAGATACAATCATTTACTTGGCTTACAGCTAGGTTTATGACTTCTTTTTCTTTAGCAGTTAATGATGTTTTTGCATTCGAAAATGTTAAATAGTTTTCAAGTGCTGTATCACTATGTGCATACGTAGCATATAAGTTTGGTACAAAACCTAATGCTTTGTTTAGATTGTCAAAAATAGCTTGATTATTAGAGCTTACATCTTCTTTTGTTGGTACATTAAATGTGTTCATAATTTTAAATTTTTAACTCTTATAGTATTCAGAGTAGTGTTAGTATTTGTTTGATTTTTTGTTGGTACAAAGTTGCGATAGAAATAGAAGTCATAAAATGAATATTCCTCCTACATGCTTGTCAATTCTTCCCATTGTAATTATTTTGAATTGATATGAGGTGTTTCAGCATCACAATAGTAATCGTGAATATGTTGATTTTCACAATGTGTTTTAGCTACTAATGTGTTCATAAAATGTTTTGGACTGCTTCTAAATATTTCAATTAAATTGAATATTGATTTGTGTGGTGTTGTCATCTTGTTATTGTTTAAATATTACAATGCAAAGATGAGATAGAAGCTGTTGTTAAAGAATGAAGAATTTTCCTAATGACTTGTCAATTTTTCCTAGTTTGATGTAGAAAGCTGTTTTTTGAATTCTGAAGGCGACTGTGTGGTGTGCTTTTTAAATAATCGGCTTAAGTGTGAAGCGTCTTGAAAACCTACTTCATAGGCAATTTCTTTAGCCGTTTTATCTGTATAAATTAGAAGGCGTTTAGTTTCTAATACAATGCGTTCATGTATGATTTGTAACGGACTTTGATTAAGTTTTGCAAAATTATTGGATAAGGTTTTTGGCGACTTAAATAGTTGTTCTGCATAGAATGACACGCTATGTTCCGTTTTAAAATGTTGCTCAACTAAAAAATTATAAGATCTTAATAAATTTACTTTTGAACTTTTAGCTGTTTCAACAATGCCTTCTTTCGCTTTAAGCAAACGTGTACTTTTAATTATGAAACGAGCCATAAGCATGCGCAACATTTCTGCTTGAATTGTGTCTTTTGTTTCTAATTCGTCAATAAAAACGTCATGAAGCATTTGAAACTTGTGTTGTTCCGTTTTATCTAAATGAATGATTGGAATATTAGTGTTTCCAAAAAATAAAACACCAACACAACTCACTTCTTGGTCATGGTCTTTGATACAATAGAATTCTCTGTTAAATTGATACATTATTGCATCTTTTCCACTTATATATTGTAAATATTGAATAGGAGTTAGTGCTAAAATACTATGAGGTTGAATGGTAAATGGAAGACTATCAATGACTATTTCGATGGCTTCCGCTTGAGCCCAAATAAATGTGTATAGTTCTGTTTGTTTAGGTGTGAGAAATGATTTTAAATCGGTTTCATTTCCAATATTGAAAATGGCATTGGTAGAAAACTCTTTAAATGTATGTGTCATGTTCACTAAGTCTGTTTAGTGAACAAAAAATTACAAAAAGGTTAGGCTACTTTTTTTATTAAATCAAAGCAAGGACACTTTTTACAGCGTTTAAATTCTGATTTTTTAAACTTCTTACAGCATTTAGATTTTACTTTTAAAGTATCAAAACCAGTTGATTGAAGAACTTTTATACGTTCTTTCTTCAGTGTCTTGTCTTTCTTTTTTTTGCCCATTGAATTTGCTAGTAACAATGATGCAAAAATAATTATTTAAATTTAATCTAAATAAATTTTAACATTTAAATTCCAGGCTGTTGTGCTGCAGAATTCACAGTTAATTGCTGAATATCTCTATCAAATAAGTAAAGTCCACCTTTATCATCACCAATCATATTCACTTTGTCTAAAATAGTTCTTGCTGTAGCCTCTTCTTCAATTTGTTCAGAGACGTACCATTGTAAGAAATTATGTGTTGCATAGTCTCTGTTTTCAAGAGAAATATGAACTAAATTATTAATGCTTTCAGAAACAAAGATTTCATGAGCTAATAATTTTTCAAACATTTCTTTAAACGATCCAAAAGTTACGTTTGGTGCTTTTAATTCTGAAACATGTGCATGTCCACCGCGTTCGTTAACAAACTTTACTAATTTAAGCATGTGTTCTCGTTCTTCATCAGATTGGTCATACATGAAATTTGAAATGCCTTCTAAGCCTTTTACTTCAGCCCAAATAGCCATTGCTAAATAAACCTGAGATGACTCGGCTTCGATTCTAATTTGTTTATTTAATGCAGTTTCAATAGTTTTTGATAACATAATTTTTCATTTTAAGTAAAGATAAGGAGTTAAAGAGACAAATGAAATAAATGATGATGTTGGTGGCTTATTTGGAATAGTTCTTCTAAAGGAATACACCTTGAACACATCTATAGTTTATGTAGTTTCAGTTGAATACGCTTTCTAGGAACATCAACTTCTAAGACTTTAACCACGATTTGTTGATGCAAATGCACATGTTCATTTACATCTTTTACAAAACTGTCTGATAAATTAGACACATGGATCAAGCCACTTTCTTTAATTCCAACATCTACGAAACAGCCAAATGCTGTGATATTATTGACAATTCCTGGAAGTAATTGACCTGCTCTTAAATCAGTGATAGTTTTAATGTTTTGATTGAATGTAAATACTTTGGCTTGTTCTCGTATGTCTAAACCAGGTTTTTCAAGTTCTTTTACAATATCTTCAAGTGTTAATAATCCGACTGATTCAGTACAATAATGTTTTAAATTAATCTTTTTAAGAATGGTTTTGTTTCCAATTAATTCTGAAAGCGAAACACCTTCGTCTTTTGCCATTTTTTTCACGATTGCATAACTTTCAGGATGTACAGCAGAATCATCTAATGGATTTTCACCATCTTTTATTCTTAAGAAACCAACACCTTGTTCAAAAGCTTTATCACCTAAACGAGGCACTTTTTTAATAGTATTTCTATTAGTGAATGCACCATTTTCACTTCTGTAATTCACAATGTTCTCGGCTAATTTTGGACCAATTCCAGAAACGTAACTCAATAAACTATGACTAGCAGTATTGATATTAACACCAACGGAATTTACACAGTTTTCAACCACAACATCTAATTCTTTTTTGAGTTTGTTTTGATCGACATCGTGTTGGTATTGTCCAACACCAATAGATTTGGCATCAATTTTTACCAATTCGGCTAAAGGATCTTGTAAGCGACGTCCAATAGAAACCGAACCGCGAACAGTCACATCATAATTAGGGAATTCATCGCGAGCAATTTTTGATGCGGAATAAATACTAGCTCCAGCTTCGCTCACAACAAATACTTGAATGTCATTTTTAAACCGAATTCTTCTAATCAATGCTTCAGTTTCACGTGATGCTGTTCCGTTTCCAATAGCTATGGCTTCAATTTGATGTGCTTCAGTTAAAAAGCTAATTTTTTTCATGGCTCCAGTTTGGTCACTTTTTGGAGGATGAGGATAAATGGTTTCGTTGTGTTTTAAGTCGCCTTTTTCATCTAAACAAACCACTTTACATCCTGATCTAAATCCAGGATCTATAGCCAAAACTCGTTTTTCTCCTAATGGTGAACCTAGCAATAATTGTTTTAAATTTTTTGCAAAAATTGAGATTGCAGCTTCATCAGCTTTATCTTTTGCCTTTTGAAGTGCTTCATTACTTAACGACGGAAATAGTAATCGTTTATATGCATCTGAAATGGCAAGTTCAATTTGATCTGCACATGCATTTTGACTTTTAATGATTTTGTTATCAATACGATCTAGAGCACGTTCAGTATCTATCTGGATTTTTACTCTGATAAAACCTTCGTTTTCTGCTCTTAAAATAGCTAGTAATCTGTGTGATGGAATTCGACTTAAGGCTTCTTCCCATTCAAAATAATCTCTAAATTTTTGCGCGTTTTCATCATCTTTTTTTGCTTTCACAACTTTGGTAGCAATCATGGCGTGACGCTCTAATTGATTTCGAAGGTTGTTTCTAATGTCAGAACGTTCATTGATCCATTCAGCAATAATATGTCGCGCACCTTCTAAAGCATTTTCTGGTGTTTCAACATCATTTTTTACATATTTAAGCGCAATAGATTCAATATCATTAGCATTTTGACTCATAATGATTTTTGCTAAAGACTCTAAGCCATTTTTACGAGCGGTTTCGGCTTTGGTTTTTCGACTTTTTTTATACGGAAGGTATAAATCTTCAAGTGTTGTACTATCTTGACAAGCATTTACTTTTGCTTTTAATTCTGAAGTTAAAACGTCTTGTTCTTCTAATGCTTTTAGAATGGCTGTTTTTCGTTTTTCTAAGGCTTCAAATTGTTCTTTATATTTTACGATGTCACCAATTTGAACTTCATCTAAATTGCCTGTGGCTTCTTTTCTATATCTTGAAATAAAAGGAATTGTACAGTCTTGATTTAGTAAATTGACTGTGTTTTTTACTGAAGATTCAGGTAGTTTGGTTTTGGAAATTATATAGGAAATCATAACACAATTTTGAATATTGAAAAGTAATAAAAAAACCTCGCAGTAATGAGTCTACGAGGTTTAGAATATAATTATTTTTAAGTTTAGATTAACTTATCTGTAATCCACTATTTACAGTCGTATCCGGATTTACAAACACTAATTTGCCTTCAGGAGTTTCGGTCATTAAAATCATGCCCTCACTTTCAACACCTCGTAATGCTCTTGGTGCTAAGTTGACTAAAACAGTCACTTGTTTTCCAATTACTTCTTCTGGTGTAAAGGTTTCAGCAATACCTGATACAATTGTTCTGGTGTCAATTCCTGTATCGACTTTTAAAATTAACAACTTTTTCGTTTTTGGCATTTTTTCAGCTTCGAGAATCGTTCCAACTCTCATATCGAGTTTGGTGAAATCTTCAAACGTAATGATTTCTTTTTGTGGTTCGATTACTTTGTTAGCAGCTTCGTTTGCTTTTTTGCTAGCTTCCAATTTTTCCAATTGTGCGTCTATGGTTTTATCTTCAATTTTTGAAAACAGCAATTCGCCTTTTCCAATGTGATGTCCAGATGGAATAAGGATGTCTTTTGATGAAATATCAGACCATGAGTTCTCGATACAATTCTCCTGCGTCGAATCACTCGAACTGACGTTATTGTCATTCAGAGTGTAGCGAAGCATCTTTTTCAATTTTGTAGAAGTAAATGGCAAAAATGGTTCACTCAACGTTGCTAAAGCACTTGCAATTTGAAGTGCAACATACATGATTGTTTTTGTACGAACTTCGTCAGTTTTCACTAGCTTCCAAGGTTCTTCATCTGCTAGGTATTTGTTCCCTAAACGTGCTAAATTCATTAATTCTTGACTCGCTTCTCTAAATCTATAACGTTCAATAGAGCTTTCAATCACTGAAGGATATGCTTTTATTGCAGCTAAAGTTTCAGTATCAACGTCTGAAAATTCAGAAGCTTCAGGAATAATTCCGTCATAATATTTATTAGTCAAAACAACAACGCGATTGATGAAGTTTCCGAAGATAGCCACCAATTCATTATTATTTCTCGCTTGAAAATCTTTCCAAGTAAAATCATTATCCTTACTTTCAGGAGCATTAGCCGTTAATGCATAACGCAATACATCTTGCTGATTTGGAAAATCTTCTAAATACTCTGGAAGCCAAACAGCCCAATTTTTAGAGGTTGACAATTTTTTGCCTTCTAGATTTAAAAATTCGTTAGCAGGTACATTATCTGGTAAAATATATGAACCTTCAGCTTTTAGCATCGCAGGAAAAATAATACAGTGAAATACAATATTATCTTTTCCTATAAAATGTACGAGTTTTGTGTCTTTGTCTTTCCAATAAGGTTCCCAATCTTTACCTTCTCTTGTTGCCCATTCTTTAGTTGAAGAAATATAACCAATTGGTGCGTCAAACCAAACGTAAAGCACTTTGCCTTCGCCTCCTGGAGCAGGAACTGGAATTCCCCAATCTAAGTCACGTGTGACAGCTCTTGGACGCAAACCATCATCAATCCACGATTTTACTTGTCCGTAAACATTAGGTTTCCAATCTTTTTTGTGGCCTTTTAAAATCCATTCTTTTAAAAAGTCTTCGTGTTTATTTAAAGGTAAAAACCAGTGTTTTGTTTCTTTTAATGTTGGCACATTTCCAGTAATGGCCGATTTAGGATTGATAAGATCTGTTGCATTTAAGCTGGAACCACAACTTTCACATTGATCACCATATGCTTCTTCATTTCCACATTTCGGACAAGTTCCAGTAACGAAACGATCGGCTAAAAACTGATTTGCTTTTTCATCGTAGAGTTGCTCAGTAACTTCTTCTATAAATTCATGTTTATCATTAAGTGTTTTAAAAAATTCTTGAGCAGTATCATGATGAATTTTTGCAGACGTACGTGAATAATTGTCGAATGTAATTCCGAAGTCAACAAATGATTTCTTGATAATCGCATGGTATTTATCGACGATATCTTGAGGAGTTACGCCTTCTTTTTTAGCTTTAATCGTAATAGGAACACCATGTTCGTCACTTCCACAAATAAAAGCCACATCATTTCCGGTTAAGCGTTTGTAGCGAGCGTAAATATCAGCAGGTACATACACACCAGCTAAATGACCAATATGAATTGGACCATTAGTATATGGTAATGCTGCAGTAATTGTATATCTTTTTGGAGTATTCATTTTAATATAGATGTCAGGTCGAGCGCAGTCGAGACCTCATTTTAAACCTCTCTCGTGAGCTGCACTCACTACTTTCAGTAAAATATATTTTACATTCAGTAGTGCTCGAGGAGACAGAATCTTAGGATTCTAAATTGATAAATATAAGGCACAAAAGTACACATTTTGATAGCTATATTGAAACGAGGATTTATAAATTTTAGACATAGTTTTTATTATAATATGTTTAAAATTTTTAATCAGAGAACGCAGTGGTTATACACATTCTTAATTTTACAATTAATTTGTGCATTACGAATTATTAAATTTAAACGTGTAAAAAAAAATGTACATTTACAATATGTCGAAAATTCGTTATTTTTTACTCTTGAGTTGTGCCCTTTTTTTCTTTGGAAAGATGAATGCTCAGGATGTATCTATTCAACAAAACCAAACTGCTTTGATACAACCACCATATTTAAAATCTGGAGATACTGTAGCAATTGTTGCACCTTCAGGCATATTGAAAAACCGAAATGATGAAGTGCAACAAGCTGTAGCTTTATTGAAAAGTTGGGGATTGAATACGATTGTTGGCAAACATGTTTTTAGTAAGTCTGATCATTTTGCAGGAACAGATGCAGAACGTTGTGAAGATTTTCAAAACGCATTAGATGATCCAACTGTTAGTGCGATTTGGTGTGCCAGAGGTGGTTATGGAACGGTTCGAATTTTAGATAAATTAGATTACGACAAGTTTAAAGTAAATCCAAAATGGATTATAGGTTATAGTGATATTACGGCTTTACACAATCAAATTCATAATGAAGGGTTTCAATCGATTCATGCGTTGATGTGTGTGAGTTTGACTAAAGACTTAAATGATATTAATGACACTGTTGAAACATTTAAATCTACCATTTTTGGGAATCCTGTGAACTATACTTTGGAAAGTTCAGATTATAACAGAGTAGGAGTTGCAACTGGACCATTAGTAGGAGGGAATTTGACAGTACTTCATACCATGTTAGGTTCTAGAGAAAGTATTGATACCTCTGGAAAAATTCTTTTTATTGAAGAAATTGGGGAATATAAATATCATATTGATCGTATGTTACAAAGTATGAAACGTGCAGGTTATTTTGATAATTTAAGCGGATTAGTAGTTGGAGATATGTCTAAAATGCGAAAAAATACGACACTTTGGGGAAGTTCAGTAGAACAACTTGTTTTAGATGCTTTGTCAGATTATGATTTTCCTATTGCATTTAATATGCCAGCAGGTCATGAAAAAGATAATCGTGCTATGGTTTTAGGAAAAACTGTTGAATTGAAGGTTGAGAAAGGAAATTCAAAACTTATTTTTCTAGACGAGTAACTATTTCAGCGTTCTTATTCCATATGGTAATATAACCTGTTTCACTTGAGGTTACAATATAATTACCATCTGGACTCCAATCAATTCCCCATAAATTAGTATGAGATAATCCAGTATGTAAAAGCGTCCCTTTTTGATTCCAAATTCTAAGGGCATCACTAGCTGTTGCCAATCGTTTTCCTTTTTGATTCCAACTAACATTTCTATATTCAGCTTTACTTAAACTGCTTTGTGAGATTAAAGTTCCATCTTCTTTCCAGAATTGTAACAGCGGTTTGTAAGGAGCATTGATATCGCCATAATCACCAATTACAAAAAATTCTCCAGAAGGATGCCATTTGACACAAAGCATTAAAACATCTTCAATTCTATGTTTAAGTTCTTTCAGTAACTTGCCATCAATATTGAAAATTCGTACCTTTTCAGATAAGGTGATAATTTCATTTTTTTTAGGATGCCAATCGACACCTACATAGCTAAATGTACCTTCTTTTGAGATTGTTTTTATATGTTCACCTTTATTATTCATAATAAATAGGTTTCCATCAAAATCAGCTAAAGCGATGAATTCTCCATTATAATTCCATTCTATTGCTCGACTTCCAGAAGTTTCAATGTCTTTAAATTTGGTTATTTTGTCAGAATTTAAATCAATAAGTTTAGAATGATTTCCAACTGCAGCAACAGCTAATATGTTTTGAGTTGGATGCCAACTTAAACGTTTAATTTCAGACTCATTTTGATAGGTTTTGATGAACTCAAAGGTGTTACCATTGTAGATTCTAATTGTTTTATCATCACCTCCAATTGCAATATAATTCCCATCGTGACTCCAATTTGCAGTCCATAGAATTTTAGTCTCTTCTTGTCCTTTTTGGGCAAAACTGAGTGTTGTAAAAAGCACAAATAATACAACTAAATAAGAATTGTTTTTCATCATATAGTCTTTGTGTCAAAACTATAAAATCGAAGTGTTTTAAATGTCAAAAAAGTGTAAAAGAACTGTCAAAGCATACGATAATTCGCTTATTTGTCATTTATTTGTAGAGCCTATGAAAAGTTACGCTTATATAATTTTAGTGGTTTTAGTAATCCTAAATTTCTCGTCTTGTAAACAAGATGATTCACCAATAGAAATCACAAAAATTGCACTTAGAGATGTTGGTCATACATTATTATTGTCCAATCAAGATTCTACGTCATTAGTTTTACCAGTTACAAAAGTTGATGCTAAAACGTATAAAATTTCATTTCAACAAGAACTTTCAATACAACCAGATAGCCTTGTCATATTTGTTAAAAACAGTCTTGAAAAAGCGAAGCTTGCTAATCATTATCGCGTTGAGGTCTTTCAATGTAAGGTTGATGAAGTGGCTTATAGTTATGAAATTAACCAAAACGAAGCGGAAAGTATTATTCCTTGTGCTGGACGCATCTTACCTCTCAATTGTTATACTATTAAAATTCGATTTGAGACTAACCAAAAACAGTCTTCACTCATTTATCTATGGTTAATTGTTCCTCTACTTCTAGTATTAGGATTTCTTTTCAGACAAAAAAAGACGTCTACTAATCCTACTCCTGTTGATCAACTGTGTTATAACATTGGGAATTATAAATTTGATAAAGATCAAAGCAAATTGCTGTATATAGAAAAGGAAATAGGTTTGTCAAAAAAGGAATGTGAACTCTTAGAAATTTTATGTGATAACCTAAATGAAGTTGTCAAACGAGATGAATTATCAAAACGAGTTTGGGAGGATCATGGTGTTTTTGTTGGTCGAAGTTTAGATACTTATATTTCAAAATTGCGAAAAAAACTGAAGGAGGATACTTCTATAAAGATTGCTAATGTTCATGGCATTGGCTATAAGTTGGAGGTGTCTAAAGAATAGAGTTTTAGTTTTTTACAAATTTTTCTATTCTAGATTGTTCTCCATTGGTTATTTTAAAAAAATACACACCATTACTTAATTCTGAAACATTAATTTTTCTTTGATTCTTTCTATAAGTATTTATTATTCTTCCGTTAATATCGATAATACTCAGTGTGTCATATACTATATTGTTTTTTATGTTTATATAATTTCCTACAGGATTAGGATAAAATAAAATTCCTGAATTTAAGAAATTGTAATCTTCTAATGAAAGCGCACAAGGATTTTCATTTAGTGTCGTATTACAGTTTGAGGCCAAATATTCAGTGTCAGTAGCTAAACCGAATATAGGAGTGTCATGCACAATGTTTAATAATGTTAACGTGTTATTTTCTAGGTTTAATTCAAATAATTCAGAGCCTCTACTCAATATTATTATATTATCTCCACATGAATTAAAGTGATTAGCAATTCCGTATGAATTCCAAAAAGAAGAATCAGGAAAACAAAAAATATTATGTGTCGTAGCATTAGATAGGTTATAAGCACTTATTAGATCAGAGCCTGAGAGTTTAAAAATAATATTGCCTTTGTAAAAGACAATATCACCTGGAGTTTGAGCACCTAAATTTGTTATAATTTCTAAAGAATTATTTGTAATATCATATCTGCATAAATTTTGAAAGTCTGTTAGAAAATATAAATCGTTATTGTGTCCAGCGGTTAATGATGTGTTAGAACCAATTGAGTTTGGTAATAAGTATACCTGATTTAAGTTATCATTAATAACATCATAATGATATAGTCTAGTACTAGAAGTAAGATAAATTTCACCTAAACTTGACACAGCAATATCAGAAAAATAATCTTCAAATTGTTTAATTAATAAAAGTTGGCCATTTTGGTCATATGTACTAATTTTAAAATCCTGATCAATTGCATATAAAGTTTGTGCATAATTGATATTGTAATAAAATAGAGTTAAGAATAGAATCAGTTTCTTCATGGATTAAAATTTAGTATATTTATTAATAGACTCAAAAAACTCTAATAGGTTGCGTTATTTTTATATCAATTATGGCAAATCATAATGAATTAGGGAAAAAAGGAGAAGACTTAGCTGTCAATTTTCTACTTAAGAATGGTTATGAAATTCTTGAGCGTAATTATACATTTCAAAAAGCTGAAGTTGATATCATTGCTCAAAAGAAAGACATTCTTGCTGTAATTGAAGTGAAAACGCGTTCAACAAAAGTCTTTGGTAATCCGCAAGATTTCTTAAAACCGAAACAAATTCAAAGAATTGTAAAAGCTGTCGATAATTATGTGACGACAAATCAGTTCGATGTTGAGGTTCGTTTTGATATTATTGCAATCGTAAAAAATGCAAATCATTTTGATATTGAGCATTTAGAAAATGCCTATTATCATTTTTGATATGAGAATAATGGTTGTTTTTTCTAAAAAAAATGCCTCAAATATTTCTAACAAACTCTAAAAAGACTTTTTTATGACGTTCTAGATCCATATTTGGTGAAAGTGCTACACGTGCAATATAATCCTTATCACCTTCTTTTGTGGTCCCTTGAGTTGATGTAGCAGGTATTGTCCAATAACATCCTTTTAGTTGCCCATAACTTACGCAGTACTTACTTTCCTTAGGAATTTCTGTAATCATTAAATTAATTAATTTATGATTTAGAGCTCTTTTATAAGCTTCTTTATCTTGAACAGTTTTCCCTTTTGTTGGAAGATCTAATGAAAAGACAGATGGTGTAAATCCTTCACTTGCTAATTCTTCTGAAACAAAATTGATTTTTGCAGCTGGTAAAGTATCGTTGATAAAGGTTACAAATTCTCTTGTATTCTTATAGGCATCAATAATTCTTTGATTCATTGAAGGCAACTGTTTTGCTAATATTTCCATTTGAAGATTTGTAGCTTTATTGTCACAAATTATCAGATGTTGTTCAATTTTTTCCATCAAAGCATCAACTTGATTATTTCCTACACAATAGCCTGCAGTGCATTGTCCACCACTTGGGAATTTAGAACCACTTGCATAAGAGATGGTTTTAACTGTTGAGAGTATTTTTCCTTCACCTAAAAAGTGAACATTAGGACAAAATGTTTGGTCTAAAATAAAAACTGGAGCTATAGCGATTTCACCTGTGACAGTTTTACGAACAGTGCTTAAAGCTTTTTTTAATTGTTTAAGATCTGGAACTTCAACTCTTGGATTTGTTGGAATCTCAGCGATTATATAAGGAATAGCATCTTGCTTAGCTATTTTATTTAAAACGATTTCAATGCTTTGAACCATGTCATTGTCACCATCAACAGGTAAATCAATAACTTCCACATTATCAATGCAAGCTGCAACTCGTCTTGCTTGGTCGTTTGTTCCACCATAACAATTTGGAGGCACAACAAATTTTATTGCCTTTCCTTTATGAGTTTCTTGAGCATGATGAATTAGTCCCATCATAATGGCATACTGAACTGAAAGACCACTTGAACCAACCAACGCCTTAGATGTTGTTCCTGTAATTTCTGAAATTGAATCTAAGACACGTGATTCGTTTGTATTGACATTATTTTTATTAGTATCAATTGAAGATTCTTTAATTAGTGACTTTAAAGCGGCAAGACAATTTATTGGTGTCATTGCAATCGTTTCTCGTCTTCTTACATGTTGAATTTCTGAGATGTAACTTTCATTTTGATCGCCATTAACTAACAAAACGCTTCCAAGAGTATTATGAATATTGACAAAAAAGTCAATATTAGAGTTGAGTTCACTCTTAGAAACTTCATCTTTTTGAGAAATGAAAACAGTACTTCCGTCAAATTTTGAAACCTC
This sequence comes from Psychroserpens ponticola, assembly GCF_023556315.2. Classification (NCBI taxonomy): domain Bacteria; kingdom Pseudomonadati; phylum Bacteroidota; class Flavobacteriia; order Flavobacteriales; family Flavobacteriaceae; genus Psychroserpens; species Psychroserpens ponticola. The sequence goes on along the minus strand of NZ_CP116221.1, from coordinate 3,572,426 downwards.
TTTTAATTCGTCAACTTTTTTTAAATCAAAGTTATACCCATAAACGCTTCTTAAAACGTCAATGTCAAAAGTATCGGGTAATTTATCATTATAAATGATTTGGGTATTTTTATTTTCTAATACATTTTTTCTTAGAATGGCTAAAACCGGAATCGTCTTTGATGAAAAACTTATGACATTTCCAGGTTTTATATGATTTAAATTAGCAATTCCCCATTCTAAAATGCAAGATAATGGGTGACCTAATCGAATATAGTCGTAAGCTGTTGGTAATGCATTGAGTGTTGATGATTCAGAATTATTGTTATTAAACAGAATTTCAAACTGGTCTAAGAATTGCGTTTTAGCCAATTGTTCATCATAAATATCTAGTCGATGGGTTGTTAGATCCAGCCAATTAGTAGGCATGTTTTCTAATACCGCTTTAATATAATTTAGTGTTTTATTGTTCTTCATGATTTTTCAACTTTAGATAGTTGGGCAAAATACATTAATTAGATTTTTTATCTAATTCTCTTACTACAGATATATGTATTGCCGAATTTAAAATTTGTATTATAAACCTTCTCTACGTATAGAACGTTAAGGTTGTTGTTTACCTATAAAAATTCATCTCATCCAAATATTCCCAAACATTTTCAGGCAGCATTGGTCTAACATTTTTATCGTCTTTAATAGATTTTCTGATAAATGTTGAAGACAATTCCATAATAGGAGCATCAACTTTCTTAATTTTTGAATGTGTGTTAAATTGAGTGTCTACAGTACCTTCAGAAATTCTAGGATATACATAAATGTCATGATTATCTAGAATGAGTTGATAGTTTTTCCACTTGTGAAAACTCTTCAAATTATCTTCACCCATAATAAGGGCAAATTCAGAATCTGGATATTTTTCTTTTAAGTAAGTAAGCGTATTAATAGTATAATTGGGTTGCGGTAAATTAAACTCAATATCACTAGGTTCTAATTTTGAATACTCTTTTGTAGCACGATATACCATTTCATAACGCTGACGATCATCCAACAACGAACTTTTCTTTTTAAACGGACTATGAGGCGTGACAACAAACCAAATTTTGTCTAAATCGCTATACTCAGCTAAATGGTTTGCAATGGTGAGATGGCCAACATGAATTGGATTAAATGTCCCGAAATACAATCCGATTTTCATAAGTTAAGAATTAATGAAATTTGACACTAGTGTATGAGTATCATCTAATGCTTTATCTAAATCTTTATTGAGAACAATTTCATCAAACAATGGTGCAGTTGCTAATTCAGCAGGTGCTTTTGCAACTCGCATACTTATTTTTTCAGCGCTTTCTTCACCACGTTCTTTGAGTCTAATAATAAGCTCATTTAAATCTGGTGGTTTTACAAAAATGGCTAAAGTTTCTTCTGGAAATTTCTTTTTTATTCTTAAGCCACCAGACACATCAATATCGAATATTACATTTTTACCTTTTCCCCAAATACGTTCAATTTCAGTTTTTAAAGTTCCGTAGAAATTATCGCGATAGACCTCTTCCCATTCTAGGAATTCATCATTTTTGATTCTGTTTTTAAAATCTTTGACGTCAAGGAAATAATAGTCTTTTCCATGGATTTCATTACCGCGTTTTTCTCTAGAAGTTGCCGAAATAGAAAATTCTAAATTAAGTTCTTTCTGTTTGAGTAAATGTCTAACAATCGTTGTTTTTCCTGAACCAGAAGGTGCTGAAAACACGAGTAGCTTTCCTCTGTTTTTATTTTTTATTTCTGACACTTATATCGTTTTGGAGTATTTATATTTTTTATTGTGTCACGTTGAGCGCAGTCAAAACGTCTCTAATGAGATTTTTCACTACGTTCTGAATGACAAATAGTTTCTTTTTTCCTAGCTATATTCATTTTTGCTAACAACTAATGGTCTATAAGACATTCAATAACTGTTCCTTAATTTTTTCAAGCTCATCTTTCATTTGAACAACTAGTTTTTGCATTGGAGCATAATTAGATTTTGAACCAATAGTATTGATTTCTCTTCCCATTTCTTGACCTATAAAACCAAGTTTCTTTCCATTAGAATCATCAGAATGTAATGCTTTTTGAAAGTAATCTAAGTGATTCTTTAATCGGACTTTTTCTTCAGTGATATCGAATTTTTCAATGTAATAGACGAGTTCTTGTTCAAATCGGTTTTCGTCTACTTTTTCTTTAATTTCTGAAATGCCTTTATTTAAACGTTCGCGTACACCTTCAATTCGATCAGGATCAATTGCGATGACTTCATCTAGTAAATTTGAAATGTTTTGAACTCGAGCAATGAAATCGACTTCAAGACTTTTTCCTTCATCAATTCTATATTGCAGAATCTTCTCGAGACTATTATCAATTTCTTTTGAAATTTGAGACCATTCATTTTCATCCATTTCTTCGCGTTCAGTCGTTAAAGCATCTGGAAGACGAATTGCCATTTTTAGCAATTCAGTTTCATCACCATCAACAACATTTTTGAGTTGTTTGATGTATTGATTTACAACTGTTTTATTGATTTGTGTTGAGGTTTCTTCTCCTGTAATTTCCATGTATAATGAAAAATCAACTTTACCTCGCACTAATTTTGAAGCAATAAGTTTTCGAATGCTTAATTCCTTTTCGCGATACAATGAAGGCATTCTTGTATTAAGATCTAAATTTTTACTGTTTAGAGATTTTACTTCTATAGAGATTTTTTTGGTTGGAAGTTGTATCACAGACTTACCATAACCTGTCATTGATTGTATCATGAGCACTTTTTAAAGTTGAGCAAAGGTAAGGAAAATCACAAAGTTTTAAAGCGGATAGTTTGGGTTTATAAAAAACGATAACTTTGCGCACTTAAATATTAAAATATGTATAAAAAAGATTTTGAAATTAGATGGAGTGATGTTGATGCAAATGGTCATTTGGCTAATTCTGCTTACTTAAATTTTATGAGCCATACTCGAGTAGGGTTTTTAAATGAGTATGGGTTTTCTATGAAAAAACTTATAGAATATGGAATTGGTCCTGTGGTGTTTTCTGAGCAAATTCATTATTTTAAAGAATCTTTTTTAGGTCAAACACTAACTGTTACACTAACTGTTTCTGGATTGAGTGATGATGGCATGTTCTTTAAATTTGAGCATAACTTTTACAATCAAAAAGGAAAACATGTTGCAACTTGTGATATTCTTGGCGCTTGGATTAATTTAAAAACTAGAAGTTTGATAGCGCTTCCTGAATATTTAAAAGCGTTAGTGGCAGAATTTCCGAAGTCAACAAATTTTAAAGTACTTACAAAAGAAGATACTCGACAATCTGGTAAAAAGCCACAAGATTTAGATTGATACTTTAGGTTTTTTTGTTACGAGATATACTCCAGAAAAAATGAGGATCATAGCTCCTATTTTAATAGGACTTACAGCATCGACTCCCATAATAATTGCAAATACACCTGCAATTACAGGTTGTAAATAAATAAATGTTCCTACTGTAGATGCTTTTAGTGAGTTTAAAGCTAATGGGTTTAAAAGATAGGTTCCAAATGTTGCTCCAACAATTACAAATAGTACCGAAAACCAAATGTATGGTGTAAAGGTGTGCCACTGTATCTCTAAAGTTTCCTGGTATCCAAAAGGCAAAGTGAATAGTATTCCAAATAAAAACAACCATTTTATGAATGTAAATGGATGATACTTAGCAGTAAGTCTCTTAATCATAATTACATATATACTGTAAGAAATTGCGTTAATGAAAATGCATAAATTTCCTAAGGCAACATTGTCACCAACTCTAGTAGAATTGCCTAAAGCGGTTAGTAAAACACCTCCAGAAAAAGCTAAAATAATTCCGAACACTTTCAGTTTTGTTAGTTTTTCATCTAAGAAGAAAATGGATAGAATTAAAATAATTACAGGAGTAATTGTCATAATTACTGAAGCATGAATTGGCGTTGTTAACTCTAAGCCTTTTAAAAATAAAAGCATGTTTATTCCAACTCCAAAAAGTGCAGCAAAGAAGATTGTTACAAAATCTTTTTTTTCAATTTTTTCTTTTTTGAAAAAGAGACCGAAAATCCAAAACAGAATGGTTGCTCCAACTACTCTTAAAACTACAAAAGCAAAAGTTTCTATATACCCTTCATTGATTACAGTTTTTGCATAGGTGTAATTCAATCCATATATTAGTTGGACTAAAAACACGGCAATTAGTGCAAATTTTCTATTATTCATTCAAATGTATAAATGCTTTAGCGGCTTCTACAGCTTTTGCGCTATTACCAATAAAAATATGATCATTAACAACAATAACTGGACGTTTTAAAAATGTATAATGATCTAAAATGTAGTGTTTAAAATCAGCTTCGCTTAAGTTTTGGTCTTTTAATCCCATTTCTTTGTAAAGCTTTGCTCGTTTGCTAAACAATGCTTCGTAACTACCAGCTAATTCTTTAAGTTGTTCTATTTGTTTTACTGTAATGTCATCAGATTTAATATCTTGAAAAATGAAATCATAAGGTAAGTCTAATGTTTTTATGATTCTGTCGCAAGTATTGCAGGTTTTGAGATGATACACTTTTTTCATGGCTGTAAGACGCTATAAATATGATGACTTAATCAACGCAAGGTAATTAGATTTAAAAAGAAAAATAGTTACTTTTAACTAAAATTTAAAAGCTTATGGATTATTACACTATTGCATCAATTTTAATGGTTATTTCTGCACTATTTGGCTATATAAATGTGAGATTTTTAAAATTGCCAATAACGATAGGCTTAATGGTAATAACCATTGTATTCACACTTGTAATAGTTGTTATTGGTCAATTTGATGACACTTTACTATTACATGAAAAAGAATTGATTTCTCAAATAGATTTTAAAACTGTTCTATTAGATATTATGTTGAGTTTTCTGCTTTTTGCAGGTGCATTGCATACCAATTTTAATCAGCTTAAGGTGCAACGTTGGCCTGTTTTAGTGTTTGCAACTCTAGGTGTTTTGGTATCTACCTTTTTAGTTGGAATTCTAACGTTTTATCTACTTCAAATTTTAGGGCTTGATGTTGCTTTTATTTACTGTTTACTTTTTGGAGCATTAATTTCTCCAACAGACCCAATTGCGGTTTTAGGAATCCTAAAAAAAGCTGGAGCTCCTAAAAAGCTGGAAACTAAAATTGTAGGAGAATCACTTTTTAATGATGGTGTTGGTGTTGTTGTGTTTTTAACCATTTTTGCTATTGCAGCAAGACCAGATGCTGCAATAGAATTTAGCGAAATTGCTACATTATTTGGGCAAGAAGTTCTAGGAGGAATTGGATTAGGACTCATTTTAGGATATATCACCTATAAGTTGCTTAAGTCTATTGATGATTACGAAGTTGAAGTTATTATTACCATTGCTACTGTAATGGGAGGAAGTTTATTGGCACATAAATTACATATGTCTGCACCTTTAGCGATGGTTACTGCTGGACTTATTGTTGGTAATGATACAATTAGGAAGAATTCAATGTCTGACATTACAGAAATGTATGTCGATAAATTTTGGGAGCTTATAGATGTATTACTAAACACGGTTCTTTTTGTAATGATAGGTATGGAAATGCTAATTCTTACATTCAGATTTGATTATATATTGGCTGGCTTAATTGCTGTTCCGCTTGTGTTATTGAGTCGATATATATCGTTATGGTTGCCTATAAAATTCTTTGATAAGAAATTACAATTTGTAAAAAACACCAATTTGATCATGACTTGGGGAGGATTACGAGGTGGTATCTCTATTGCTTTAGCACTAAGTTTAACTCAAGAAATGCATCGTGAATTATTTTTAGTTATCACTTATATCATCGTAGTGTTTTCTATAATTGGTCAAGGGTTAACGGTTGAGCCTATTATAAAACGATTAACTAAAAATGCAGATTAGTTAATATTTAAGAACGAGTTGATATCATTATATGAGATTGTAAACTCTATAATACCTTGAGAGTAAGATGCAATTTCGTAAGGGTTATATAAAATGATTAAACCTTCATCACTATAGCCAAGACTTTCTGGAAGTTGAAAATCTTTTCCGAAGAAAAAGTCTTCAATAGGTTCTTCTGAATCAGATTTAATGTTTTCTTTAAGTTGGTTTTCAATTGTGTTTGAAAGGCCTTCAATATTACTAATTAAATCATTCTTAGTATATAATTCACCTGTGTTTGGATTGAAGTTAAAGAATCTTATATTAGTATTACCATGTGCTCCTCCAGTATCTAAATATGAATTTATCGCGATACTAATGACTTGAGGAGACCGATAAGTAACTTCACCATCAATAAAAGCTTCCCATTTTTGTGAACTCTCAGGAAAATCGGTTTTGAAGTTTTTGAATTCAGTATTGAAACGCGTTACAGCATCTTCAATTGAAAGATTGGTTAAAGAATCTTCACTCAAGTTGGTTTGACTTATTATATAATTCTGAATTGTATTATTTATAAGTTCTGAAACAGTTTTATTGCCTTTCGCTTTTGGAAAGTTTATAGAAACATCTGCATCTTTAGAGGATTCAATGTTTTCTTCAAAGAAATCAATTTTCACGTCTTCTTCACATGAGAACATAGTGCTCAAAAGAACAAATACTAAGAAATATTTTTTCAAAATTTGGTGCGTTTTGTTATACATTCAATAAAGGTATTACATACATTTGAATACAACGAATTAAAGTTTTAATTTGTTGTTCGTTGCAATTCATTGAAATGATTTTGGCTTTTAAAAACTTAGCATTTCGAAAAATTTAGACTTATGAAATTTAACACCAAAACAATACATGGAGGTCAAAAACATGATCCAGCTTATGGAAGTGTGATGCCACCAATTTATCAAACATCAACATATGCACAATCTACTCCTGGAGGCCATAAAGGCTATGAGTATTCTAGAACGCATAATCCAACAAGGAACGCTTTAGAGAATGCTTTTGCTAGTATAGAAAATGGAAATTATGGATTAGCATTTGGATCTGGTTTAGCTGCAATTGATGCTGTAATTAAGTTATTAGAACCTGGTGATGAAGTCATTTCAACCAATGACCTTTATGGTGGTTCATACAGATTATTTACAAGTGTTTTTAAGAAATTTGGAATCAAGTTTCATTTTACAGGAATGGATAATGCTTCAAATATTGAAAATTGTATCAATGAGAATACAAAATTAATTTGGATAGAAACACCTACAAATCCAATGATGAATATTATTGATATTAAAGCAACTTCTGCCATTGCAAAAAAGCATAAAGTGTTGTTAGCAGTTGATAATACATTTGCTACACCTTATTTGCAACAACCATTAGATTTAGGAGCAGATATTGTTATGCATTCTGCAACGAAATATTTAGGTGGTCATAGTGATCTAGTAATGGGAGCATTAATTGTAAAGGATAAAGACTTAGCAGATCGTTTGTACTTTATTCAAAATGCCAGTGGAGCAGTATGTGGTCCTCAAGATAGCTTTCTTGCATTACGTGGAATTAAAACCTTACATATTAGAATGCAACGTCATTGTGAAAACGGTAAATTAGTTGCAGAATTTTTAGCTATTCATCCTAAAATTGAAAATGTGTATTGGCCTGGTTTTGAAACTCATCCCAATCACGAAGTAGCAAAATCACAAATGAATGATTTTGGTGGAATGGTATCTTTTACTACAAAAGGAAATAACTTTAAAGAAGCCATAAGAATTGTAGAAAATCTAAAGGTTTTTACTTTAGCTGAATCATTAGGTGGTGTCGAATCTTTAGCTGGTCATCCAGCAAGCATGACACATGCAAGTATTCCTAAGGTAGAAAGAGAAAAAACAGGTGTTATTGATTCTTTAATTAGATTGAGTGTTGGTATAGAAGACGTAGATGATTTAATTACAGATTTGAAACAAGCAATTGGGTAATTTATAATATAGTAGTTATCCATAAAAAAGACCAAGTTTTTAGCTTGGTCTTTTTTATTATATGTTATATGTTTTTTTAATCTAAATAGTAAATGTATCCAAAATTCAACCATACTAACCAATCGTTAGCTTTGTTCGATTTTAAATTATGATCTAAACCATCAACTTTGTCATTAAAAAAATACTGCCATCTTAAATCTACCATTAAATCAGATAATACAGTTAATTTGTAACGTGTACCAAGACTTCCAACTACTGACCAAGCTGTGCCGCTACCATCAAATAAAAATGGATCTTCATTAAAGTTAGGATTTGTAGCATCTACCCAGCCTTGGAAAAAATTATTTTGATTATTGATGTTACTATCAATAAAATTAGTTTCTACAGAAGGATTGTAAGACGTAAAATGCACACCTAAACTTACAAAAGGAGCAAAAGAATAACCAAACGCTTGAAACGATCGAATACTTTTAGGGAAAAATTCTATTTGCGTACCAATATCAAAATTATTTGCAGTACCAGTATGATGTAATAAAGGCGCATAATTTATATTAGTTGAAGCACGATCAACCCACTCTCCAAAATGATTCAGCTTGGTTTTATTCCAAGAAATTTCATTTCTAAGTTTAAAGTGATCATTAAAAAATGTGTCTGTAGAATAACAGTTACAATCTGCTCTGTAAGCAAAATTAATATAGTGAACTATTCCAATTCCAATACCAGTATTACCAGCGTTTGTTTCAAAATCGCTACGTACTCCAAAATCTGATTGAAAGGCTACAGGACCAGCTATTACACCTATTTCATGTGAAAAGCCAAGTTGAGCATACACTTCATTGATACCCATTATTAAAATGAATACAATTGTTAATTGTTTAAAATTAAGCGTCATAGGATATAAATTACCAAGGGCATATTTGTTAACAAATATATAAAAACTGACCTAACTACCAAACAAAAGTAGTTCCTCTTGTCATTTTTAGATTAGATTATAATTGTTTTGTCAATCTTACACTGAGAATATCAAAAAAATAACATGTTAATTTTAAAGATAATGTATATTTGTGGACATAAAATCAACATTGATTATTAATAATTTAATAGATGAAAGATAAAATTGAAGCTTTTTTAAGTCTTGTTACAGAAAAAAACGGTCATGAAACCGAATTCTTACAAGCAGTGCACGAAGTTGCCGAGACAGTAATTCCTTTTATTGAAGATAATCCTAAATATCAGGGAAAAATGCTATTAGAGCGCATGGTAGAACCAGAGCGCACCATTATTTTTCGAATACCTTGGATAGATGATCAAGGACATACTCAAGTTAATAGAGGTTTTAGAGTTGAATTCAACTCTGCTATTGGACCATATAAAGGTGGTTTGCGATTTCATCCTTCGGTAAATTTGAGTATTCTTAAATTTTTAGGATTTGAGCAAGTGTTCAAAAATTCCTTAACAACGCTCCCAATGGGTGGAGGAAAAGGTGGTTCTGACTTTAATCCAAAAGGAAAAAGTGATAATGAAGTGATGCGTTTTTGTCAATCATTTATGACAGAATTGTTTAGACATATTGGTGCAAATACAGATGTACCAGCTGGAGATATTGGTGTAGGTGGTAGAGAGATAGGATATATGTTTGGTCAATACAAAAGGTTGCAAAATGAATTTACCGGAATTTTAACTGGTAAAGGCATGTCTTATGGAGGATCTTTAATTAGACCAGAAGCAACGGGTTATGGTTGCGTGTATTTTGCACAGAACATGCTAAAGGCAAATAATAATTCAATCGATGGTAAAACAGTTGTCATTTCTGGTTCAGGAAATGTCGCTCAATTTGCTTGTGAGAAAGTTACGCAATTAGGCGGAAAAGTATTTACAATGTCTGATTCTGGTGGTTATATTCATGATACTGATGGTATTGATGCTAATAAATTAGCATTTATAATGCAACTTAAAAATGTTAAACGTGGAAGGATTAGTGAATATGTTAATGAATATCCATCTGCAACTTATCATGAAGGAAAAAGACCTTGGTCTGTAAATTGTGATATTGCATTACCATGTGCGACACAAAATGAATTAAATGGAGACGAAGCTCAAGAATTAATTAATAATAATGTTATTGTTGTAGCTGAAGGAGCAAATATGCCTACTACACCAGAAGCCATTGAAGCTTTTCAAAATGCTAAAGTACTGTTTTCTCCTGGTAAAGCATCAAATGCTGGTGGTGTTGCTACCTCTGGATTAGAGATGAGTCAAAATTCTTTGCGTATGAATTGGACTAGAGAAGAAGTAGATGCCAAACTCCATAAAATTATGGATGATATTCATCAATCTTGTGTGACTTACGGAACAAGAAAAGATGGTTATGTTGATTATGTAAAGGGAGCAAATGTTGCTGGTTTTGTAAAAGTCGCAGATGCTATGTTAGCTCAAGGTGTCGTATAACATTTCCAATAGATAATAAATTAAATGAAGCTATCTTATTGAGATAGCTTCATTTCTTTTAAAAGGATATCAAAGTTTCGTTCTGCGACTTCTAAAATAACGATGTCTGGTTGTTCTTCAGTTATTTGAGATTTACTAATGTTAGTGTATCTAAGGTATAAAGTCTCACCAAAGGATTCATTAAAATAATCAAACCAATTTATTGCAAAGGAATCCCTAAACATAAGTAGCTTCGAATTTTTGTTGCTGTTTTTGAATTTTTTATACTGATACGTGTTTTTTTCGTTAATTACAACCGAGTTATTTGGTTTAGTGTATGATGTAATAGATTCTTTATCATAGATATTAATCATTCTAGTAATATCACCTTGACGCACAGTATCTATTGATTTAAATTCTGAAAGAGGTACAACATTTAAATTGTTAATGTTTTTTGATATTGACGTTATAACATACTCATAACCTAAATGAGCACCAATATCATTCCAATGTGTATCCGTTTTATGATATAATAATGTTGATTCATTTTTAGAATTTAATAACACAGGTCTCAAATCTAAAATATTTAAATCATCAGAATCATCAATAGTTGATAAAAACTGAGTGATAGGTGTATCTCGCTGATTTACTTTGTAGGGAAGTTTCTCTTGATATACAGTGTTCTTATTAGGAACAATTACAAAATACAATTCAATATTTAAACTCTTTATATAGTCGTTAAATTCTAATAGATTTTGTTTCATAACAAACAAATCAATATCAGAATATTTATGGATACCAAATGTATTGTCTAATACTCGATTGTGTTCGTTCCCTAAAAAATACCAATCATCGATGCCTTTAACAACCCTATTTTGTATCGGGTTTTCATTTAGCGTATTAGTTTTAAAGTCTAAATAAGTGTTAACCAAAGTAGGTTTAAGTCCAAAATGAGTTAAATAATATTTTTTGAGTTTAGTAACATTCCCTCTGGGATTTTCTATATCTATTTCTGGGTATTTTGTAAGCATAGAGAATTCAGATTGATCTTCTAAATCTGTTAACATAAGTACATTAGGGATTATTAATAATAGTATAAATCCTAATACAATAAACCTTTTTGATCCTATATTTTGATTGCTATTCATTCTTAGAAATTAAAATATATAAATGGATTATAATTGCCTTTCGAGATGTACATGTAATTTAACAACAGTAAAAGAAACAAACCTATACTTTTGAGATAGCCTAAAGTGTTCAATTTACTGACACTTAAATTCTTTGATTTTATAAATCTGCTAATATTTAGGTAAAGTGGTATAGAAAACAATGTTCCTATACATAAAATAAAAGCTATCTCTTTTGATAAATAGAAATTAAGATAGTCATAGTTCGTTGGGTTTGAAAATGTAAATAAATTTTGAATATAGCGTAAAGCCTCACCCAAATCATCACATCTAAAAAAAGGAAACGTAACAAATACAACAAAAATAGTATAGAAGTTTGTTAATAAAACATGAACTTTTTTAAGTGTTTTTGTTAGACCTAGTTTTTCGAAGATAATGAATATACCATGCAATAATCCCCAAACAATAAAGTTCCAATTTGCTCCATGCCAAAATCCAGTTAAAAAGAAAACTAGCATTAATATTAGCATCCTATATTTTTTAGAGCTAGACCTTAATCCCAAAGGAATATAAACATAGTCTCTAAACCAAGTTGATAAAGTGATGTGCCAACGCGTCCAAAATTCTTGAATAGATTTTGCAGTATAAGGATAATTAAAATTCTCAGGAAAATTAAAACCTAACATTTTTCCTAAACCAATTGCCATATCTGAATACCCAGAAAAGTCATAATAAATTTGAATTCCAAATGCAAAAATGCCAATCCAACCTATTAAAGATGACATTTCTGTCACAGGAAGATTGAAAATACCATCAACAAGTATGGCGCAGTTGTTAGCAATAATTACTTTTTTAGCAAGACCAATAATGAATCTTTCAACACCAATTGAAAAATTTGTTAGTGAAACGTCTCTATTTTTCAATTCTAATTCAATATGTGAGTATCTTACAATTGGTCCAGCAATTAACTGAGGGAAAAGAGTTACATACGTAGCAAAATCTATAAAGTTCTTATTTGCTTTTACTTTTCCTTTGTAAACATCTATTGTGTAAGACATGGTTTGAAATGTGTAAAAACTAATTCCAATTGGTAAAACTATATTAGCAAAATACTGTGCGTTAGCTGAAGTGAAGTCGTAAGATTCTAATAAAGTAGCTAAGTTTGTATATATAAAATTTGAATACTTAAAATAAAATAGAATCCCTAAATTGAATAGGATAGATAGAATTAAACCCAGTTTCCGTTTGCCAATACTAATAATTAGTCCGCAAGAATAATCTACTAAAGCAGATAAGATTATTAATATTACAAGTTCTTGTTCTCCCCAAGTATAGAATACCAAACTAGATAATAAAAGAATAGAATTTTTTATCTTTTTAGGTGCTAAAAAGTATACTAAAAGAACAATAGGAAGGAATAAGAATAAAAATATAGGACTACTAAATAGCATTTTTACACTAAAAATTAGAGTCAAAAATACAATAAATAATGGTATTTTTGGTTTTTATTGATTATGACAAATTTATTTACATGAAGCGTTATTTTACTATCATTTTCAGCTTATTTATTTTAGCTTTTAATACGCTCTCTGCCCAAGATTTTTCTAGCCTATGGACAGGACATTTCTCTTATCTTAATATAAAGGATTTTTCAAACAGTCCAGATTTATTATTTGCTGCTTCTGAAAATGCTGTATTTACACTTGAATATGCGACCAATACACTAGAAGAAATTTCAACAATTAATGGTTTGTCAGGCGAAACGATTTCTACCATATATTTCAGTGATAGTAATGATCTTCTTTTTATTGGTTATGAAACGGGATTAATAAATATTGTTTCAGTTGGTGATAATGAAGTGATATCTGTTATCGATATATTAAATAAGGTAACAATTCCGCCAAATCTTAAAAGGATTAATCACTTTTATGAAGATAATGGTTTGGTTTATATTTCAACTGATTTTGGGATTTCAGTATACGATTTGGATCGTTTAGAGTTTGGAGACACTTATTTTATTGGATCAGGTGGAACTCAAATTAAAGTTAATCAAACTACTGTTTTTGGAGATTTTATTTATGCAGCATGTGGTGATAATAGCGCAATAAAGAAAGCAGATATATTCAACCCTAATCTTATTAATTTTTCTGAATGGCAAACAATAAGTAGTGGTAATTTTATTGGGATCCAAGGGATTGATGACAAGTTATATAGTATTAGGGATAATGGTATTATTTATAGACTTGTTAGTGATAATCTAAACCAATTATTCACATATCCTGAAATTCCAGTTGATATTAGAACGGTAAATTCTGATTTAATTGTTACAACTCCTGAAACTGTATATGTATACGACAGTGATTTTAATAGCCTAGCTACAGCTACAACTAATACCGTTTTTGATACAGTGTTTACAGCGGCAACTATAAATGATCAAGATGAATTATTTATAGGTACAAATGGTCTTGTTTCTTTAGGGAAACCGGGTTATGGTGTCCTTAAGGCTAGCTTTAATGACCCAACAAATTATGAAGAAATTCATCCTGATGGTCCTTTAAAAAATAGTGTGTTTTCAATTGAGACACCACCAAATGAAATTTGGGCTGTTTTTGGAGGTTATTCCAGAACATTTAATACTTCTGGAGCTACGAGAAGATCTGGTATTAGTCACTTTAAAAACAATGAATGGATTAATACTCCTTATGATAGTATTTTGGCTGTAATTCCAAATCCAGTATTTTTATCAGATATTTCTGTAAACCCTTTTAATACCAATCAGGTTTTTATAAGCTCATATTCTTCTGGTTTATTAGAAATACTTGATGAAGTTCCAGTAATGTTGTACAATCAAAATAATAGTACACTTATACCTTTTGCTGGTGATTTTAAGCTTACAACAGCAAGTGTATTTGATAGAAATGGTGCGCTATGGGTTATGAATGGACGTGTTCCGAAACCCTTAAACAAATTTGAAAATGGAGTATGGACTTCATATGATTTTACGCCAATAATTCCAGTACCTCCATCAAACAGCAACCTTGGTTTCACTTCAATTGTTGTAAACGATCAAAAATCAGTTTTTACAGGTACATTTTCATTTGGACTAGTTGGTTTTAATGAAGATAGTAGTCAATTGAGTTTTGCATCAGGTGAGGCTGAAAATTTTCCTTCTCCTAATGTTAGATCTCTTGCTTTTGATAATAATGGGCAGCTTTGGATTGGGACAGAAAAAGGGTTAAGAATATTATTTAGTCCACCAAATTTCTTTAGTAATCCAAATGTTAATAATATAGTGATCTTAGAGGAAGGAATTCCAAAAGAATTACTTTCTAGCCAGCTTATTACTGCAATAACTGTAGATGGATCTAATAATAAATGGGTTGGTACTGCTGGTTCAGGACTTTTTTATTTTTCACCTGATGGTCAAGAAACCATATTTCATTTTACAACTAATAATTCTCCATTACCAGTAAATACAATTAATGATGTCTCAATTGATTCTGAAACAGGGCGAGTTTATATAGCTACATCTAAAGGAATGGTATCTTTTTCATCTGGAGGAACAAAGACAGAAGAAAGTTTAGACCAAGCTTTTGTGTACCCAAATCCAGTAAGACCAGAATATAATATTTTAGGTTCAAACAACTTAAATGATATTAATAAAGGCGTTAAAATTTCTAATCTTACTGAAAATGTAAATATTAAAATAACAGATATTGAAGGGAACCTAGTTGCTGAAGCACAATCAACAGTCAATAAAAGATCATCTAAAGCTAATTATAATTTTGCTATTGATGGTGGTACTGCTATATGGAATGGAAAAAACTTAGCAAATAATGTAGTAGCTACAGGAGTATACCTTATTTTTATTTCTGATTTAGATTCGTTTGAAACCAAAATACTAAAATTACTAATTGTAAGGTGATATTCTTACACATACACAATGCTCAATAAGAACAAAGCTATTGTTATTTCTAAAATTAGATATCGCGATAACGATCTTATTGCCAAATGTTTTACGCAACAAAAAGGTCTCGTTTCATATGTAATACCAGGTGCATTAAAAAACACTAAAGGAAAATCTAAAGCCGTATATTTTCAATTATTATCACAGCTTCAAATTGAAGAAAACTTTAAAGCAAATCAATCACTTCAGTATATAAAAGAAATTAAAATTGATTATATATATAGAAGTGTACATACCAATGTTTATAAGAGTTCAATTGCTATGTTTTTGGCAGAAATTTTATCGACAGTGTTGAAGGAAGAGGAACAAAATCTTCAACTATATGAGTACCTTGAAGTCACTTTTAAATGGTTAGATTATCAAGAAGAGTTTTCTAATTTTCATTTATTGTTTCTGCTAAACCTAACTCAATACTTAGGGTTTTATCCCGAAAACACAAATATTGAAGCGCCATATTTTAACCTTTCTAATGGATTATTTGAAACACAAAAAACAAATTCATATTCCATTTCAGGAGGAAATTTAACACTGTTAAAAAGTCTATTAGGCATAAATTTTGATGAGTTAAAAACTATTAAGATAAGTTCAAAACAAAGACAATCATTTTTAGCCATGTTATTGTTATATTTTGAATTACATTTGGGCAGTTTTAAAAAACCAAAATCTCTACAAGTATTTAATCAAGTATTCAATTAGAAAACATCTTTACTTTTTATGAAGTTAATTATTGCACTAGTTATTTGTTTTTGCGCTATTTTTAGTTCTAAAGCTCAGGATATTAAGGTGCTTGATTATGACACAAATACACCAGTTATTGGAGTAACTATTTATAATTCGAATAAGGATAAATCTGTTATTACTGATATTGATGGTGTCGCTTCTTTGGATCAATTTGATGCTGATGAAACCATTTACTTTCAAAGTATACTTTATGTAAAATATTCAACTAATAAGACAGCAATTATAAAAAACAATAATGTCGTTTTTTTAGCGCCTAATGTTGAGGGATTAGATCAAGTGGTAATTTCTGCTTCTAAATTTGAGCAAAGTAAACGCGATATTCCTCAAACTATTGTTAATATAAATTCTGCAGACATCCAATTTTCAAACCCTCAAACTAGTGCAGATTTACTTGAAGGTACAGGTAATGTGTATATTCAAAAAAGTCAATTAGGAGGAGGAAGTCCAATTATAAGAGGTTTTTCAACTAACAGACTTTTAATTACTGTTGATGGAGTGAGGATGAATAATGCCATATTTAGAAGTGGTAATCTTCAAAACGTGATTTCAATTGATCCGTTTACAATTCAAAACACAGAGATTACTTTGGGAGCAGGATCTGTTGTTTACGGTAGTGATGCAATAGGTGGTGTAATGAGTTTTTATACGCGGAAACCTCAATTATCTTATAAAGATTCATTGTATTTTAATGCTAATGCTGTTGCCAGATATGCTACTGCTAATAAAGAAAAAACAGGGCATTTGGATTTTAATTTTGGCTTGAAAAAATGGGCGTTTTTAAGTAGTATAAGTTATACTGATTTTGAAGATTTAAGAATGGGTAAACATGGTCCTGATGCCTATTTAAGGCCTGAGTATGTTGAAACGATTAATGGTGTAGATGTTATTGTTCAAAATGAAAATCCTAAAGTTCAAGTTCCTACAGGTTATGATCAAATTAATTTTCTTCAAAAAGTGAGATATGAACCTAAAGAGGATTTAAGTTTTGATTTGGGATTATATTATTCAACAACGTCCTCGTATTCTAGATATGATAGATTAATTAGGTATAGAGGAGATGAATTACGTTCTGCTGAATGGGATTATGGACCACAACGTTGGTTTATGAGTAATTTTCAAGTGACTAAACTTAGTAGTAGTTCAAATTTATATGATAAAATACAAGCTACTGTTGCCTACCAAAATTTTCAGGAGAGTAGGTTTGATCGTGATTTTCAATCTAGTTTAAGAAATGTAAGAGAAGAAGCAGTAAATGCTTATTCTTTTAATCTTGATCTAGAAAAAGACTTAAGTGAAAAAAGCTCGATTTTTTATGGTTTGGAGTATGTTTATAATAAGGTAAAGTCAGTGGGTTCTACTGAAAACAGTGCAACAAATGAATCTATCTTAGCATTATCAAGATATCCTAATGATTCAGATTGGCAATCTATGGCTGCTTATGCAAGTTTTAAATATAAACCAAATCCTAAGTTTGTATTTCAATCAGGTTTGAGATACAATTATGTTATTGCTAATGCCGATTTCACTGAAAACAATGTGTTTTTAAACCTTCCTTTTGACAGTTCAAAAATTGATACAGGAGCTTTTACGGGAACTGCTGGAATAAGTTGGGCTCCAGATGAAATGATTCAATGGAAACTAAATGCATCTACAGCATTTAGAGCACCTAATATTGATGATATTGGTAAAGTTTTTGATTCCGAACCAGGTTCAGTTGTTGTGCCAAATAAAAACTTAAAGGCTGAATATGCTTATGGTGTAGAACTTGGTCTTAAACTTAATTTTGATAATATATGCATTGTTGATGTAGCAACATATTCTACGTTTTTAGATAATGCATTAATACGAAGTGATTTTACATTAAATGGAGAATCTCAAATAGAGTATGATGGAGAAATAAGCAATGTTCAAGCCATTCAAAATGCATCTAAAGAGCGTATCTATGGTTTTGAAGCAGGAATTCAATTTAATTTTTCTAAATACTTAAAATTGATTTCTCAATATAATGTTGTGGGTGGGAAACAAGAGTTTAATGGTCAAGAGGTACCTGTTAGACATGTTGCTCCAAATTTTGGGAATACACATTTTGTTTGGCAGAAAGAAAAGCTACAAATTGATGTATTTGCTGAATATAATAATGAATTGTCATATGATCAATTAGCGCCTTCAGAACAATCTAAAGATTATATTTATGCCTTAGATCATAATGGAAATCCTTATTCTCCTTCATGGTATACACTTAATTTTAGAACACAATATCAGATTTCTAAAGCAGCTACCATTACTGCCGCTATTGAAAACATAACAGATCAACGTTACTTAACATATTCTTCTGGTATTACTTCGCCAGGAAGAAATTTAGTAATGTCTTTAAAGTACAATTTGTAATACAAAAAGGCTTCAAATATATTGAAGCCCTTTGATAATCTTTGTTTATAAAATTAATTGCGTTTAATAGCTCGCTTAGTTATCGTTTGTCCGTTTGATAAACTTATTTTGGCTATATAAGCAGTCTGACTTAAGTTATTTAATTCAAATATTTCAGTAGAATTATTGCCCTTTAAATTGTAAAGTGTACGTCCTAAAAGATCTATAATTTCAATAGTGCTTATTGTTAAGTTATTGCCCACTGAAAATTTTACACTTCCATTTTGTAATTCAATTATAGTGATATCGTTTTGACTAATTTCGTTTTCTCCAATTGATAAAGCATCCGTTTGGTAAATAATTTCAAATCGATTAGTGAAGTTTCCATCTTCTGTTGTAAATGTATAATGAGAATTGTTTAATTCATGGATAGTATTTAATAGATTGTCTCTCAAATAAATATTAATATCACTTAATTCGCCTTCAGCTTTATATAGAGCAATAGTTAATTCGCCTAATATACCAGAATCATAACCTAAAGGAACGACATCTTCTATAGTGAATGGTGGTCTTCCTTGAATACCATATTTATAAAGGTTTGTTTCGTCTTTTGAATAAAAATCAATATAATTAGAACCTACCATACGAATACCATCATAAAGTCGATCTTTTCCTAAAGTACCATCGTCCACATATCCAATAAGTATCTGGCTAAATGCACCATCAGGATTTGTCAAATTAAGCCACATCCTATCTTTTTCGGTAAAAGCAGTTGTTGTAGTAGAAGGATCTGAATTTCTAAAGAATTCATTATTGCTATATGTTTTATTACGCATGCCGTTTGTAAATTCAACAGTGCCAGCAGTAATAGCATCTATAAAAAAGCCTTGTCCAGAAGCGATGTAACCCAATGGCGTAAAACTAGTTACAGTTCCTGTTGAAGCTGTACCAACTCCTCCAATTGCATTATACATGGCATAGTCATTGGAGTTAAAATTGTAGGCATCTGGGCCAGGATTTGAAATTGAAATATCGTCTTCATGTGTCCAAAGGTAGACAGTACCACTTAAATTTGCATTATGAGAAACAAAGGTATCTACAGAGATTGCAGAAGGATATGGATTTCCTAAAAGATTCCAATCATCGGTTGAATCAGCTCCATTTCCACTTAAAGCTACAGTAACAGGAATAATGCCAGTATTTAATGGTCCATTAAATGTAATGCTTCGAAAGTGAGAACCTGTACCATTACTCATTGCTGCATATCCAATTCCACTGGACATAGATGAAAAGTGAGGAGTCCATGAATTATTATCATCATCAAAGCTATCTGCATCTAAATCTGAAAATTCAGAAGTATCGAAACCATAAATTCTACTTGGACGGAAACCCGTTAAAACTGTTTGTGCAGAAGTGCCAGAAACAGAGTAATCTACAGGAGGTGACCAGTACGTGTAATCGTAAGTTTCCATTTCTGTTGTTGTTTTGTAAACATTGGTATTTCCAGAACCTGAAACTGTACCAGTATCGTCGATCATTACCAAAGAGCCTTCATTGTCGATTTCTAAATTACCATTTACAATTAAATCATTTTGTATTTCAACATAGTCGCCATTTTTTATCACTAAAGTACCTGAATCGATAGTTAGTGAACAAGCACTAAAACTTCCATTTACAGTTGTATCATAATTAAAATCTAAAACAGCAATGGTATTTATATCTGGAGCATTATTATCCCAATTACCTGGTGATACCCAAGTTGTACTTTTTGTTGTAACTCTAACAGCTTCGCTAGCAGTATAACACGTATTTAAGTTTTCTCTAACTTGACAATAGTACTGGTAGTTATATAGACCAACAGTATTTGAAATCGTTAGTGTGGCTGTGGTCGCTCCGCTATAAGGCGCACCATTCGATAAAGCGGTCCAACCATCAACACCAGGAACAGATACAAACCATTGATAAGCTAATGGTAAACCTCCTAGATAGCCTTGGTCAGCAGATAGAGAGAACGTTGCACTAGTATCACATGGTGAATCCATTGGGTCTGGTTCGTCAGTAATTAATGGTGGATCACCAGCAGAGAAATCAAAATTACCAATATCATCATAGTTAACTGGACTATAGGCTAGCCAGTCATCTTGCATGTCATCTGGAAGTTGCCAGTTATCTGTTCTAGGTACTGTAATACCAGTGTTTTTTCTTCTGTAGGTATATCCTTTTGGAGCTGTAGTAAAAGCGGTTCCATCAGTGCGACCCCAAACATCTATCCAAGTTTCAGTAGTACCATCGTCAGTATATAGACGAATGTTATCATTATTATTAACTCCGCTTAAAGAAAAGAAATCATCTGCAGTATAACCTCCTTCTGGATCAGTCGAGTCTACTCCTCCAATACCTATGACATATACAGAATTATTAGGCATAGTTACACCAGCATCTAAATCGGCAATGTCACCACCTGCATTTGCTGAACCATTATGATGAATTCTAATTTCGTAATCGGCTAGATTAACAGGAGCACCTGTTCCGTTAAAAATTTCTATATAAGTGTGTGAACCATATGGCGCATCGGTAATTTCAGAAATGAATAAATCGGTTGGTGAAAGACCTGAGGTTCCTTGACAACTCGTACTTAGATTATCAATAACAGTAAAGAAATCAGAAGTTTGGCATCCAAGATTATTGGTTACTACAATATTTCCAGAAATAGAGGCATCAGGAATTGAAACTTCAATTTCAGTTGGAGACACTACTGTATGTGCTATAGCTGAACCAGCAAATGTAACAGATGTAGTACCTCCTAAGTCATTTCCACTAATTGTAACAACGGTGTTGTCAGGACCGCTAAGAGGCGTAACTGTATTTACTGCTGACGTACAAATACCAACTCCACGGATTGCAAATACAAACACTTCTTCACCTTCACCATCAGCGGAATCATTATTTGTAATTCTTACAGTTGCATTTCGTTCTCCTGCTACAGTTGGCGTAAATGTAACATCAAATACTTCAAGATTAGTCATTGTACTAATATCCTCAATTATGATATTAAAAGCCGAAGGTGGTGTCACCGAAAAATCTCCAGCATTAGCACCAATTATTTCGATATTACTTACTATTAAGTCTGCAGTGCCAATATTCTGAATTCTAAAAGATTTTGTTTCTGAACTACTTATGGGTATGTCATCTGAAAAAAGTGTGTTATCTAAATAGCTAGGCATAATGTCAGCATTATATATATTTGGAAATGTATTAATATCTCCTTCAACATTAATCTCTGGTTCCATTGATGAGCATTGTGAGATTAACGTATTAAAGCCAGGACTTCCACCATCAGCAACAAATTGCCAGTTTGATGCAGTGTCAGAATTGTCAAGAGAATCATCAGTAACATGTAATGAACTACCACCACCATCGGCAGCATTATTTGGGCCACCAAGATCATTATCATCATAATTTACAGCATCAACAATAGTACTGCCATCTGATGCAATTAATTCAATATCAACACCAACTCCAGTAGGACTGTTTATTAAAATATCTGCACAACAAACATTATCATTATAGATTGTAGTAAAATTACAACCAGGATTGAAAGCTCCACCACTATCGCGAATAGCAACCAGAATACAATCACCACCTGCAATTATAGTACCTGTTGACGGAAAAGTAAATCTAGGTGTACCATTTACTTCAACACTATAGTTATTCAACACTTGGTCTAGCCCAGTTGTATTACATATTTCAATCCATTCGTCATCTCCACCGGTTGTATTGTACATAATTTCAGTAATTACAACATCTGCAATTACAGGAGTTTCATCATCAAGAATTGTTAAAACATGATTTGTATTTCCACCTAAATCTGCAGCTGTACCTCCTGTAGGATTAGTTAAATCTAAAACGACAGTTTCATCACCTTCATAAACTAAATCATCGATGGCAATAAAAATAGTTAAACATTGATCTGCGGTTGTGTTAGCTGGAAAAGTTACAGTTACTGGAAATGATATTGCAGAGGTGCCATCATCGTAATCGGTTCCATTGGTTGCAGATGAACTTCCGTCTAAAATAATATCTACAGTTGTAGCTACACTAGCAGAAGGGTTAAGTATACTGACACAAACATCAATAGAAACTCCGTTTTCAACTAAAGTAGACGAAGCAACTGCGAAATTTAAATAAGTATCCGTACAAACGGAAGTATGAGAGTCAAGGCTAGCAAAGTCATCAACAGCGGTCACTACCCATTCACTATTTGCCACTGTAGTACCTGCTGAAGTAACCCAGTTTGTATTTGGTGCACAGGTATTAACTTTTCGAACTAAAGTATGATTGGCTGTAGCATTGTTTGTTCCAGCTACATTCCATGCTGTCCCTGGATCTACTCCACCTACACCTACAGCATCGATAAGAGTAAAAGTTCCAGCAATATCTTTGGCTAAACCTACGGCATCATCACCATTCCATGAGGCATTATAAGATGTTAAATCTGCAGCAGCTAAAATAGTTCCGTTTGCTAAAGTGTGAGCAATCACATAAGTTGCACCATCAGCTAAAGTTCCGGTTGGTAAAATTTTTGCATCAGGCCAAGCATTACCATTTGCAGCTCTCCAAACCTCATAATCTGTAAGGTCAACTGCACTTCCAGTTCCATTATAAATTTCAATATATTTATTATTACTGGATCCTTCAACATACTCAGATATAATCAAGTCTGATACTTGTCCATAAGAAAACATAATACCACAAAAGAATGTGATAACGATATGAGCGTATTTTTTTTTCATAGGGATAATCAATTAATTGCCATAAAGGCAAGCTAGCAAATTTAAGTAAAAATAGTTAAAAATGAGCAGTTTAAGTCAACATATTTATTAACAAATTGTTATATTTTTGTTATATGATTCCTAGAAAAACATATACCGTAGATGAAGCACAAAAACGATTAGAGCGTTACTGTGTTTATCAAGAACGTTGTCATAAAGAAGTTACACAAAAACTATATGAAATGAAGATGATTCCTGAGGCGAGAGATAAAATCATTGTTCATTTACTTCAACATAATTTTTTAAATGAAGAACGTTTTGCAAGGGTTTTTGTGCGTGGAAAATTCAGAATAAAGAAATGGGGAAAACAAAGGATTCAGTTAGAGTTGAAACGAAAAGATATTAACAAAACGATTATTTCAATTGCTCTAAAAGAAATTGATATGAACGATTATTTTGACACATTCAATACACTTGCAGAAAAAAAAACAGCAACACTAAGAGAAACTAATATTCAAAAGAAACGAAAAAAGTTGGCAGATTATCTCTTTTATAGAGGTTGGGAGAGTCAATTGGTCTATGATAAGATTCGTGAATTAATTCCATAAAAAAAGCACCTTTAAAAAGATGCTTTTATATTATATGTTTTCAATTTATAAGCTGAATGTCGCTCCTATATTTACTGTAAACTGGTTGTGAATGTAATAACTAATTTCTGATTTGTCATTACTATACTTCGCTAATGGGAAATTTGCTTCTGTAAAAACGCCAAATCCATCTGAAAAGAAGTAGCGAGCACCAATATGACCACCAAAGTTTTTTAAACTGAGATTTAGTCCAGGATAAAGATCAAAATTATCATCAACATTAATCACATTACTTAAATTTGCATTAAATCGAGCTTCTAAATCAAAACGATCACCAAAATCTGCATCTAATCTGCTATCAATTCCTAAGGCATAAGTAGATGCAAATCCAACAGAAAAGTTTTCACCTAAACCATAATCGTAACTTACGTTAAGCCCAGATGCTTCATCTTGAAAGTTTGCAGCAATTTGAAATTTTTGATCTCCTTTTCCTTTATATGCTTGTGCATTGACTAAAGAAACAGATATTAATGCGATAATTAAAAATAATTTTTTCATAGTTATTGTCTAAAATTTGAGTTTGCAAATATATACAAGTTTTTAATATTGAAGTATATCTATTAAAAACTCTTATTAGTTCGTGAAATTGCTTGTTCGTTTTTCCAGTCTATCCATTTTTGCCCTTTGATTTGTCTCATTACGTTATCAAAGTGACGCATGATTAGCACATTGTAAAATGCTTTAATTAAATTTTTTGGATGTCTTGCAATTGCACGTAAACTCATCGAAAATCCTGGAGTTAGATACTTCATATAATGCCAATAGCCTTCAGGCATATATAAAACTTCACCATGACTTAACTCACATTGCCACCCTTTTGCATGTTTTAAAGCTGGCCATTCATTAAAATTTGGATTTGAAAAATCGATATCTTCTCTTGTAATTAATGAGTGAGGAATTTTATATAAAAAGTCATTTTGTTTTTGATCAAACAAAATACATTGTTTTTTACCTTCAAAATGAAAATGAAAGATATTAGCAAAATCAATGTCATAGTGCATAAATGTATGAGAATCTCTACCACCGAAAAATAACATTGGTAAACTTTTCATTAGTTTTAATCCAAAATCTGGATAGGTGAAATCATGTTGTAATTGCGGAATTTCTTTTATGATATTCCAAAGAAAGATGCGATATTTTGTAGGTTCTTTTTTGAGTAAATTTACATATTCACTCATCTTCATTTTTGTATGTGGATCATTAAAACCATCTTTATAATCTACAGGTCTATCGTCGTATAAAGGGACTACTTTATCACCAGCAATATCCTTCATGTAATCTAAACTCCATTTTTTATAAGCAGGCCAATTTTCAATAGAATGTTCGATAACCACAGGTTTTTGTGGTTTAAAGTAGTTTTTAATAAATTCCTCTTTGGTGATGTTTTTTACACGAGGAATGTCTTGAAGATTCAGTGTTGACATCAGAAAATGATAAAGTTCAAAGTTAAGAAAACGTTACAAAATGTAATAAATTGTTTGATAAAAATTTAATATTTCATAACGAAAGTTGATCCGTTTAAAACGATTTAGTTGTCTTTTTTAATTTTGTATTTGCTAGAATTTGAAACAATTATTAAGTATGGCAGTCCAATTGAAATAGCGCCAAATAAGGCATACATTTCAATTTTTGGATTTACAAACCATTTGGAAATGAAGTAACCCAATATCATAATAAAAGACATACCAAACATTACATTTCTAAACACACTTGCAATACCTTCTATATTATAGTTTAATTTTTCTTTTTGTGACATTGTGTTATATCCTGCAATCAAAAAATACATCTTAGCATATTTAATAGCGATGCCTAATGCAATAAAAATAATGGAAACTACAATTAACATTTTTACCTAACAGCTTTCGCTTTTTGTTTTGCCTCAATATTGCGTTCAATGGTGTGCTCTGGCCTTGACCATTTTGGTTTTTCACCTAATGTCTGATATTGTGAGTCTTTAGCTTCAACCGATTCTGGTTGCATTTTTTTTATGAATGGCTTTTGTGGATTTAATCCTAGAAGCTTAAACATTTCCATATCTTGATTTACATCAGGATTAGGTGTTGTTAATAATTTGTCACCTGCAAAAATAGAATTTGCTCCAGCAAAGAAGCACATGGCTTGACCTTCTCTTGTCATTTCAGTTCTACCAGCACTAAGACGCACTTGAGTTTCTGGCATCACAATTCGTGTTGTGGCAACCATTCGAACCATATCCCAAATTGAAACAGGTGTTTGGTCTTCTAATGGAGTGCCTTCAACTGCAACCAATGCATTAATAGGAACGGATTCTGGTTGTGGATTAAGTGTTGATAAAGCCACTAACATTCCTGCTCTGTCTTCTTCATGTTCTCCCATACCAATAATTCCACCAGAGCATACAGTGACATTTGTTTTACGAACGTTATCTATGGTTTGTAAACGATCTTCATATCCACGAGTAGATATGACTTCTTTATAATATTCTTCAGATGAATCTAAGTTGTGATTATAGGCATATAATCCAGCTTCGGCTAAACGTTGTGCTTGGTTTTCGGTAATCATACCTAATGTGCAACACACTTCCATATCTAATTTATTAATGGTGCGAACCATTTCAAGAACTTGGTCAAATTCTTCACCATCTTTTACATTTCTCCAAGCGGCTCCCATACACACACGAGAACTTCCAGAAGATTTTGCTCTTAAGGCTTGAGCTTTAACATGTTGAACAGTCATCAAATCATTGCCTTCTATATCTGTATGATATCTTGCAGCTTGCGGACAATAGCCACAGTCTTCAGGACAACCACCAGTTTTAATTGATAATAATGTAGATACTTGAACAGTATTGGGATCATGATGTTTACGATGTATTGTAGCAGCATCGTAAAGCAGTTCCATTAAAGGTGTATTGTATATGTCTAGAATTTCTTCTTTAGTCCAATTGTGTCTTGTTTTGCTCATAGTTCAAAAATAAAACTTAAAATATATAAATGATAAAAACTGTGTTGTAATTATGAATTGTTTTTTAACAATCGTAATTTAGATTCTCGTTATAAAAAAATCCGCATTAAGCGGATTTCCATTTTTTAATTGTCTTCTTTTTTCTTCGGCAGTATTTTAGCGTCTTCTGGCTCAACTTTATCTTTACCTTTTAAGTACTCAGGTAAATCCATACCAGCCATATTAAACATTTCTTGAAGAGGAGGAACCGATTTGTACATTCCTGAGAGGAAATTAGCTGTCGATGATTTTCCATCTTCGCCATTACTACCATTATCCCAAACAGTTACTTTATCTATCTTGATGTTTTTGATAGCTTCAGCTTGTATTTTTACCAGCTCAGGTAATTTGTCAGCAATTAATAAAAGTACTGCATCTCTACTTGAATCTCCTGCAGCTTTTACAATCTGTTCCATACCAGCGGCTTGTTTAGTTAAGATTTCAAATTGACCTTGCGCTTCAGCTTGTGCTTTAAATAGGATGGCATCAGCTTCACCTTTTGCTTTTCTTCTAATGCGTTCAGCTTCCGCTTCTGCATCAATTTCTACTTTACGTTTGTCAATTTCTGCAGGAACAATAACATCTGCCATTTGAGATGAACGCTCTCGTTCTGCTCTTGCTGTTTCTGCTTCTTGTTCAGCTGCATAAGATTCTTGTAAGGCTTTTGCGCCTTGTACTTTTTCTGAAGCGATAGCCACACGTTCTGCTTCTGCTTCACGTTGACGACGTAATGAATCAGAATTTGCTACTGAAATTTTAGCTGAATTTTCACCTTCTACAGCTTGCGCATTGGCTGCAGCAACCTGAGTTCTTTCATCTTGTACAGCATTAGCTTCACCAATTGATCCATCTCTAGTTTTTTCGGCAACAGATTTACGTGCTGCATTAATAGCGTGTGCAGCCGCTTCTTTTCCTAAAGCTTCGATATATCCAGACTCATCAACGATATCTGTGATGTTTACGTTGATTAATTTTAAACCAACTTTCTTTAATTCAGATTCTACACTTTGAGAAATATTAGTTAAGAATTTATCACGATCGTTATTAATTTCTTCAATATCCATTGAGGCGACTACTAAACGTAATTGTCCGAAAATAATTTCTTGTGCTAATTCTTGAATTTCATTTTGACCTAAGCCTAATAAGCGTTCTGCAGCATTTTGCATCACACCAGGTTCTGTAGAGATACCAATGGTAAATCGCGATGGTACATTAACACGAATGTTTTGTTTAGACAGTGCGTTTACCAAATTGACTTCAATAGAAATTGGTGTTAAGTCTAAGAATTCGTAATCCTGAAATACAGGAACAATAAAGGCAGCTCCACCATGAATACATTTGGCGGATTGTCCACCACCTACTTTTCCGTAGACCACTAAAATGCGGTCTGAAGGACAGCGTTTATAACGTTTTATAAGAATGATTAGAAAGACAAAGACGAAAAGTATTGCCGCAATTGCTGCAATAGGAAAGCCTAAATCAAAATTATTTTGTGTTACTAGGTAGTTCATATGTTTCTGTTTTAATTGGTTCTATAGGTTTTTTTGTTTGTTCTATTATTAATATACCATTACTAGTGACATCTATAACTTGAATTATGGTTCCAGATTTTAGTTCTGTTAAAGAATCTGAAAGTGCTTCAAGTTCTCTTAAAGTGCCTTGAACTCTGACGCTTACTTTTCCCATTTTAGAGCGATTTGCTCCAACGGTAAGGTAGACTTCTCCAATCGCATCAATTGCATTTTTATAGTTTAATGTTCCGCTATCAGTTAATTTTTGCATCCCATAAAACATGGCAGCCATGATAGTCATCATTAAGAGCCCGCAACCTAAAGCAATAATAACACTTAAAGGTTTCGAAAATTCGGCATTAATACATGCGATACCTATCCAACCAAAAATGGTAAAGAAGCCAACTAAGTTTTTGAAAGTAATGAATTGAAATCCGATTCCAGCATCAGCATCCATTTCAGAGTCAATACCATCAAAATCGTCTCCACCATCCATTCCAAGAAATGTAGTTATAATTACAAAAACGAAAATTAATGAACTAGTAAGTGCAATAATCCAAAAGAATTGAGAGAATCCGTCTAAAGCTGAAAACCATTCCATAATAGGTTCGTATTAAAAATTAATATTTAAATATAAGACCTTTAAATCTGTCTTACAATAGATGTCAAATGTTATTTTGAAAGTAAAATAGATACTGCATTTCCACCAAAACCAACTGCATTTACTAGAATATTTTTGATGCGTTTAGGTGTTTTAACTTTTAGGTAAGGTATTGAAATGAATTCTTGTTTTTGCAACATTAAAATTGCCATTTCAATATTTAAAAGTCCGGAAGCACCAAGGCTGTGACCTATCTTCCATTTATTAGTAGTTAATGATGGCGTTTTGTTACAAAAAACCGTATTTATCGCATTTATTTCAGCTTGATCCCCTTTTATGGTTCCTGGTGTATGTGTGACAATAACATCTATGTCATCAGGATTTAATTGATCTAAAGCCATAGCCATAGAACGTTGAAAACAAACTGCATTTGTTGATAAGGACGCATTGTGTTCAAGGATTTCAGTAGCATAGCCCAATCCTATAATTTTTGCCAATGCATTTGATTGTTCTCCAGATTCTAAACATGCCATTGCAGCACCTTCTCCAAGAATCATTGTGTTTTCGGTTTTGTTGTTGTTTAGAGCTTGATTTGGGTAATAGTTTGGTCGAACGGAGTCGAGATGTTTTGAGACCTCTCGACTGCTTTCGAGGTGACAATTTGATTTCGCATAAATTTTCAATGCTTGCATTTGTGCAATAGTGAATGGTGTTAAAGGAGCTTCACTTCCACCAACTAAAAATTTAGTACACATTCCAGAGTTAATCCATGCTATTCCATTTAACATGGCATGTAATGCTGTTGAACAAGTAATAGAATGTGAGATTTCTGGCCCTTTGGTTTGTAAATCATGCGCAACCCATGATGAAATATTGCCTAGAGTAGTGGTTGGAGATGCTAAAGTTTCGGATAAATGATTTTGAAGAAATGCTTTATGGTAATGTTCAAAAAGTGTTGTTGCTCCTCTTGATGATCCTATATTAATTCCGAAGTTATCTGAAGCATCCCAATTTGCATTATTAATGGCTTGTCTTGATGCGTAAATTGCATATAGAACTGAATCGTCTAATGTTTTGTATTTTGGATTAGATCCTTTTAAATTATTAATTTCGGTTTTTAATTCTGAAGATATTTTGGCAACCCAATGCCCTTTATTTATTGTAAAACAATGCTGATTGTTTTTATAATTGTTCCAGATATCTTCAGATGTTTTTCCTAAAGGAGAAATAGATGAAATTGCTGTTATTGAAATGGGTTGTTGCAAAAGCAGTAGATGTTTTATGCAAAAATAGGATATTGAAAAGTTTTTGAACATAAAATTAAAACAGATTAAGTAACAATTTGCAAAAAGTAGATACTTATCATTTAAATCATTAGTATTATGGAAGAAGTGCGTCAAAAAAGTTGGTTTGGAAGAAACTGGCTTTGGGTTTTACCAGTTGGAGGTTGTTTAACAGTAATTGTATTATTTGTATTAGGAATAGGAGCTGTATTTTATGGAGTAACTAATGTTGTTAAAAATTCGACACCTTATGAATATTCATTTGACTTGGCTCAAAATGATATTAGAGTTCAAAATGCTTTGGGAGCACCAATTATAACCAATGGCATGTTTCAAGGAGAAATTTCTTTGAAAAACAATAGAGGAGAAGCGGATATAAAAATTCCTATTAAAGGTGAAAACGGACAAGCAACTATTATTGTTTTAGCAACAAAAGAAAATGATGAATGGATCTATGAAAAACTTTACGTATTAATAAAAGCATCTCAAGAAGAAATTAATTTGATAGGCAAAAATTTAGAAGGCATTTAATGTCTTTTATAATGAGTCTAATGCACCTTCTATAACTTGATACACTTTTTGTAATTGTTTTTTTGATATAACATAAGGTGCTTGAATATAAATTGTGTTTCCTAAGGGCCTTAAGAAGACGCCATTATTCATGAAAAATTGAAAAAGTTTATCACGCAAATTACCATAGCGTTCCATTTCGATATTTAAATCTAAAGCGAAAATAATTCCAGTTTGGCGAATTGAAGCTACCTTAGAATGGTTTTTTATATGTTTTC
The DNA here is from genome assembly GCF_023556315.2 of Psychroserpens ponticola. Lineage (NCBI taxonomy): Bacteria > Pseudomonadati > Bacteroidota > Flavobacteriia > Flavobacteriales > Flavobacteriaceae > Psychroserpens > Psychroserpens ponticola. The sequence continues at coordinate 3,541,280 of NZ_CP116221.1, read as the reverse complement.
CAAATGTTTCATGAGAAGTTATAATTCGTTGTATGTTAATTTGAATGTCATCAGATTTAAGTAATTCAATACCAGCTAATGCAGCAGTACATGATAATGGATTTCCTGAATAGGTGTGACCATGAAATAAACCTTTACTCATATCGTCACTATAAAAAGCATCAAATATCTCTTGTGAACAGCTTGTGATTGCCATTGGTAATAATCCACCTGTTAATGCTTTACTCAAACAGATAATATCTGGTTTAATGTCTAAATAATCGGATGCAAAAAAGTGTCCAGTTTTACCAAAACCTGTCATAACTTCATCAGCGACAGTTATAATATTGTTTGTTTTACAGAAACGTAAAATACTATTTAACCCTTCGGGATTATGCATTTTCATTGCAGCAGCACCTTGTACTAAAGGTTCATAAACAAATCCAGCAATTTTATACTTGGAGGTTAATTCTTTTAGCAGATATAAAATAGCCTCATGATTTTCTCCATTTGGAGTTGGAATACGTTTCACATCTAAAAAGAAATCTTCAAATGGACCATTGTAAATTGACAATCCAGAGACACTCATGGCTCCAAACGTATCACCATGAAATCCATCTTCGAAAGCTAATAGAACGTTGCGTTTTTCTCCTTGATTGAAATGAAATTGCAACGCCATTTTGATTCCTATTTCAACAGATGTTGAGCCATTGTCACTAAAAAAAAGTTTGTTTTGATTGCTTGGAAGAATTTCGATTAATGCTTCAGATAGTTTTATAGCTGGTTCATGTGTAAACCCGCTAAACACAACTTGATCTAAAACCTGCATTTGAGTAGCAACTTTTTGTGTTATATATGAATTGCAATGACCATACATACAAGTGTACCAAGATGCAATGGCATCAATATATTCATTGCCATCTTCATCAAATAAAATACAACCTTGGGCTTTTGTAATTCCAATAGTTTCAGGATGCAATTTATGTTGCGTTAATGGATGCCAAATGTGGTTTTTATCTCTTTGTTTTAAGTTCATATTTTTGTTCGCTCTGTCATATTGAGTGCCGTTTAAATACTTAGATTATCGATTGTACTTGAAATGACAGTAGTAATAAATTCATTTTAAGTTTTCTTTAAAAAGTTCACTGTATTCTTTAATAACATTTTTATCAAAATAAGGCTCTTCATCAATGCGACCAATTACTTTTATGTTTGTCATTTTTTTTATGATATCTTCTGTGGATTTATGTTCATTTCCACTAAAGATAACTGATACATCAAATCCCTTTTCTGTTAATAAATTTAAAGTTAAAAGCGAGTGGTTGATACTTCCTAAATAATGTCTTGAGACGACAATCACTTTATAATTGGGTTTGATAAGATCTAAAACTGTGTTTTTAGTATTTATAGGAACTAGCAATCCGCCAGCACCTTCAATCACTAAATCATTCTTGGTTTTTGGTGGTTTAATTTGTTTAAGTTGAATAGAAATTCCATCAATATTAGCAGCTGCATGTGGACTCATTGACGTTTGTAATGCTACATTGTTTTTATGAAATTTGGAGCTTGAATTAGAGACTAAATCCTGAACTTTTTTTGTGTCGCAATACTCCAATTCACCAGCTTGAATTGGTTTCCAATAATCAGCTTCTAGAGCTTCAGTAATAATTGCAGAAGCAACAGTTTTTCCTACATCAGTTCCTATTCCTGTTATGAAATATGTATTCATTAAAAAATGGTTTTGCAATTGTTACAAATGTGTTTCGTTTTTTCAAAAAATGGAAATAGCATCAGAAATAAATTCTTGCGTTCTAAAGGCGCAATTAAAATGCGATTTGATGTACAAGATGGACAATGAATTGAATTCCCATTTTCATCAACTTCATAAGGTCTAATCTCATTAAAGATTAGCAATGCTTTTTCAAAATCATTGTCAGATACTAAAAGTTTTACACCTCCAATGGCCTGACTTATTAAAGGGTCGGAATCTACTGTTTTTTCATCCAATAACATCACAGTAATACCTTCTGATTCGAGTTTAGATTTTGTGACTTGAGCTTCTGTTGAATACGGAAACGTTGAAAGCACTGTGTAATTATCTATCATAAAGATGAATTGGTTTTACACAAAAATAGCAAGTAACTGTAAGACTTTTGTGATTTCTTCTGAAGAATTGTAACTGTGTAAACAAAATCGTAAGCGTTCTTTTCCTTTTGAAACCGTAGGAGATAGGATAGCTTTTATATCAAAACCATGTTTTTGAATCTCTTGAGCAATACGTTTAACATTTTCATTTCCTGAAATGACACAACTATGAATTGCAGAATCGCTTTTGATGAAAAACTCTTGTAGATTAAGTCGTTGTAACTCTGATTTAAAGAAACTAATATTATCTTTTAGTACACTTATTTGTGAAACTTCTTTAGCGTTCTGAATATTAAGTTCGTCATATGAAGCTTTTACAGTTGCTAAACTATGAGGAGGAAGCGCAGTGGTATAAATAAATGGTCTTGAAAAATTGATAAGATATTCTTTAAGATCTTGATTGCATAAAATAGCTGCACCATGAGCACCTAAGGCTTTTCCGAAAGTGATGGTTCTTGCAAAAACAGCATCTTCAAGTTTAAGTTGACTTATTAAACCGTTTCCATTTTTTCCAAAGACACCAATGGCATGAGCTTCATCGATGATGAGGTTTGCATTGTGTTTTTTACTTATTTGGGAAAGTGTGACTAAATCAGGTGAGTCTCCATCCATTGAGAATACAGATTCTGTAATAATGTAAATATCTTGATGAGATTCTGAGACCTCTCGACTGCGCTCGAGGTGACATTCTAAATCTTGTAAATCGTTATGCTTAAACTTAAACGATTTTGCTTTACTCATTGTTATGCCATCACGAATTGAAGCATGACAATATTCATCGTATAAAACAATGTCATTACGTTGCGGTACACATGAAAAAAATCCTAAGTTGGCATCATAGCCTGAATTAAAAATTAATGCAGTTTCCGAATTATGAAAAGTACTTATGTGTTCTTCTACAAATGGATATAATTTATGATTTCCTGAGAGTAAACGAGAACCTGTTGCTCCATTTTGTTCACTGTTTTGAGTTTTTAGCAACTCATTAGTAGTATTGAAAATAGTTGCAGATTTAGAAAATCCCAAATAGTCGTTTGAAGAAAAATCGATCAAATGATTTGATTTTCCTAATTGCCTAAAAGCATTTTCTTGCAGTCGTATTTCTAATTTGTTTTTGAGTTTTTTAGGAAGCATTTGTTCTCAATTAATCTGTATATAAAACCTCTCCTTTCTCTCTAAGGACATCCTTATCTACCCATCTATAATCTCCTTTTTTGGTTGCATCTAAAAGATCAATTAATAATGCATTGGCAATGTGTGAAGCGACATCAAAAGCATCTTTTAAATTAGTTGTAGAATATGCTGTGAATTTTTTATTTCTATCATAAAAAATATTTAGCAGTATTACATCTTTTGAGTTTGTTGTCTCAGCAGATAAAGCTCTGACAGTGATGTCTTCTGTAGTTGCAAAAACTGTGATATATTCTACTTTAGGTAAAGGTTCCCATTTACCAGTTTTAATGCCTAAAAAGGAATAGGTTTTCCTATATGTTTTTGATTCCAAATTAATTTCTGAGCCATCTGTTTTTATTAAAAAAAAAGACATAATCATAAAAACGATTCCATTTAATATGCTAATAAATAAAATTGCGTAAATACTTAAGAGTATAAAACCAATACCAAGTATTATTTTCCAAATAGGTACTTTTCTAGTATAACTGATTATTGCATCCATATCGACAAATATAAATAATGAATTATTGATATTCAATGCTAGTCTTTAACAATATATAATAAATACAAAAACGCCAAACTATTTGTTTGGCGTTTTTAATATTTGTAAATAAAGTAGACTTAATCTGCGAGTACAATAACTTTATTGTCTTTCATTTCAATAGTACCAGAATTAATTGGTAACCAAAACCCTTTATCGGTTTTGTTGAATTTAGCTTCAACCTCTTCTTCTAAAGTAATGTTTCCATTAATCTTCACATTACCTTCTTTTAAAAGTGATACAACAGGTGCGTGATTGTTAAGCATTTCAAACTCACCCATCACACCAGGAACAGCAACACTAGTTACTTCTCCGCTAAATAATGTAGCTTCTGGTGATACAATTTCTAAATACATAATTTAGGTTGTTTTAAGATTAAGCTTCAGCAAGCATTTTGTCTCCAGCTTCGATAGCTTCTTCAATAGTACCTTTAAGGTTAAATGCCGCTTCTGGTAAGTGATCTAATTCACCTTCCATAATCATGTTAAATCCTTTAATCGTTTCTTTAATATCAACTAATACTCCAGGAATACCAGTAAATTGCTCAGCTACGTGGAACGGTTGAGATAAGAAACGTTGCACACGTCTAGCTCTACCTACAGCCATTTTATCTTCTTCAGATAATTCTTCCATACCTAAGATGGCAATAATATCCTGTAATTCTTTATAACGTTGTAATAACTCTTTAACACGTTGCGCACAATCGTAATGCTCATTTCCTAAAATATCAGCAGTTAGAATTCTTGATGTAGAATCTAAAGGATCCACAGCAGGATAAATACCTAACTCTGCAATTTTACGAGATAATACTGTAGTTGCATCTAAGTGAGCAAACGTTGTTGCAGGAGCAGGATCGGTTAAATCATCTGCAGGTACGTAAACCGCTTGTACAGATGTAATAGAGCCTCTTTTTGTAGATGTAATACGTTCTTGCATTGCACCCATTTCTGTTGCTAATGTTGGTTGGTAACCTACTGCAGAAGGCATACGACCTAATAATGCAGATACTTCAGATCCAGCTTGTGTAAAACGGAAGATATTATCAACGAAGAAAAGTACATCTTTTCCTTGTCCTTCACCAGCTCCATCACGGAAATATTCTGCTATAGTTAATCCTGAAAGTGCTACACGAGCACGAGCTCCAGGAGGCTCATTCATTTGTCCAAATACGAAAGTTGCTTTAGATTCTTTCATTATTGATTTATCAACTTTAGATAAATCCCATCCACCTTCTTCCATAGAATGCATAAAGTCATCACCATATTTGATAATACCTGATTCTAACATTTCACGAAGTAAATCATTTCCTTCACGAGTACGTTCACCTACACCAGCAAATACTGAAAGACCACCATGACCTTTAGCAATGTTATTAATTAATTCTTGAATTAATACTGTTTTACCAACACCAGCACCACCAAATAAACCAATTTTACCACCTTTTGCATAAGGTTCAATTAAATCGATGACTTTAATACCAGTAAATAAAACTTCTGTAGATGTTGATAAATCTTCAAATTTAGGTGCTTGTCTGTGAATTGGTAAACCTGCATCACCCGATTTAGGTAAATCTCCAATACCATCAATAGCATCTCCAATTACGTTGAAAAGACGTCCGTAAACATCATCTCCAATTGGCATTTGAATAGGAGCACCAGTAGCTGTAACTTCTGTTCCTCTACTTAAACCATCAGATGAATCCATTGCAATAGTACGAACACTATCTTCACCAATGTGAGATTGTACTTCTAATACTAAAAGCGAACCATCAGGTCTTTTAATTTCTAACGAATCATAAATTTTTGGAAGTTCAGCACCAGCTCCGAATTCAACATCGATAACTGGACCTACTATTTGTGCAACTTTACCTGTAACTTTTGACATTACTTATGTATTTAATGTTTAGATATTTCAATACTTAAAAATAGACTTCTTATAATATAACAAATCACTACTTTTTCGCGCTGCAAAGATATATTTTTTAATTTAAAAATAAAGGCATTTTTTTTGCTTTTTTCTGTATAAAAAAACACCTCCTTTTTATACAGAAAAAAGAAGGTGTTTATATTGTAGTAATTATAGTTAGTCTAAATACAATCCTCTGTAGTCAACAGGGTTTACTGTTGGTAAGTTCGAACCATACTTTGTATTTATAATATTTATCATTTGGTTAGCTATTACTGCATAACCTCTTGGAGATGGATGAACACCATCTAGAGAGAATGTTCCACCAGAAACATAGTCGGCAGTCATGAAAGCATTTCCAGCTTGGTAGCCACCTGTTGCAACACTATTGAAAAAGGTATTAACATCAAACAAAGCTAAATCATATTGTGTTGCAAGATTTGCGATAGTTTGATTAAATGCAGTTGTAGCATTTGCAATTTCGGTTTGTTCTGAAGGTAATAATACCCATTTATCTTCTAAAGGAAGTGTAACACCTTCTGTAGAGAATTGTCCAGCTACAGCAGCAGGTAAACCAGCTTGTATTAATCCGTCAGCAGTCATTTGATTTACGTTTCCAATTATAGAACGACTTGGTAAAACAAGTAAGTCGTTAGGAGTTGCTTGTCTAGACTGTCCGTAAAGATTTGCCAATAATCCAGCTGCTAATTGAACTACAGCAGGATTGCTTCCATCAAGTCCAAATTGACTAATAAAAGCAGGAAAAGTTGGACTAGCGCCTAAAGCTCCAGCAATTTGTGGTGCGATATTAGTTAATGTTTCATCTTGAATTACAACTGGGCTTGCAGAAGTTTCAGAAAACACAATAACTCTACTTGGATCTATTGCTTGAAAAATAGGATTTAAAGCACCAAATACAGAATTTAATGTTGGTATTTGCGGGCCAAATGAAGGGTTTGTAGGATCTAATGGCGCATAAGGAACAGTTGTAAAGTATGGTGCATCTGTAACATTAGGAATGTTAGAAATTATACCTTCTGAATTATTAGATGTTAATGTTGAAACTAATCCAGTCATTGCAGCATCAAATGTACCTTGGTTTGTAATAACATCTGAACTGTCACCACCATTAGTTGCATATCCTAAAACATCATTATTACCAATCCATAAAGAAAAGAATGTAGGATTTAATGTCATTGCATCTGCTATTACAGTAGTGCCTGGAGTAGATGCCATTCTGATAAAGTAAGGATTAGCTGCAGCTGGGAAGTTACTTATATCACCATAACCTGGAGCTAATAAATGATAACTTTTAGCACCAGGAACACCCATGTTATTATATGGGCCTGGATTCACATTAGTAATGTCTGTTGTTGAAGTTCCGTTTACTGAAATAGGTGTTTGATTTGCAGCATCAAAAATTAATCTAGGTTTAAATAAATTTTCACCTGTTATTGGGTCTAATACTGGGCTACCACCTAATAAAAAACCACCAATATCATCACTCATAAGAGGTTGCGTAAATGTGCCTCCACCTGCTAATGCAAATTGTTTGGATAAAATGTTAGGAAAAGACTCTGCTTGACCTCGAGCAAATAAAGCTCCATCAGAATATCCTGCAGTTAATGAATTACCTAGTGAAACAAATGTTGAGAAATCTGCAGTACCACTTGTATAAACTGGTGCTGGTCCATTAATTAATTCTTGTTCTTCGTCTATTGGGTCTGCAAGTGAATCATCGTCACTTTCACAAGCTGTTAATCCTATAAAAAGGAAGGCTAATAGCCATATATTATTTATTTTCATAATTATTTTTTTTATTGATTAATAGTCCAAGAGACAAAATATTGAGCACCAATAGCGCCTGAGCCAGGAGCACTCACATAGTCATGGGCAAGAATATTTGCACCACCAATTTTAAATGTAGATTTTATACTTGGCATAGAATAATTGATTTGAGCATCAATTGTATGACGTGCTGGTAACATACCATCAGCAAATGATGATTGCCATAAATACGTGTCATTCCATCTCCAATTAATGTTAAAACCGAGATTTTTAAATAAGTTTTCTTTACCTAAAGAGGCTTTAACTTTATGTTCTGGAGTATTAAAACTAGTTTCAAAATCAGGATCTTCATCTTGATCAAAATCTAATTTAGCATAAGTATAGCTAAATCCAAGGTTGAATCCACTTAATTTAGTATCTACACCAATTGATGCGCCATAAGAATTAATTTTAACATCAGAATTAGTGTATGTTTGGTAAGCTTGGTAATCTTCATTTTGTAAAGCTAATAAGGATAATGTGTTATCTCCTACAGTACCATAAAGCGGAGCTAAAACCGTTTTATTTGAAATGAAATCTTCATAAGCATTATAGTAGGCACTTAAATCAATAATAAACCTATCAACTTTTCCTCTATAACCAACTTCGTAAGCAGTTACTTTTTCAGGTTTTACAATGCTAACATTTGCTGCTTCAGGAGCTCCAGACTCTACAGAAGCTAAACTAAATGCATTGTCATAAGCATCTCCACCATCTAATTGTACTGTGGGTGATCCTGCAATTGCTTGTCCAGAAGTACTAAGTTGAGCACTAGTTGCAGTGTAACGGTCTAAGTTTTCAGGAGCAGATCCAACTAAAATAGCTCTTCCTGCATTCAACCCAATAAATAAATCTTGTGTTGAAGGGTTTCTAAATCCTGTTTGAAAAGATCCTCTAATATTATGTTTGTCGTTTTGATCTGCGGTATAGTTGAATGATACTCTTGGTGATACAAATCCATCAAAAAATTCTGATTTATCATAACGTACAGATCCTGTAAGTTTTAATCTGTCATCCATCAATTTTTTCTGTATTTGTGTGTATGCACCAAATTCATTGTAATCTATTGGTCCATTATAATCAGTATAAATAGATCCATCAGAATTTAGTGAATATTGTCTCCAAGATCCACCAACCATAATATCAGCAAAATCGATAAGATGGCTAAGGTTATAATTAGCATCTGCATGATATATTTTAGAATTATCGGTAAATTTTGACCCAGTTGCTAAGTCACTATCAGCAGTGATTTTTGTTAAAGCGTTATTAAAATCGCTTGAGCCAGGAAGATATCTTCCATTGTCTGCATTTAATCTTGCGGCAGCATGTGCAGCAGCTATTTGTTCTTGAGTTGGGTTTTCAAAAATACCTTGACCAGCTAATGCACCAATAAATCCACCAGCATAATCTGTAAACCATTGTGTATCATTTTTCCATGCTCTGTTAATATTGATTGCAGTAAAACGTGTATCATAAGAGTTTCCTGCTTTTTCAGCCGTAGTATATACTCTTGCAAAGAAGTTCTTGTTTTTAACTTCTAATTTATGTTGTTGCATAAAGAAATCCTTAATGGCATATCTGTTTGCACCTTGGTAGATTGTATTTCCTCTACCAAATTTAGAATTTAAGATGATTTCAAAGTCATTAGCCCAAGGCTTAAAGTGTAAAGCGAAATCAGCTTTGATACTTTCAGCTTCATAGTCCATAAGGTCACGTTCTTCATAACCTGTTCTACTTATCGTTGATGTTCCATAATTTGTAAGAGCAGGAATTGGAAGTGATCCAGCAGCTAATTCATCAAAATCAAGTGTTGTAGATACCTCATCACCATAAACGTTTAGTCCGTCATAATTAGGATCTAATCTTGATAATCCAGGATTATTATAATCAGTATAATCAGTAGCATACCATTCAGTACCATTAAGGAATGAAAAAGATGCTTTAGCAGCAAATTTATCTGAAAAAGCTGTTGCTACACGAATACCTGCATCAACAAAATTATTGTCTCCAGCATTTTCACTAGAAGTAATCCCCGTTTTTGCATAAACACTAACCCCTTGATGATCAAATGGGTTTTTACTAGTCATAAACATAATACCATTAAAAGCGTTAGCTCCATATAGTGCAGAAGATGCACCTGGTAGTAGTTCAACTGTGTTAACATCCAGTTCTGACATTCCTAATAAGTTACCTAATGCGAAATTTAAAGCAGGTGATGAGTTATCCATCCCATCCACTAATTGCATAAACCTATTATTAGCGAAAGTAGCAAATCCTCTAGTGTTAACAGATTTGAATGTTAAACTATTGGTATTCATATCTACACCTTTTAAGTTTTCAATACTATCAAAAAAGGAAGGAGATGAAGTGTTTTTTATTTCTTTTAAACCAAAACGTTCAACGGTCACTGGTGATTCGAAGATTCGTTCAGGAGTTCTTGAAGCAGAAATAACAACTTCATCTAAAGCGGTTCCTTCAACTAAGGTTACATCAATAGTTTGTGGATTAGTTGTAACTTCTAGATCAACGGTTTCAAATCCAACAGTACTTATTTGAATAGTAAATGGTGGATCTTGGTTAACGGTTAAGGTATAGTTTCCATCATAATCTGAAATTGTACCAGTGGTTGTGCCAGTTACAATAATATTGGCTCCAGGTAATGGTTGACCATAATTATCGATGATTTTACCTTTTACTGTAGTTTGCGCAAAAGAGATCGCACAACAAAACAGCATAATTGTTTTAAAAAGTGTCTTCATTTTAGGGAATTAGTTAAATTTAGTACAGCAATATAAATAATTATATGCTAATGCAATGAATAATTCTCAAAAAAGCATGCATGCATAATAGTTTTTAACAAAAATGCATACTTGTTTTTGGTTAATTCCTAAAACATCAAGGGGTTATAACTAAAATTAAGTGTTATTCTACAGTTACAGCTTTTGCTAGATTTCTAGGTTGATCCACATTTTTATCTAACATTAATGCAATGTGATAGGATAAGAGCTGTAATGGAATTGTAGTTAATAGAGGTGTTAATGATTCTATTGTTTCTGGAACTTCAATAACATGATCTGCTAATGCTTTCACTTGTTCATCACCTTCAGTAACAATACCAATTATTTTTCCTTTACGAGATTTAATTTCTTGGATGTTGCTTACTACCTTTTCGTAATGTCCTTTTTTTGTTGCAATAACAACTATTGGCATATTTTCGTCGATTAAAGCAATAGGACCATGTTTCATTTCTGCTGCAGGATATCCTTCTGCATGTATGTATGAAATTTCTTTAAGTTTTAAGGCTCCTTCTAGTGCAACTGGAAAATTGTAACCTCTACCTAAGTATAAGAAGTTATTTGAATTTTTATAAATATCAGCAATCGTTTTTACGTATGCATCAGATTCTAGCGCTTTTTTTACTTTTTCTGGAATCAATTCTAATTCAATCATGTGATGTCTAAACTCAGAACTAGAAATAGTCCCTTTTGCTCTAGCTAAACGAAGTGCAATTAAAGTTAAAACAGTGATTTGAGTAGTAAATGCTTTTGTTGATGCAACACCAATTTCTGGGCCAGCATGCGTGTAAGCTCCAGCATCTGTTTCTCTTGCGATAGATGATCCAACTACATTACATACTCCAAAAACAAAAGCGCCTCTAGATTTAGCTAATTTAATTGCGGCCAAAGTATCTGCAGTTTCACCTGATTGTGAAATAGCGATGACAACATCTTTATCCGTAATGACAGGGTTTCTGTATCTAAATTCTGAAGCGTATTCAACTTCAACAGGTATTCTTGCTAAATTTTCAAAAATATATTCTGAAACCAAACCAGCGTGCCATGAAGTACCACATGCTACAACAATAATTCTATTGGCATTTAAGAATGTTTTCATGTTATCTTCTATGCCAGACATTTTTATAATGCCTTCATTTGGTAACATACGTCCTCTAAATGTATCAAGAATTGCGCTAGGTTGCTCGTATATTTCTTTAAGCATAAAGTGATCGAAGCCTCCTTTTTCAATTTGTTCTAGATTAAGTTGAAGTTCTTGAACATAAGGGTCTACTAAAGAATCATCTTTAATTTTTCTAATCTTAACTCCTTTTTTTCTGCGTACAACTGCCATTTCTTCATCTTCAAGATAAATAGCATTTTTTGTGTATTCAATGAATGGAGATGCATCGCTAGCAATAAAAAATTCATCATCACCAATTCCTATAGCTAAAGGACTACCAAGTCTAGCAACCACAATTTCGTTAGGTTTGTTTTTATCAAAAACAGCAATAGCATAAGCTCCAACAACTTGGTTTAAAGCGATCTGAACGGCTTTTCCTAGTTTGATGTTTTCATTTTTCTTTACATCTTCAATAAGGTTGACTAATACTTCTGTATCAGTATCAGATTTGAAAGTGTAACCTCTTTTTATTAATTCTTTTTTTAAAGATTCATAATTTTCAATAATACCATTATGAATGATAACAAGATTGCCAGAATTTGAATAATGAGGATGTGAATTTACATCATTTGGAACACCATGAGTTGCCCAACGTGTGTGGCCTATGCCTAGGCTACCATTGGTTTTTATTTCTTTTTCAAGTTTATCCTCAAGATCAGCGACTTTACCTTTGGTTTTTGATAATTTAATATCATTACCATCATATAGTGCAATTCCTGCACTATCATAACCTCTATATTCTAATCGTTTAAGACCTTTAAGAATAATAGGGTAAGCTTCACGATGACCAATGTATCCAACAATTCCACACATAGTTTTTTCTAATTATTTGGTTCTGTATAAAAGATTTCCAAATATAATTTTTTTTCGTCATCCAAAGTGTTATTTCCAAAAAGAACTGTTCCTCTTGGTGTAATTATTGAACTTACTGGGATTTTTTCATCATTTGAATCGTCTAGGTTTAATAAGTCAAAATCACCTGAATTACTTTCTAAATTAACATTGCCTGAGACTACTAGGCCAAGATCAACGTTAGTTGAATCTCTTATTAATAAATTATTAATATGTTCAGTAATTCTAATCTTATACTTAATGCCATTTCCGTCGTTATCTTCTCGTTGAAGTTTTCCTAAGTGACTAGTTCTCGAGTCTAAAGGTGAAAGCGTATTAGCAGCATCATAGAAATAATCAATTAGTGGAGTGTTGTTTTGTGCATCATATAAATAAATACGATCTGGCTCTTCTAAATTAGCGACACTTGACTCGTCTACATAAAAAACGAGATTAGCTTCATTAATTAGTTTTTTACTTTTAATGAATTTTCCATCTTCATCTATTTCAACAAATTCATTTTTAAAAGATTCAAAACTATTTAAATCCATATCTTCATCTAAATCCTCGCCATCAAATAATTTTACAACAGCCATAGAGCCTTCGCCACCTTTCAGGTATAATTTTTCGTCACCTAACACGTCATCTCCTTCAGGGTATACATAGTCATTTGATAAAAAATTTGCACGGTTTCCTGTGAAGTTTAGGACATATGTCGATTGAATTGGATCGCCATCACTAAGTGTGTTATTTCTTGTATAATGCAAGGTGATATTTGCATTACTGCTTGCGAAATTTAAGAGAGACAAAGAGCCTGTTCCATTGTTATTAGTAGATTCAGCTTTGAAGTATAGACCTCTAAAATAATCATTAAAGTTGTTGGCATTACTTAATTCGGGTTCACCTTCTTTCGCAATAATCTTGTCATTCCAATACTCTAAGTCTTCAGTCCAATACTCTAAGCTTTGAGCTTCGGTAAATGAAATTCTCAATGCAGGAGAAGAACGACCAATTACTTCATTGTCTTCATTTGTTAATATGATTTGCCTTTCGTATGGAAGAAAAGCATCATCATAGTACAATAATGTTCCTTCAAGTTGGGCATCTCCAATTGGACTGGTTCCTGTGGTTTGATTTGAATAATAAATTTGAGAATCGTTAATGCTTGAGTTAGGATCAAAATCTCTTAAAAAATAATTGCTTTCATATATTGAAAGTTTCATTGTAGAGTCTCCAAATACAGAATCTAATTCATAAATGGTTTCTCCTTCACTATTAATTTCTATAGCACTGCTAAAGTAAGGGATGTTCAATACTACTGAGTCTAAAATAACACCATCTCCAAAGTCTGGACCAAGTAATGAAGATCTCAACTGTGTAACAATGCTTCCGGTTGTTTGTCCATATAATGGATCATTATAAACACCTAAAAGGTTAATTGGTAAGGTACTTGTTTGAACAGGAGGTAATGCTTTTGTGTATGCAATAACATCAAAGTCTCTTGATAAGCCTTCAAAATTTGTGGCATTATTAGTGTTTACTAGATCAGACTCTATAGTTGCAAAATCTTTATCACAAGCAATAAAAAAACTTGTAATTATTGCAAAAACTGCTAAGTTTCTAAGGGCAATTGTCTTATTTTTCATGTATGCTTTTAACTAATTTAGTACTTTGGTGTTGTAAAATTCTGTGTAAGGTTCAGCAAATTCTTCAATTGGGAAGTACTCCAAAACAGGTTTATCACTAGCGCCTAAATGGTCTTCCAACTCTTTTGGCAAATCACTAGAGCCTTTAATTAAAGCATCTGAATGGTCTATTGCAATCTTCATGAGATTGCTATAATTAGGCTTTTCTAGTAACTTAATGCTAGCTTCATCAATATTATCAAATTTCACTTTGTTAATCATTTCTTTATCTAACGTTCCTTCAAAGCTTTGATTGTATATAGAGGTCACAATTTTACTTTCTGTAAATAAAGGTTCGTCTTTGTAGAATTGTTTTAGGTATAAAGGTAATAATGATGCCAACCATCCATTAACGTGAATAATATCAGGTGACCAGTTTAATTTTTTTACAGTCTCAATAACGCCTTTTGCGAAAAATATAGCGCGCTCATCATTATCTGGAAACAATTTTCCGTTTTCATCTGTAAGTGTAGCTTTTCTTTTGAAGTATTCTTCATTATCGATAAAGTAAACTTGAATTCTTTCCTTTGGAATAGAAGCTACTTTAATAATTAACGGCATATCTAAATCGTTTATAACTAGATTTATACCTGATAATCTAATCACTTCGTGTAATTGATGTCTACGTTCATTTATATTCCCATAACGAGGCATAAATATTCGTATTTGTCCTCCTTGTTTGTTTACCATTTTTGGCGCTTCAAATGACATTGAAGAGATTTCTGTTTCTGGTAAATATGGTACAACTTCAGATGACACATACAATATTCTCTTATCTTTCATAAATCTGTCGTTTTTGGAATTAAAATTAAAAAACATGCAAAATTACAAAAATTTATGCAGATTGCTAGTAAAATATTAAGTTTGCACGCTGTTAAACTTTTGTTATAAGGTGAATATATATCACAATAAAAAAGATCTCAATAGTTATGTTGAGCATCTCAAAGTAAATAAAAAATCAATTGGTTTTGTTCCTACCATGGGAGCATTACATTTAGGTCATGCGTCTTTAATTGAAAAAGGGATGCAACAAAATGATATTGTTGTAGTTAGCGTATTTGTAAACCCTACTCAATTTGACAATCAAGATGATCTTTTGAAATATCCAAGAACTTTAGACAGTGATGTGGAGTTATTACAGGAAATTTCAAAGCATAAAATTATTGTTTATGCGCCAACGGTAAAAGATATATATGGTGATAATGTGAAAGCAACATCATTTTCTTATGATGGCCTAGAACACGAAATGGAAGGTCGTTTTAGAGATGGTCATTTTGATGGTGTAGGTACCATAGTTAAACGACTTTTTGAAATTGTTAGACCTGATAGAGCTTATTTTGGTGAGAAGGATTTTCAGCAATTAATGATTATAAAAAAGTTAGTTGAAAAACATCACATGCCTGTAAAAATTGTGGGTTGCAAAATACATAGGGCAAATGATGGTTTGGCTATGAGTTCTCGTAATTCGAGATTGAAACCAGAATATAGAAAAGCAGCCCCTTTTATATACAAAACTTTAAATGTCGCAAAAGAAAAATTTGGTGCTAATAGTGCTAATAAAGTTACAGAGTGGGTTGAGAAACAATTTGCTAAACATGATTTGTTAGAATTAGAATATTTCATAATTGCAGATGTAAACACTCTAAAAACTGTAAAACGGAAATCCAATAAAAAGACATATAGAGGTTTTATTGCTGTATATGCAGATGACATTAGACTTATTGACAATATCGCACTAAATTAATTATCTTTGCCACATGCAAATACAAGTTGTAAAATCTAAAATTCACAGAGTAAAAGTTACTGGTGCTGAACTTAATTATATTGGTAGCATCACTATTGATGAAGATTTAATGGAAGCCGCTAATATTATACAAGGAGAAAAAGTCCAAATCGTAAATAACGATAATGGTGAGCGTTTAGAAACCTATTGTATTCCTGGTCCGCGAAATAGTGGAGAAATTACATTAAATGGAGCAGCAGCTCGTAAAGTAGCTGTAGGAGATACACTTATTTTAATAACTTATGCATTTATGGATATCGAGAATGCAAAGGTGTTTAAGCCATCATTGGTATTTCCTGATGAAGCTACCAATCTTTTAAAATAAACATTTGAGTCCTAAACATAAAAAACGTCTAAGGTTAATAATTCCGCTAGCTTTAGCTATTTTTTTTGGGTGGTATACATTTTCTAAATTACCAGTTTCAACAATAATACCTTATGTGAAATCTGCAAATTATTGGTGGATAGGATTGGGTATATTTATTGGGCTTTTAAGTCATATGTCTAGAGCTTATCGTTGGCAATATCTTCTTGAACCTTTGGGTTATCAAATAAAATTGCCAAACAGTATTATGGCTGTTTTTATTACGTATTTAGCCAACTATGGAATTCCTAGATCTGGAGAGGTTTTGAGAGCTGCAGTACTAACAAATTATGAAGATGTTCCTTTTGAGAAAAGCTTTGGGACTATCGTAGCAGAACGAATGGCAGATTTGCTAGTGATGCTCTTTATTATAGCAATTACGTTGGTATTAGAATTTGATTTCATTATTGAATTGCTTGAAAAATCATTTCAACCCAAAAAACTAATTGTATTTGGATGTATTGGTTTAGGTTTTGTTGCCATAATTTTCTTGTATATTAAAAGAAGTCAATCAAAATTTGCTCTTAAAGTTAAACGCTTTTTAAAGGGATTAGTTGAAGGCATGTTGAGTATTTTTAAGATGAAACATAAATGGGCATTTATTGCGCATACTTTATTTATTTGGGGAATGTATATTTTGATGTTTTACGTGACCACGTTTGCGCTTCCTGAATTAGACCAAGTTAGTATTGGCGCTATTTTGGTGGCTTTCATTTCAGCAAGTTTCACTATTGCAGCAACAAATGGAGGGATTTTCGTGTATCCAGCTGCAGTTATGGCAGCGTTTACAGTGTTTGGGATTGCTAAAGATCCTAGTTTTGCTTTTGGTTGGATTATGTGGTCATCACAAACCATTATGATTATAATTGCTGGTAGTTTATCTTTTATATACTTACCTATCTATAATAGAAAGGAATAATTTTTTACCTTGCATAGCTATAACACAATAATCATGATGAAGCATTTTTCTTTATTCACCTTAGTTTTACTTTTTTCATTTCCTATATCTGCTCAAGTGATTTATGAGCCTTTTGAGTCTTCAAAGCTTGGAGAATCTAGAGATATTAAAATTCAACTGCCTAGAAATTATGATGCTGAAGAAGAAACATTGTATCCTTTAGTGATTGTTTTGGATGGCGATTATCTTTTTGAACCTGTAGTTGGTAACACGGATTATCAATCGTATTGGGAAGATATTCCTAACTGTATTGTTGTAGGTGTAAATCAAAGTGATACTAGAGATAACGATTTCTTTTTTGCCGAAGAAACTAATTTTCCGCATGCTGAAGGTGCAAATTTCTTTGAATTTTTAGGAATGGAACTCATTCCGTACATCGAGGATAATTATATGGTTTCAGATTTTAGAATTGCAGTCGGACATGATATGAGCGCCAATTTTATTAATTATTACATATTTAAAGATAAACCATTATTTAGAGCCTATGTATTGCTTAGCCCTGAATTAGCTCCTGAAATGGCAGCTTTCATGAGTGAGAAAGCACCTTTATTAGATAGAAATACATTTTACTATTTAGCGACTGCAGATGATGATGTAAAACGTTTAAAAAATGATATTCTGGCGCTAGATAATTCTATTAAAGGAATTCAAAATGAATTTTTTCATTATCGATTTGATGATTTCGAAGATGCTAATCATTATTCTTTAGTTGGATTAGGTATTCCAAAGGCGTTAAACCAAATATTTTCTTTTTATAAGCCAATTACAAAAAAGGAGTACAAAGAAAAAGTGTTAGAATATGAAGCTGGTCCTTATGCATATCTCATGAGAAAATATGAAGATATTGAGTTGTTTTATGGTTTTAAAAAGAAAGTTGTAGAAAACGATTTAAGAGCTATTGCATCTGCAGCTAAGAAAAAAAATGATGTTGAGTCTTTAAAACAACTTGCAAAATTAGCAAGACAAGAGTATCCAGATTCTATGATTGGTGCTTACTATCAAGGCATGTATTATGAAGAAGATGGGAATTTAAAAAGAGCGCTAAATAGCTATCAATCTGGCTTATTACTTGAAGAGTCAGATTTTGTGAACAAAGATATGTTGCTTGATAAAATATATGAGCTTCAAGATTAATTCTTAAAAATTTATGCAGTTCATCGAATAAATAAGTGTTTTATCGTTAGGTTTATTATATTTACTCCTCCAAATCCCTACTAAACGATGAAAAAACACCTACTTATTTCATGTGTTGTCCTATTTTGTACTTCACTTTTTTCGCAAACTATTTATAAGGAGCTGCCTTCAAGAGCGCTTAATACTACAAGAGATATTAAAATCAAATTACCTAATAATTATGATCCTGAATCTTTAGTAAAGTATCCAGTAATCATTGTGTTTGATGGTGATTACTTATTTGAGCCTGTATTGGGACAAGTGCACTTTCAAACGTATTTTAAAGAAATGCCAGAGTCAATCATTGTTGGTATTGTTCAAGGTGAAGAACGATTTTATGATGGCTATTTTGATGAACTTACAGGGATGCCTTTTGAATCAGGAAAGCGTTTTTACGATTTTGTACAAAATGAACTCCTTCCTTATATCGATAATAATTATAAGACAAGCCCTTTTAGAGTTGCAATAGGTCATAATAAAATGGCAAATTTTATTAACTCGTATTTGTTTACAGATGAACCTGTTTTTCAGGCTTATATCAATATAAGTCCAGATTATAAAGGAACTATGGCAAATAACCTTACAACACGTTTAGGCCATCTAAAAAATGATGTGTTTTATTATTTAGCGACAAGTGATAAAGATGTGTCTAGTATTAAAAATACAATTCGTGAAACTAGTAGTGTACTAAAAACCTTAGATACTCAGAAGCTAACGTTTTATTATGATGAACTTAAAGGAGATACTCACTATACATTGGTAACTGGAGCATTGTCAAAAGCATTGGATAAGATTTTTGAGATTTATAAACCTTTAGATGAAAAGGAAATCAATGAAAAAGTATTGACTTATGAAGGAACCTTAGATGAATATATTGTAAATCGATATGAACGAATTGAAGAATATTTCGGAATTATTAAACCTATAACTGAAGATGAGTTTGCAAAAATTGTTTCGATTGCTGAAGAGCGTGATGATTTAGAATCTTTACAAAACATAGGAAAACTTGCCAATAAACAAGATCCAGAATCAGCTTTAGGAACTTATTATTTAGCACTGCATGCCGAAAAATTAGGAAAGAATAAAAAAGCAACTAAGTATTATGAATCAGCCTTAACTCTTAGCGAAACTATTGTAATTGATAAAGAATATATTAAATCTAAACTTAAAAACTTACAAGATTTAGCTACTGATGATAATGAAAGAGAAAATGAAGATGAAGAAAACTAAATATAGCATATACTCAACAGATTATGTATTTGAGTGGTTGTATATCAAGGCAAAGACATTTGTTTTTACAAATATACCTTCAAAATTGGTTACAATTAAAATCATCTCTATCATAACTTGGTTTAGGGACATCAACTAAAAATATCTTAATTTAGCTGTCTAAATTGTATTCATGGCTAAATTAAAAACAACCTTTTTCTGTCAAAATTGTGGCTCCCAATATTCAAAATGGCAAGGACAATGTACAGCTTGTAAAGAATGGAATACAATTACTGAAGAAGTTATTCAGAAGCCTGAAAAAAGCGATTGGAAAACGCCATCTTCAACTTCAAAGCGCATTTCAAAACCATTAAAAGTCAACGAAATTGACATTTCTAAAGAAGCAAGATTAGATACTTCTGATCAAGAATTTAATCGTGTACTTGGTGGAGGTTTAGTGCCTGGATCTTTAACACTTTTAGGAGGAGAGCCTGGTATTGGAAAAAGCACCTTGCTACTTCAAATATCTTTAAAATTACCATACAAAACCTTATATGTTTCAGGTGAAGAGAGTCTGCAACAAATTAAAATGCGTGCTGAACGGATTAATCCTAATATTAACAATTGTTATATTTTAACAGAAACTAAGACACAAAATATTTTCAAACAAGTTGAAAGTTTACAGCCAGATATCGTCGTTATAGATTCTATCCAAACGTTGCATAGTGATTATATCGAATCTTCAAGTGGTAGCATTTCACAAATTAAAGAGTGTACGACTGAGCTTATTAAATTTGCTAAAGAAACAGCAACTCCTGTAATTTTAATTGGTCATATTACAAAAGATGGACATATTGCTGGACCTAAAATTTTGGAGCATATGGTAGATACTGTTTTGCAATTTGAAGGCGATCGTAATCATGTGTTTAGAATCCTTCGTGCTAATAAAAATCGATTTGGATCTACAAACGAATTAGGAATTTACGAAATGCAAGGTTCTGGTCTTAGAGAAGTGTCTAACCCTTCAGAAATTTTAATTTCTAAAAAAGATGAAGAACTCTCGGGTAATGCAGTTGCTGCAACTCTTGAAGGTATGCGACCTCTATTAATTGAAGTGCAAGCTTTAGTGAGTACAGCTGTTTATGGTACACCTCAAAGAAGTGCTACAGGTTTTAATGCCAAACGTTTAAATATGTTATTGGCTGTTTTAGAAAAAAGAGCTGGATTTAGATTAGGCGCTAAAGATGTTTTTTTAAATATCACAGGTGGTATTACTGTTGATGATCCTGCAATTGATTTGGCTGTTGTAGCTGCTATTTTATCTTCAAACGAAGACGAATCTTTAGCAAGTGATATTTGCTTTGCTGCTGAAGTTGGTCTGTCAGGAGAAATTCGTCCTGTTCAACGTGTGGAACAGCGTATTTTGGAAGCAGAAAAATTAGGATTTTCAACCATTTTCATTTCTAAATACAATAAAATCTCATTGAAAAACACAGCAATTAAAATTCAACTTATCTCAAAGGTTGAAGATTTGGTTGATTTTTTAGTTTAAAAGAAGAAATTTGATAGTAAATAAACGGTGTTTTTTGTAGTTCATATTCTGCGATTTGACCTTCAACCGATTTCTGCAACACTTTATCTAAAACCCTATAGAGACACTAGTGTCAATTTTTAGTAAATGATTAATTTTGTATAGAATATGTAGACTTAATCATGTCTTCATATCTAATTTAGTTGCCCTCTAAAATCTATCAACAGACCTAAAGTCTGAATTATTTACTATTGGTTATGAAGTTAAAACTACTACATTCAGTATTTTTTCTAATACTTTTTTTTGTTTCACCATCTCTTTTTGCTCAAGATGCAGATAACGATACTATTTTGGATCATCAAGATTTAGATGATGATAATGATGGTGTTTTAGATGTTGATGAACGTCAAGGTACTGCTATTTCTGGTGGATCAGAATGTGGAGGAGAAGTCAATTTTGATTTTAATACGTTTCCAACAGAGGTGTCTGGAGATGGAGATGATTCTACGATTTTATTAGGAGAAGTATTTAGATTTGCAAATATTGGTACTGGTGTTGACGCTTTAATTACAATTGTTGAAGTTGTAGGTGCAACGGTTACAGATTTAGATGATAACACAACCAATTCAACCTATTTTAAACCAAACTTACAATTTTTAAACATGGTTCCAGAACAGGAAGCATATGTTGAATTTAACATTCAGTTTGTACAATCAGGAACCGCAACTGCTATTGTTGTGCCTGAAGTATTTATTAATATAAATGATATTGATGGAAATTCAACGTTATTTGAAATAGATAAAATACAAATCCCAATAAGCTACGTTATTGATAGTCCAACAAATGTAACAACTACTGAAGAACCAAATTTTTTAGTTGCAACTTCTGGAGACACAAATTATACAGGAACATCAAATGTTTTTCCAAACAATAATATTGCTGCTCGATATTTTGACTTATCGAATTATACGGTTCGTCTAGGAATACTTGCAAGAACTAATATTAATTATGTAGTAAGACGTTTTAGTTTAGAGTTTTCTTGTGTAACTAATTTTGTTGATCCTCAAATTGTTTTTTCAGATACTGATGGAGATGGTATTCCCAATTATTTAGATATCGATAGCGATAACGACGGTATTCCAGATAATGTTGAAGCACAACCTACTATTGGTTATCTTCCACCTTCTGCAACTGTTAATGCTTCTGGTATTCCTAATAATTATGGAACAGGTCTAACTGCAATAGATACTGATGCTGATGGTATTCCAGATTATCTCGATGATGATTCAGATAATGATGAAACTTTAGATATTTTTGAAAATGGATTGGCAAATATGCTTTCAGAAACAGATACAGATAACGACGGTTTAGATGATAATTTTGAAACCAACGGAATTAATGATGTCTCACTTGATGTAAATGAAGATATCGATAACCCTTCTACTTTACCTGATGCTGATGGTGATTTGTTAACTGGAGGAAATGTAGATTATCGTGATTTATTTGACACGAATCCACCTGAAATAGCTGCATTAGATTTTGATGGCTCTGATGATTATTTATCATGTAGTGGATTTGTTGATGGTTTAGATCAGGTTACTATTATGGCTTGGGTTAAAATAAATAATTCAGCTTCTGGCACAATGACAATTGCAGGAGAAGATTTGGGTTGCAGATTATATGTTGAAAACGGAAATACAATAGGGTTTGCAACTAAAACAAATGGTAATACGTCACATTCAGTATTGAGTTCTACAAGTATCAATTATGACGAATGGCACCATGTTACAGGAACCTTTTCTTCTTTAAATGGTCGAAATGAATTATATATAGATGGCGAATTAGTAAGTCATAATATAGGGCCAATTGGTTCAGATATTGAAGTGACTACTGAAAGTAATGGTGCTTTTGAAATAGGAAGACGTTCAAGTAGAGTTAATAATAAAGAATATTTTAAAGGAGAGGTTGATGAGTTAAGAGTGTTTAATAAAACGCTAACATCTGAACAAATTCAACAAATGGTTTTTCAAGAAATAACAAAGAATTCAACAAAAGTAAAAGGTACAATAATTGATAAAGATATTGTAGATCATCAGTCATTGAACAAAGTGTTTTGGGCTAATCTGATAGCTTATTATCCAATGTCTGTAGTGAAAGGAAACACATTAAACGACTATTCTCAATATTCAAGAAATTTAACGATTTCAGGAATTAGTTCCATGCAATCGCAAACAGCACCTATGCCTTTTGAAACTGTAACTGATGATGACTGGAGCGAAGAAGACACTTGGTTACATGGAACTGTTTGGGATATTGAAAATGCGACCACAAATAAAGATTGGAGTATTGTTAAAATAAAAAACAATGTAACATCATCAAACTCACATACAAACCTTGGTTTGTTTATAGATGCTAATAAAAAATTAACCATACATGGAGATCAGAAAGTAGATAACTCTTGGTACTTTGAACTTAACGGAACTTTAGATCTTAGTGACGATTCACAGCTTATACAAGGTCCAAATAGTGATTTAGTAACCTCTTCGCAAGGAAAAATTTTAAGACGACAAGAAGGGAGTTCTAGTGTGTACTGGTATAATTATTGGGCAGCACCAGTTGGAATACAAGAAGCTACAGCATTAACGAATAACAATACAAGTTTTAACAATGCTAATAACTCCGTTTTTAAATTGAATTTGCTTAAAAAAGGAGATGGTAGTAATCTGACATTTACAAATGCCAATAATCAAATTGGAAGCGTGAGCACACGTTGGTTATATACATACAAAAATGGAGTCACTTATTTAGATTATACAGCCATTAATCAAGATTCAAATGTGCAATCAGGTATTGGGTATACTCAAAAAGGAACAGGTACTACAGATCCAGAACAGCAATATTTATTTGAAGGAAAACCTAATAACGGAACTGTAACGATTGGTGTTACTGATACAGGAGGAAATGGTTCAATACCTTCAATATCTAGAACGAGTTATTTATTAGGAAATCCATATCCTTCAGCAATTGATCTTCATGATTTTATAGATGATAATGTTGGTGTTATTGATGGTTCGATTCAGTTATGGCAACAGTGGAGTGGATCATCTCACTATTTAAATGATTACAATGGAGGTTATGCTGTTGTGACTAAAACGGGTTCAGTTAGAGCTTCTCAATTTGTAGGTGTAGATGGAGGAAGTAGTGGTGGAGAAGAAGGTACAAAATTGCCTACACGATATTTACCGGTTGGACAAGGATTCTTTACTGAAATTGTATCTAACGGAACTGTCGTTTTTAAAAATAGTCAGCGAGAATTTATAAAAGAAGATGATGCAAATGGAACTTATAATACAGGTTCTGTGTTTTTAAGAACAGCTAATTCTGTAAATAGTGAAGACGCTTCTGAAAACGAAAGTCTCATGCAGAAAATTCGTTTGGAATTTAATTCAGTTGATGGACCAGCAGCACGTAGAGAATTGTTGTTAGGGTTTAGTGATTTTACATCAGATGATTTTGATTATGGGTATGAGGCCAAAAACACTACTGAAAATGATGATGATCTAAATCTAATGTTAGAGGATGAATTAATGCTAATTCAATCGTATAGTTCAATTTATGATGAGAAATCAGTTGCTTTGACTTTCAAGACTTCAGGCCATTATAGTTATACAATTAAAGCGACTTCTTTTGAGTATCTAAATGAAGGTCAAGATGTATATTTAAAAGATAATTTAACAGGTATATATTTTGATTTGAGAACTGAGCAAACGTATCAGTTTTCTTCAGAAACAGGAGTGTTTCCTTCAAGATTTGAAATTGTTTTTCAAGAGCAGTCAAATACACTTTCAACTGAAGAAAATGAGTACCCATACAACTTGATTTATTTTAATAATGTTACAGATAAGTTATTTGTAAAAGGACTTCAGACTGATGTAGAACAAATTAGACTACTTAATATTTTAGGACAATCAATTAAAGAGTTTACCAATATCAAAACTCATGATCTAGAAAACGGATTAGAAATTTCAAATGTAAGTAGCGGTACTTATGTTGTATATCTTAAATCGAATTCTGGTGTCAGAACCAAGAAAATAATTATCAATTAAAAGTTCTACTCATTTCAAATAATTAAAAAATTTGTTGATTTTTTGTAGTAGGATATGTTGATCAAAACACGTTATCCTTTTTATCGACATCTTCATAGTTAATATTTGTTTGCATCATTAAAAATAACAATCTTGGCTAATAACCAACCCTATTAACCAACTTAAACATGGAAAATCAAAGTTTTGATTTTTTTAAGTCAAAATTTAATGTATCGAAAGAAACATTTATAATTCTTAAAAATCTTTCTACCCAAAAAAAATTAAAAGCTAGAGAAAGCATAATTAATCAAGGAGGTATGAGTAATAAACTTTACTTTTTGACTTCTGGTTTAATGCGTTCAGTTCGTTTATCAGAAACAGGGAAAGAGTACACAAAAAACATCTATTCACCCATTAGCTTTGTTGGTCCTTTCAGTTCTATTTTAACTAAAAGACCATCATTATTAACCTATGAAACACTTACTGATTGTAATGTTTATGAGTTGAATTTTGAAGATTTTTATAGATTGACTAAGACAAATATTGACATTAGCAATGTCTATAATAGAGTATTAGAGTATCTATTTATAATATATGAAAAAAAGCAATTTGAATCCTTGTCTTTAAATGCAACTGAACGTTATCAATTATTAAAAAATAGTATTCCATAAATCGATAATCAAATTGCACAGCATCAAATAGCTTCATATTTAAACATTACTCCAGTTCAATTAAGTAGAATCAGAAAAGAAATGAAGCAGAATTAACATATGTTATTGGGTTTTGGGAGAGAAGTTCTTACGTTTGTAATCTAGCTAAAAACATTAATCCCATTAATTAATAGCAAATCTTAACATTTAATAGTATTAAAAAAGCAAGCATATATATGTTTGCTTTTTTTGTATAATAATTTTTGTAAGATTAGAAAGATGACTAATGTGACTTTTTAGAGATTTTTGTGTCATAATTGCCAAAGACACATCATTTTATCTCTCATGAGCAATACTCGAAAAGTTGTTTCATTAATTGCATTTATTATCGTATTTATTATGGTAATCATTAGTGTCTTTACTATTATTAATGAGTTACTTACTAGCTCATGAAAAACACAAAAAGAATCGTCTCTTTACTAGTGCTATTAATTGTATTTGTATTCGTAATGTTTATCATTTAATTATTGATTAATTAACGCTACAGAATAATTATAGCTTAAATAGGATTAATGCATTCTCTTTTTTGCCCTCAACACCTATATAATATTGCCAAAATTCCTTAATTTCGCGACTCGATTAGAACACTATTATCATGAGCGCTAAATTTCCTGAATATAAAGGACTTGACTTACCAAAAGTTGCAGAAGACATTCTTAACAATTGGCAAGAAAATAACATTTTTGAAAAAAGTATTTCCACGAGAGAAGGTAACAAACCTTTTGTCTTTTTTGAAGGACCTCCTTCAGCAAACGGACTTCCAGGAGTACACCACGTTTTAGCACGTGCTATTAAAGATATTTTCCCTAGATATAAAACCATGAAAGGCTTTCAAGTAAAGCGAAAAGCAGGTTGGGATACACATGGTTTACCTATTGAGCTTGGTGTCGAAAAAGAATTAGGAATCACTAAAGAAGATATTGGAAAAACAATTTCTGTTGAAGATTACAACGCAGCATGCCGCAAAGCTGTCATGCGTTATACAGATGTTTGGAATGACCTTACCCAAAAAATGGGCTATTGGGTTAATATGGATGATCCATACATTACCTACGAGCCAAAATACATGGAAAGTGTTTGGTGGTTATTGAAAGAAATCTATTCTAAAAAATTAATGTATAAAGGCTACACAATTCAGCCTTATTCTCCAAAAGCAGGAACTGGTCTTAGTTCGCATGAGGTCAATCAACCAGGTGCTTATCAAGATGTAACAGATACTACAGTTGTTGCTCAGTTTAAAGCTTTAGAAAATACATTGCCAGATTTTTTACAAAATGAAGGCGATATTCATTTTATAGCTTGGACAACGACACCTTGGACGTTGCCAAGTAACACAGCATTAACTGTTGGTCCAAAAATTGATTATGTTTTAGTTGAAACATATAATCAATACACATTCAAGCCAATGAATGTGATTTTGGCAAAAGCATTAGTCAACAAACAATTTGATGGTAAGTTTAATAGAGTGGAAGAAAAATCTACACTTTTAGATTATAAAGATGGTGACAAAAAAATTCCATATTTTGTTGTAAAAGAATTCAAAGGAAAAGATTTAGTCGGAATTAAATACGAACAATTATTACCATATGCATTACCAAATGATCATCCAGAAAATGCCTTTAGAGTTATTTCTGGAGATTTCGTGACGACTGAAGATGGAACAGGAATCGTACATACAGCACCAACTTTTGGAGCAGATGATGCACTTGTTGCAAAACAAGCCACACCAGAAGTTCCGCCATTATTAGTCAAAGATGACAATGGTAACTTAGTTCCACTTGTCGATTTACAAGGTCGTTTTAGATCAGAAATGAAAGAGTTTGGTGGCAAGTATGTTAAAAATGAATATTATGATGATGGCGAAGCTCCAGAGCGTTCAATTGACGTTGAACTTGCTATCAAGTTAAAAGAAGAAAATAAGGCTTTTAAAGTTGAAAAGTATAAACACAATTATCCACATTGTTGGAGAACAGATAAACCAATTTTATACTATCCTTTAGATTCTTGGTTCATAAAAATCACAGATGTTAAAGGTCGTATGCACGAATTGAATACGACAATCAACTGGAAACCTAAATCTACAGGAACTGGTCGTTTTGGAAATTGGCTAGCAAATGCAAACGATTGGAATTTATCACGATCTCGTTATTGGGGAATCCCATTACCAATCTGGAGAACCGAAGATGGTAAAGAAGAAATCTGTATTGGTTCTGTAGAAGAATTAAAATCTGAAATGGCTAAAGCGGTTCAAGCTGGAGTATTGTCTAAAGACATTTTCGAAGACTTTGAAGTTGGAAACAATTCCGAAGAAAACTATGCCAAAATCGATTTGCATAAAAATATCGTTGATGAGATTGTATTAGTCTCTCCAAACGGACAACCAATGAAACGTGAAAGCGACTTAATTGATGTCTGGTTCGATTCTGGCTCTATGCCTTATGCACAATGGCATTACCCTTTTGAGAATAAAGAATTGATTGATGATAACAAATCGTTTCCAGCCGATTTTATTGCTGAAGGTGTCGATCAAACGCGTGGATGGTTTTATACACTTCATGCGATTGCAACAATGGTGTTCGATTCTGTGGCTTACAAAAACGTTGTGTCTAACGGTTTAGTGTTAGATAAAAACGGACAAAAAATGTCGAAACGCCTAGGCAATGCAACCGATCCTTTTGAAACTTTAGGAACTTATGGTGCTGATGCGACGCGTTGGTATATGATTATGAATGCCAATCCTTGGGATAATTTAAAGTTTGATTTAGAAGGTATTGAAGAAGTGAAACGTAAGTTCTTTGGAACCTTATATAACACCTATTCATTCTTTACATTATATACTAATTTGGATGGTTTCAGTTATGCTGAAGCTGATATTCCATTGAATGAAAGACCAGAAATTGACCGTTGGATTTTGTCTGAATTGCATACATTAATTCAGAAAGTTGATGATTACTATGCTGAATACGAACCAACAAAAGCAGCGAGAGCAATTTCAGATTTTACTCAAGATTATTTGAGTAACTGGTATGTGCGTTTAAGCAGAAGACGTTTCTGGAAAGGCGATTATCAAACAGATAAAATTTCAGCTTACCAAACGTTGTATACCTGTATGGAAACCATAGCAAAGTTAGGTGCTCCAATTGCTCCTTTCTTTATGGATCGCTTGTACATGGACTTAAATTCGGTGACAAATAAGGAAACATTTGAAAGTGTACATTTAGCTGAATTCCCTAAATCTAACTCATCTTTTGTTGATAAAGCTTTAGAACGTAAAATGGAAAGCGCTCAAACAATTTCTTCATTAGTTTTGTCGTTAAGAGCTAAAGAGAAGATTAAAGTACGTCAGCCATTACAAAAGATTATGATTCCAATTGACTCTAAAGAACAAAAGGAGGAAATTCTTGCAGTTGCAGACTTGATAAAATCTGAGGTTAATGTAAAATCTGTTGAAGTTTTAGAAGATGCTTCAGGTATATTGGTAAAACAAATTAAACCAAATTTTAAGGTTTTAGGACCACGTTTTGGAGCTGATATGAAAGCTGTTGCTCAGGCAGTTAATGATTTTTCTGGAGAAGATATCAAAAAAATCGAGCAAAATGGTAGTTTAGACGTTGAAATTAATGGAAAAAGCATTACTTTAGAACAATCAGATGTAGAGATTACATCAAAAGATATTGAAGGTTGGCTAGTAGCAAGTTCAGGCGTATTAACAGTAGCTTTAGATGTTACAATAACTGAAGAATTACAAAAAGAAGGTGTTGCAAGAGAATTAGTGAATAGAATCCAAAATCTACGTAAAGATTCTGGTTTTGAATTAACAGATAGGATAGCAGTACAGTTTCAAAAAGACGAACAAATTATTAACGCGATAAACAAGAATTTAGAGTATATAAAAACAGAGACACTTACCGACGAATTGGAAATTTTAGAAGTCCTAAATGATGGTATAGAAATAGCTTTTGATGATGTAAATACCAAATTGTTTATACAAAAAATTTAAAAACATGGCAACAGATAGTAACGTAAGGTATCCAGATAAAGATCTAGCAGAATTTAAAGTATTACTTTTAGATAAAATAGAAAAAGCTGAACATGATTTAGAACTCATTAAAAGCGCGTACATGAACGACCATAACAATGGTACAGATGATACATCTCCAACGTTTAAAGCTTTTGAAGAAGGTAGTGCAACAATGAGTAAAGAAGCAAATTCAGCATTAGCGATCAGACAAGAAAAGTTTATTAGAGATTTGAAAAATGCACTTATTAGAATAGAAAGCAAAACCTATGGTGTTTGTAGAGTTACAGGAAAACTCATTAATAAAGAACGTCTAAAGTTAGTGCCTCATGCTACGTTGAGTATCGAAGCAAAAAACATGCAATAACAGACTGATAGTCTTATAAAAAACGTCTTATCTAAATAAGGCGTTTTTCTTTTTTCAAGAGATAGCAAACAAAATAAAAGGTTTATTTTTACATCAGTAGCCATTCATCATGTCATTAAAAAAAGCGTCACTTCTTATTATCATTATTTTATTGATAGATCAAATATCTAAAATCTATATTAAAACGCATTTTGCTTTGCATGATAAAATTGAAATATTTAATTGGTTTCAAATTTTATTTGTAGAAAATGAAGGCATGGCTTGGGGAACTAAAATTAGTGATTTTGTGTCATTCATTTCCGATAGAACAGCTAAAGTTTGTTTAACTATTTTTAGAATATTAGCAGTTATTGGGATTGGATTTTGGTTAAATAAATCGATTAAAGCCAGACAATCTAAAACACTAATTTTTGCAGTGTCACTCATTTTAGCAGGTGCTTTAGGAAATATCATTGATTCTGTGTTTTACGGAATAGTTTTCGATTCAAGTTCAGGACAAGTTGCTTCTTTTTTACCAATTGAAGGTGGTTATGATTCTGTTTTTCATGGTAAAGTTGTTGATATGCTACATTTTCCAATGTGGAGTGGTGTAATGCCAGATTGGATTCCGTTTTATGGTGGACAATATTTTACGTTTTTCGAACCTGTATTTAACATAGCAGATATGGCAATTAGTACAGGAATTGGAATTTTAATTTTCTTTAATAAAAGAGCATTTTCTAACTAACTAAATATTAAAAGATGAATTACGATACATTTTTAAATGAAGCCATATTAGAAGCTGAAAAAGGTTTAGATGAAGGCGGAATTCCTATAGGTTCTGTTTTAGTTCATAATGGAAAAATTGTTGGAAGAGGTCATAATCGTAGAATACAAAAAGGCAGCGCGATTTTGCATGGAGAAATGGATGCTTTAGAAAATTCGGGAAGACAAACAGCTAACTTTTACAAAGAATGTGAAATTTATACCACACTCTCACCTTGTTCAATGTGTACAGGAGCCATTTTACTTTATGGAATTCCTAAAGTTATTATTGGTGAAAACAGTACGTTTTTAGGAGAGGAAGAACTGTTAAAATCTAAAGGCGTTGAAGTTGTTGTTTTAGATAATGATACCTGTAAAACAATGATGAATGACTTTATAAAAGCACAACCAAAACTTTGGAATGAAGATATTGGAGAATAAGCTTAGTTGAAATTATAAACATGTAGTGGTGTCACACAATAATCTAATTTTACATCGCCTTTAAAAACGTCAGCGATTTTTTCTTCGGCTTTAAAAAATGACAAACCAATTTTTATAGTTTCAGGGTTACATTTAGCTAAGAATTTATCATAAAATCCTTTTCCATATCCTATGCGATTTCCAGTTTTGTCAAAAGCCAAAAGCGGAATAAAAATTACATTAATTTGTTTAGTGTCAATTGAAATACCATCTAAGGGTTCTGGAATATTCCATTCATTTTTTTTGATTCTTGTACTATCGGTTAACAAGTAATGTGTCATTTCTAAAGTTGAAAAATCGCTTTTTGATATCACAATATGCTTATCCTTTCCGGAGAGAATATTTAAGAGATAGTCTGTATTCACTTCTTTATGTTCAGTAATCGATAAAAATGTATGGTAAAACTCGTAGTCCCAAATAGCCAATGTGAGTAATTGATTTGCAATTTTTAAACTCCAATCTTCAACTTGATCTTCTGTAAGATTTTTTCGTAATAACTTGTAAGTCTTTCGCAGTTCAGTTTTAGTCATTTTTTACTTTAGTTGAAATATGAAAAATGGCATCACCTTGATAAATTATAGGCGACTCATTCACATTAAAAATATAGCCAGTGTTAGGTGCTTTTACAAAGTGATTAAAACTACCATATGGATCTGTAATATTGCCTAAAACATCACCTTTTTCTACATAAGAATTTATAGCTACTGTTGGTTTAAACATGCCAGAGAACTTAGCTCTTAGCCACTTGCTATCTTCAATGATTATTGCTTGAGTTTTTGGTTGTGAGACTTTAAATTTACTACTCAACATACCTAAGTGATGCAAAACTCGTTTAGCGCCATTTACAGCGGTATTTGTTATTGTATCGTGAATATTAAAAGATTTACCGCCTTCAAACAAAAGCATTGGTACTCCAAGTTTACTACAAGCATTTCTAAATGATTTATTTAAGTTTTGTGAATAATAGATAAAAGGCGCTCCAAAAATATGCGCTAATTCTGCAAGTCTTGGGTTGCCTTTTGTGATTCGTATTTGGGCTGCATTAAATCGATCTGCTCCACCAGTGTGAAAGTCCATCACAAAATCTACATGAGGTATGATTTCTTTCATTACAAAATGAGCAACTCTACTCGCTAACGAACCATTTGAGCTTCCAGGAAAAACACGATTAAGATCACGACCATCTGGAAATAAGCGATCCATGTTCAAGAATCCAAAAACATTAATTACTGGCACGCAAATAATGGTGCCCTTTTTGGGTTTATTAATTCCTTTGGCAATAATCTGCCTAACGATTTCTACACCATTAATTTCATCGCCATGTATGCCAGCAGTAATTAAAACTGTTGGCCCAGGTTTTTTTGAACGCTCAATAATAATTGGTACATCTAGTGTATTACGCGTATGCAGTTTCGCGACTTCAAAAGTAACAGTTGCGCTTTGACCTAAAGCAACTTTTTCTCCTAATATTTCTAAAATATCTTTATCACTCATTTATTTCCTGTTACTTTCTATAAAGGTGATGATAGCTCTGGCTATATTTCTACCAGTTGCTGTTTCAATACCTTCTAAACCTGGCGTTGAGTTTACTTCTAAAAGTAAAGGACCTCGAGCAGATTGTAGCATATCAACACCACAAACAGGCAGTTTTAATGCTCTAGAAGCATTCATAGCTAATTTTAATTCATCGGTATCAAGTTTGATAATATTTGCACTTCCACCACGATGTAAGTTAGATCTAAATTCACCTTCCTTGCCTTGTCGTTTCATAGCTCCAACCACCTGACCATTAACAACTAATGCTCTAATATCTGCGCCTTTTGCTTCTTTAATAAATTCTTGAACAATTACTCTAGCTTGGAGTCCGTTGAAGGCCTCCAACACAGATTCTGCTGCATTTTTAGATTCAGCTAAAACAACACCTAAACCTTGTGTGCCTTCTAAGAGTTTGATAATAACAGGAGTTCCTCCAACATGCTCAATAACTTCTTCTACATCTCGTGAATAATTTGTGAACACCGTTTTTGGCATCCCAATTCCAGCTTTACTTAGGCGTTGTAAACTTCTTAATTTGTCTCTTGAACGTTGAATAGCATCTGAAGTCACGATTGTAAACACACCCATTTCTTCAAACTGACGTACAACAGCGCATCCATAAAAGGTTACAGAAGCTCCAATTCTTGGTATAATCGCATCTACATAATCTAAATAGCGATCTTTATAATAAATGGTAGGTTTCTCCTTTTCTATGATAATATCACATTTTAAAGGATCAATAACTTCAATGTCGTGACCTCTAGCTTCACCTTCTTTGATGAGGCGTTGTGTTGAATATAAATGCGGATTTCTTGATAAAATGACTATGTTCATTTGTTTGGGTTGTTAAAAGAAACGTTTTCTAGATTGACATCTACTAAGAATTTTTTACTTAGAAATTGTCTCCCAATCAATACAGGGAATTTCATATCGTCTCTAGTGCTTAAAGTTAAGTTAATCTTGTATGTTTTACCAAAGAATATCACTTCAGATTTGATTTTATAGCGGTTTTCTTTAAATCCATTGCTGCTTTTTACATCAGTAAATGTGTAATTATCAAAGATAATATGTTCACTTTTAAAGTTAGGATGTCCTTTGCTTTCAAAAGTGCAAATCAATGTGTTGTCTTGCTCAATAATTTTTGAACAGTGAATGGCTGAGGTATAAGCTCCTGTGTCGATTTTAACATCTACTTGTTGCAAATTTAATTTTGGAAAATCAACTTTATCAACACGACCTATGGTTTTTTTTGTCATTTGGTTTTCTAGAAAAGTGGCGCAATGTAATCAAATTGATACATAGAAGATTCTTTTTTTCAATAATTTTTTCGATGAAAAAAAGAAGGGATTAAATAGTAAATGCTAACTTTGAAATAATGGAAAATCTTACACTAGATTTACAATTAAAAACCTTGCCTCAAGAACCTGGTGTGTATCAATATTACGATGTTGATGGTCAACTTATTTATATTGGTAAAGCCAAAAACATAAAGAAAAGAGTCAGCTCCTATTTTACTAAAACCCATGAGAATGGCAAAACTCGAGTTTTAGTTAAAAAGATTGTAACCATAAAACACATTGTTGTAGAAACCGAAAAGGATGCACTTTTATTAGAGAATAATCTTATAAAAAAATATCAGCCTAGATACAATGTGTTGTTAAAAGATGATAAATCATATCCATGGATTTGTATTAAAAAAGAACGTTTTCCTAGAGTGTTTTCAACACGAAGAGTTTTTAAAGATGGTTCCGAATATTTTGGTCCTTATACAAGTATGAAAACGGTTCATACATTGCTAGATCTAATCAAAGGGTTATACCAACTCAGAACGTGCAACTATAACCTTTCCGAAGAAAAAATCGAATCAGGTAAATATAAAGTTTGTTTAGAATATCATTTAGGAAATTGTAAAGGCCCTTGTGAAAGTTTGCAAAAGGAAGAAGCATACAATCAATATATTTCAGCCATTCGAGAAATTTTAAAAGGGAATTTTAAAGATTCGTTGTCCCAATTTAAAACGCAAATGAAGCTTTTGGCTGAAGACATGCATTTTGAAGATGCACAACGCATTAAAGAAAAAATTGAAGTTCTTGAGAATTATCAAGCAAAATCTACAATTGTCAACCCTAAGATAAGTAATGTTGATGTGTTTTCAATTATGAGTGATGAAGGCTATGCTTACGTTAATTTTTTACAATTATCTTACGGAAGTATTATTAGATCACACACATTAGAAATTAAAAAGAAACTCGACGAAACCGATAAACAGTTATTAGAATTGGCTATTACTGAAATTAGACAACGATTCAATTCAAATTCAACTGAAATTTATGTGCCATTTAAAGTAGAATTAGGTAAAGATTTAAAAGTGTCAATTCCAAAACTTGGTGACAAAAAACGAATTTTAGACCTATCGCTTCGCAACGCCAAGTATTATAGAATTGAGCGCTTTAAGCAAGCAAAAATTGTAGATCCAGATCGTCATGCAAATCGAATTATGGCGCAAATGAAATTAGATTTAAGACTTTCTGAAGAGCCTCGTCAAATAGAATGTTTTGATAACTCGAATATTCAAGGAACACATCCTGTAGCAGCTTGTGTTGTTTTTAAAAACGGAAAGCCTAGTAAAAGAGATTACAGGCATTTTAATATTAAAACAGTTGTAGGTCCAGATGATTTTGCTTCAATGGAAGAGGTTGTGTATCGCAGATATAAAAGGTTATTAGATGAAGAACAATCATTGCCTCAATTAATTATTATTGATGGAGGAAAAGGTCAGTTGTCTTCAGCTTTAAAAAGCTTAGATGCCTTAAATCTTAGGCATAAAATTGCAATCATCGGAATTGCGAAGCGTTTGGAAGAATTATTTTATCCAGATGACCCAATTCCATTATATTTAGACAAGAAAAGTGAAACGCTTAAAATAATTCAACAATTGCGAAATGAAGCACATCGTTTCGGAATTGAACACCATAGAAATAGAAGAAGTAAAAGCGCTTTAACTACAGAATTAGAAACCATACCAGGAATTGGAGAACAAACCGTAGTGGCCTTAATGAAACAATTTAAATCTGTAAAACGAATTGCCGAAGCTGATCAAAAAGATTTAGAACGTGTGGTTGGCAATTCTAGAGCAAAAAAAATAAAAGCCTATTATAAAACAAAATGAAAAAGCTCCTTATCGCTATATTGATTATGTGTTTGCCTTTTTCTTTAAAAGCTCAAGATGCAACAACGACTTCTACTCCAAAAGTAGGTTTGGTGTTAAGTGGTGGTGGTGCAAAAGGGTTTGCTCATATAGGAACCTTAAAGGTCATTGATAGTCTTGGTATTAAAATAGATTATATCGCTGGAACAAGTATGGGAGCTATTGTTGGCTCTTTATATGCTTCTGGGTATTCGGGAAAACAATTAGATTCTATTTTTAAAAGCTTAGATTATGATAAGGTGATTAGTGATAATTTACCAAGGTCTGCAAGAACATTTTACGAACGTGATAATTCTGAAAAATATGCTGCCAATCTTCCTTTTGATAAGTTTAAAATAAAGTTGCCTTCTGCGCTTTCGAGAGGTCAAAACGTATTTAATTTATTATCTAAACTCACTTTGCATGTTAGTGAAATAAATAATTTTAATCAATTGCCTATTCCATTTTTTTGTGTTGCAACCAATGTTGAAAACGGAGAAGCTGTAATGTTAGAATCTGGGAACTTAGCACAAGCAGTTACAGCAAGTGGAGCATTCCCTTCTTTGTTTCAGCCAGTAATGATTGATGATCAGATGTTAATCGATGGAGGTGTAGTTAATAATTATCCAATAAATGAGCTCAAAGCAAAAGGTATGGATATTATTATAGGTGTCGATGTTCAAGATGAGTTAAAGGATAGAAATGAATTAAAATCAGCACCAGATGTCTTACTTCAAATAAATAATTTTAGGACAGTCAACGATATGAAGTTGAAATCTAAATTAACAGACATTTATATCCATCCTGATATTAAAGATTTTTCTGTTGTATCTTTTAGTGAAAGCCAAAAAATCATTGATAATGGTAAGCAGGCTACATTGGTAGAAATTGAAAAGTTAAAAACGTTGCCTAAATACGTATCGACTAATTCAATACGACCAAGTGTAAATATGGTTTTAAAAGATAGTATTAAAATAAATTTGTTGACTTTAAAAGGAAATAAAAGATATACAAGGTCTTATATTGTTGGTAAACTAAAATTTAAAGGCGATACAAAAGTTAGTTATGAGGATTTTGATAGTGGAGTCAACAATCTTATAGCCACCAATAACTTTGATACATTTAAATATCAATTCAAAAAATCAAAAGACAAAGAAGGTTATGATCTCCATGCAACAATCATGGAGAATGAAATCACTACATTTTTAAAGTTGGGTCTTCATTATGATGATCTTTATAAAAGTGCAGCTTTAGTTAATTTTACGAAGAAAAGACTGTTATTTGATAATGATGTAGCATCCTTAGATGTGATTTTAGGTGATAATGTAAGGTATAATTTTGAGTATTTTATTGATAAAGGATTTTATTGGAGCATTGGTATTACGTCTAGATATAATCAATTTCATAAGAGTGTTAATCCCGAATTATTAATTACAAATTTTGGTAACATTGGTTCAGGTTTAAATAAAATTGACGTTGAGATTCAAGACCAAACCAATCGGTTTTATTTGCAAACAGCATTTAGAAAAGATTTTGCATTAAGCATTGGTGTTGAACATAAAAGATTAAAAATTAAATCAGAAACAATTACCTTAAATTCTCAAACCGATGAGTTTCTATTTGAAAACACAGATTATGGAAGTGTTTTTGCTACACTAAAGTTAGATACATATGATAATAAATACTTTCCTAAACGTGGCGTTTATTTTAATGGAGATTTGCATTCTTATCTAGTGGCTTCTGGTTTTAATTCTGGTTTTGAACCCTTTTCTATAGTTAAAGGAGATTTAGGTTATGCATTTTGCATGACAGATAAGTTTTCATTTAATTTAAAAACTGAAGGCGGCTTTAAAATAGGTGAGAACGCTACAAATACACTAGATTTTGCACTAGGAGGTTACGGAAATAATTTTATCAATAACTTTATTCCTTTTTATGGATATGATTTCATTTCTTTAACTGGTAACAGTTATGTAAAAGCATCTGCTTCCGCAGATTATGAAATATTTAAAAAGCATCATATTACTGTAGAAGGCAATTGGGCAAATGTTGATAATAATATTTTTGAAACAGGAGAATGGTTTTCACTTCCTGATTATAGAGGCTATGCACTAGGATATGGTATTGATACTTTTTTAGGACCTGTACAAGCAAAATTCTCTTACTCACCAGAACAACGTAAAAGCATCTGGTTTTTTAATATCGGTTTTTGGTTTTAAAATATATAGAAATTCACGATATTTGAAACATGTCAAATCTCATCTTCAAAGATTTATTAAGTCATCTTCACTTTCTTATAAAAAGAAACCCAGAATAAACTAGCATTTTTTGTATCTTTAAAACACTTTAATTTATACAAAGCAACGTATAAACAAATCAACTTTTAAACTAAAAAAAATGCCTTTTTATCATAAGCTTGGAAATATTCCACATAAGCGACACATTCAATTTAGAAAAGCAGATGGTAGCTTATATTACGAACAATTGTTTGGTACTATTGGATTTGACGGAATGTCTACAAATTCCTATCACGAACAACGTCCAACACAAGTAAAAGAAATCAAAAAGCAATATAGTGTAGCTCCTAAAATTGCTAAAAAAAATAGCATTCAATCTTACAGATTAAGAGGGTTTCAAGTTAAACCAGAACATGATTATCTCGATAGTAGAAAAGCTGTGCTCACCAATAATGATTGTACCATTATTTTAGCCGCTCCTAAAAAATCAACAACAGAGTATTTCTATAAAAACACAGATGCTGATGAAGTGATTTTTATTCATAAAGGAACAGGTAAATTAAGAACACATCTTGGTAATCTCGATTTTAAATATGGAGATTATTTAGTGATTCCAAGAGGAATTATCTATAAAATTGATTTTGATACTGAAGATAATAGATTGTTTATTGTCGAATCAAGACGACCAATTTACACACCTAAACGCTATAGAAATTGGTTCGGACAATTATTAGAACACTCACCATTTTGTGAACGTGATATACGTCAACCTCAAGAAATAGAAACGCATAATGAGTCTGGAGATTTTTTAATGAAAGTAAAAAAGCAAGACGATATTTTTGAAATGGTTTACGCTTCACACCCTTTTGATGTTGTAGGTTATGATGGATATAATTACCCTTATGCGCTTTCAATTCATGATTTTGAACCAATAACTGGACGTATTCATCAGCCACCTCCTGTGCATCAGACTTTTGAAACAGACGCATTTGTAATTTGTAGTTTTGTACCACGTTTGTACGATTATCATCCAGAAAGTATTCCTGCACCTTATAACCACAGCAATATAGATAGTGATGAGGTGTTGTATTATGTCGATGGCGATTTTATGAGTCGTAACGATATTGAAGCTGGACATATTTCATTGCATCCAGCAGGTATTCCTCATGGTCCACATCCTGGAGCTACAGAACGTAGTATTGGTAAAGTGAAAACCGAAGAATTAGCAGTTATGGTCGATACATTTAAGCCTTTGATGGTTACTGAAGAAGCTATGAAAATTGCCGACGAAACGTATTATAAATCATGGTTAGAATAATTTTTTTTAATTCTAATTAGGAGCAATTTCCTGCTTTCCGCAGTCGCTTTTTTTGAGCTGTTATTCCTGCGAAAGCAGGAATCCACAAAAAAGAGCTTCAACAAATGCTACAATCAGGGCTAAAAATAAGAACAAAGTATAATGAGTTCGTTTTCAAATAAACAGATAAACGAATCAACAAATAAACAATAATATCATGGCAAAAGAAGTAAAAAGTGTTAATTACGGATTGGAGAAAATCTTTAAAGATGCTCAAGATTTTTTACCACTTTTAGGAACAGATTATGTAGAATTCTATGTAGGAAACGCAAAACAATCTGCTCATTTTTATAAAACAGCATTCGGATTTCAATCGTATGCTTATAGAGGTTTGGAAACGGGATCTAAAGACTCTGTGAGTTATGTTTTAAAACAAGATAAAATTAAATTGGTGCTAACAACACCTTTAAATAGTAAGTCGCCAATCAATGATCATATTGTAA
This sequence comes from Psychroserpens ponticola, assembly GCF_023556315.2. Lineage (NCBI taxonomy): Bacteria > Pseudomonadati > Bacteroidota > Flavobacteriia > Flavobacteriales > Flavobacteriaceae > Psychroserpens > Psychroserpens ponticola. Next base: position 3,501,055 of record NZ_CP116221.1, on the reverse strand, counting down.
AACATGGTGATGGCGTTAAAGTGGTTGCGCTTTGGGTTGATGATGCTAGAAAATCTTACGAAGAAACTACTAAAAGAGGAGCAAAATCTTACATGGAACCAACGGTTGAAAAAGATGAATTTGGTGAAGTTGTTCGTGCAGGAATTTATACCTATGGTGAAACGGTTCACATGTTTGTAGAGCGTAAAAACTATACAGGAACGTTTATGCCTGGTTTTACAAAATGGGAATCAGACTATAATCCTGAACCCGTTGGTCTAAAATATATCGATCACATGGTTGGTAATGTTGGTTGGGGACAAATGAATACTTGGGTGAAATGGTACGAAGACGTCATGGGATTTGTAAATTTTCTATCCTTTGATGATAAACAAATTCATACTGAATATTCAGCGCTTATGAGTAAAGTGATGAGTAATGGAAATGGCCGAATCAAATTCCCAATAAACGAACCTGCTAAAGCAGCAAAGAAATCTCAAATTGAAGAATACTTAGATTTTTATGAAGATTCTGGAGTGCAACATATTGCAGTTGCTACAGATGATATTATCAAAACAGTTGCTCAATTAAAAGCAAGAGGTATCGAGTTCTTACCACCACCACCTCAAGCGTATTATGATGATATTCCTAAGCGTTTAGGAGAACATATGGACATGATGAAAGAAGATATTGGTGAACTTCAAAGATTATCTATAATGATAGATGCAGATGAAGAAGGTTACTTGCTACAAATTTTCACAAAGCCTGTTGAAGATAGACCAACGCTGTTTTTTGAAATTATTCAGAGAATGGGAGCTCAAGGTTTTGGTGCTGGAAACTTTAAAGCACTATTTGAGTCAATTGAACGTGAACAGGCTAAAAGAGGTACGTTATAAATTTGTTTTTATCAATCTCTTACAGAACTATAACACCTTTATTTATCATGGTTTCAATAAAATTTATATTTTTGGAATAGTAATTGTAATTCTCCCTAATAAATAATAACCTGTAACTTAAATGTTACTCTACAATTATGACTAAAATGAAAAATATACTACTTATAATAGGCTTTCTGTTTGGGATGCAATTATCTTTTGCTCAAGAGCAATCTGCATTTCAAGAAGGAGAATGGTTCAAATTTGAAATGAGCTATAGTAATTTCTTGAAAGCTGGTAACGCGACTCTTGAGGTTAAAGAATCAAATATTAATGGTAAACCTGTATATCATGTTGTTGGTAAAGGTTGGACTACTGGTGCAATCAAATGGTTTTTTAAGGTAAAAGATAAATACGAAAGTTATATTGATAAAGAAACAGGAATACCTTATAAATTCATTAGAAAAATAGATGAAGGTGGACATACAAAAGACATTGAAATTGCTTTTGATCATGAAAAACAAGAAGCCTTAATTAATAATAAAAAGTATAAGACAAAAAAAACAGTCGCAACTGAAAAAGATGTTCAAGACATGGTTTCGGCTTTTTATTACTTGCGTAATAATTACGATACTGAAAGTATTAGGGAAGGTGAAATTGTGACCCTCAATATGTTTTTTGATGAAGAAAACTACAATTTTAAACTAAAGTTTTTAGGAAGAGAAACCATAAAAACTGAATTCGGTAAAGTGAAAACTTTGAAATTTAGACCTTACGTAATGGCTGGTCGTGTTTTTAAAGAGCAAGAAAGCTTAACCCTTTGGGTAAGTGCTGACGATAATAAAATTCCTTTAAAAATTAAAGCAGATTTAGCAGTGGGATCGCTTCAAGCTAATCTAGAAGCTTTTAAAGGATTAAAACATTCTTTTCAAATTCAATTTGACTAACTAAGATGGAAGATTTACACAAGTTTGATAAGATTATCAAGCAAATACAAGAGAAATACACAAAAATAGATCAAGATACAGAAGATCATTTATATGGCTTGCTTTACAGTAAACCTATTACGTATTGGGACTATATTCAAACCGATGCTTTATTGAATCTCCAAACACAGCGAACAACGCTTCCTGATGAGATGGTATTTATTGCTTATCATCAAATTAATGAGTTGATTTTTAAAATGATTCTTTGGGAAATTCAGCAAGTCGCAGAAAAAGAAGATTTAAATGCGAAGTATTTTGAAGATAAATTGATGCGTATTAGTCGTTATTTTGACATGCTTACAACCTCTTTTAATATCATGCAGCATGGAATGGAAATTGAACAATACATGAAATTTCGCTATACCTTAACGCCTGCAAGTGGATTTCAAAGTGCGCAGTATAGAATGATTGAGTTTGCTTCAACAGAACTTATTAATCTTATTGATTTTAGATTCAGAAAAACCATAGATAGAGACACGCCATTTGAACATGCTTTTGAGCATCTCTATTGGCAAGCCGCAGGAAAAGACTATAAAACTGGAAAAAAATCAACGCTCTTAGTAAATTTTGAAAAACGCTATAAAGGCGATTTTATACGTTTTATGCAAACCTACAATACCAAGAATTTATGGTCTCGCTTTAAAGAATTACCAGAAGCAGATCAAAAAGATGCCGATTTGATTAAAGCCATGCGACACTATGATTACACTGTAAATATCACTTGGGTAATCGCACATTACAACGCTGCAAAACACTATATAGAAAGTGGTACTGGAGATGGTGAAGCAACAGGAGGTAGCGATTGGAAAAAATACATGCATCCTAAATATCAAAAACGAATATTTTTTCCAGAACTTTGGAGCGAAGACGAACTAAAAAATTGGGGAGAAAACATATAGAACTAATTAATGCAACCAAAACAATTATTAATAGCACTTTTCATCTGTATTGGTTTGTGGTCTTGTAAAGACGACGATAAAAAAGTACAGATAGAAGAAATACAAACTCCAATAGTACTAGAACCAAAAAAAGAATTTGGTTTTGTGCTTGAAGACTACATTGTTAAGAGAGATACCATAAGAAAAGGGGATAGCTTTGGTGAAATTTTAGAACGGAATCATATAGGATATCCTAGAATTTTCAATATTGCTGAAAAAGCTAAAGATAGTTTCGATATAAGAAAATTACATGTTGGTAAACCTTATACGCTATTTTGCGCTAATGATTCTTTGCAAACACCACAATGTTTTGTTTATCAGCCTAATAGTGTTGATTATGTGGTGATTAATTTTGCGGATTCAATTCATGCTTATACTAATAAAAAGCCCATTAAATATATTGAGAAAACTGCTACAGGAATTATTCCTGAAGGTATGGGGATTTCACAGTTAATGATAGAACAAGGATTAAGTCCAAGATTAGCCTATAAAATGGCTGACGAAATTTATGCTTGGACCATCGATTTTAGAAGACTTCAAAAAGGGGATCAGTTTAAAGTAATTTACACAGATAAATATATTGACGATTCAATTTATGTTGGTGTACACGATATTAAAGCTGTGTATTTTGAACATAAAAAACAACCTTTTTATGCATTTCAGTTTGAAACAGATTCTATAAAAGGAATTATAGATTATTTTAATGAAGATGCTAAAAACTTAAGAAGAGCATTTTTAAAAGCACCAGTTCAGTTTAGTAGAATTTCTTCACGCTATAATTTGAATCGTCGTATTGCTTATTATGGTTATAAATTAAGACCACATAAAGGAACCGATTTTGCTGCACCAATTGGAACACCAATATTAGCAACCGCAAGCGGAACAGTAAGTGAATCAACAAGAAGAGGTGGTAACGGAAAATATGTTAAGATTAGACATAATGCAACGTATAGTACACAGTACTTGCACATGAAAGCGCAAAATGTTAAAAAAGGAGATTTTGTTAAGCAAGGTGATGTGATTGGTTGGATTGGTATGACAGGAAATTCTGGTGGACCGCATGTGTGTTATCGCTTCTGGAAAAACGGAAGACAAGTCGATCCTTTAAGAGAAAAACTACCTGAGGCTAAACCTATTTCAGATAGTTTAAAAGTGAGGTATTTAGATTTCGTAGCGCCTGTAAAAATAAGATTAGATGCTATACAATTTCAAGATGGTTCTAATGAACCTCAAATTAATATAGAAAAAGATTCAATTTCACAAATTCAATAATGGCATTAAAAACAATCAACCCAACTACAACAAAAGCTTGGTCTAAATTACAAGCACATTTTAAAACCATTGAAGATTCACACCTAGTAGATTTATTTGCTAAGCATAACAGTAGAGCAAATGAAATGACGATACAATGGGAAGATTTTTATGTAGATTATTCTAAACATCGCGTGTCTAAAGAGACCTTAGATTTACTCATTGAATTAGCAAATGAAGTGGATTTAAAAGATGCCATGAATAAATACTTTGGTGGTGATGTGATTAACGAAACCGAAGGTCGCGAAGTATTACACACGGCTTTACGTAATCCTAAAACTACTGAAGTTAATGTCAATGGAGAAAATGTAATGTCTGAAATTTATGATGTTAAAACTAAAATTAAAGACTTCTCTACAAAGGTGATTAATGGTGAACTAAAAAGTCATACAGGTAAGGCGTTTACTGATGTTGTAAACATCGGAATCGGAGGTTCAGATTTAGGACCAGCAATGGTTGTTGATGCTTTAACGTATTATAAAAATCAATTAACGACACATTTTGTTAGTAATGTCGATGGAGATCATGTTAATGAAGTGATTAAAAATTTACATCCTGAAACAACACTTTTCGTAATCGTTTCTAAAACATTTACGACTCAAGAGACCTTGTCAAATGCCAATACATTAAGAGAATGGTTTTTGAAAAATGCTCCGAAAGAAGCGGTTTCAAAACATTTTGTTGCGGTATCAACTAATATTGAAAAAGTAAAAGAGTTTGGTATTGATGAAGCTAATGTTTTTCCAATGTGGAATTGGGTTGGAGGACGATTCTCTCTTTGGAGTGCCGTTGGTTTGTCTATCAGTTTAGCTGTTGGTTTTGAGAACTTTGACAACTTACTTTTAGGTGCTCATAAAATGGATGAGCATTTCAAAACTGAAGATTTTGATAAAAACATCCCTGTTATTACTGGGCTTTTAAGTGTCTGGTATAATAACTTTTTTAATGCTGAAAGTGAAGCGGTTATTCCGTATTCTCAATACTTAAACCAATTTGCAACATACCTTCAGCAAGGTATAATGGAAAGTAATGGTAAGAGTGTTGATCGAAATGGAGATAAAATAAATTATCAAACAGGAACTATAATTTGGGGAGAACCTGGAACCAATTCTCAACATGCTTTTTTTCAGTTAATTCATCAAGGAACTAAATTGATTCCTGCAGAATTCATCGGATTTGCAAAATCGTTACACGGAAACCAAGATCATCAAGATAAACTAATGTCTAACTTTTTTGCTCAGACAGAAGCCTTAATGAATGGTAAATCTGAAGCAGTAGTCGTTCAAGAATTAAAAGCGCAAGGACTTTCAGAAGAAAAAATAAAAGAACTAACACCTTTTAAAATATTTGAAGGCAACAAGCCTACAACTACTTTTTTGATTGATCAATTAACGCCTGAAAGTTTAGGAAAATTAATTGCTATGTATGAGCATAAGATTTTTGTACAAGGAATTATTTGGAATATCTTTAGTTACGACCAATTTGGTGTTGAACTTGGTAAACAATTAGCGAATACAATTTTAAAAGAATTAGTGGATACTAATGTGTCCAATTCGCATGATAATTCGACTCAGAATCTGATTGAGTATTATCAAAATAAAAAACAGTCAATTTAGTTCTTCCACTCAATAGTTTCCATAATATGCTTGATGTCATTTTTTAAATATACAGCAGCTGGATAAATAGAGTCATAATTTGGTTTGGCGTAAAAGTAAAGAGAACCAACCAAGAAATGATTGATGCTATCAGTTACATAAAATTGAGATTGCGAAGCTGCATTACCACCAACTTCATAAAACATTCCAAAAACATTATTTTTAGGGTTTTCATATGTGTCACCTTCAATTTCATCAGCTTTCATAGTGTGCTTTTGAGTTAGGTTTTGAGCATCTCTTAATAAATCGATAAGGTTGTTGTCCTTAACTTTTTTATAGGTGAGGTAAACAGTTCCTTTCAGTTTTGGGTAGTTGATATCTACACCATAAATATTATTAACACCATCTAGTTTGATTTTTGAAATTGGATCTGCTAATTCGTTTTTTTCAAAAGTAAAAGGCAATGGAAGCCCTACTTTTTTATAGGTTGGCTGAGGATATTCCAAGCGTAACATCGCTTTTGGTTTTGGAATTGGATCGCTTCCACAAGCAATACACGATATTGCAATACATAATAAAAGTAACTTTCTCATAATGTAATTCGATTAAAGAGATGTCTGGTTGAGCGCAGTCGAAACCTATTGTTTTTAAGAACCTCTCGACTGCACTCAAGGTTGACGTTCCTTATTTATTCAAAATGGTAAATTTAATGTCTTTGATGCGTTTCTTTTCAATTGCTTCGATAGTGAAAACGTAATCTTTAAAATTTATTTTACTTTTTAGTCTTGGGAATATTCCCGAAATTTCTAAAACAAAACCAGCAATAGTCTCAGCTTCACCTTTGTAGTCTTCAAATACAGATTCGTCTTCTATATTAATAATCTTATAAAAGTCTTTTAATGTTGTTTTGCCTTCAAACGTAAAATTATTATTATCTATTTTGGTATAAATGACATCATCGTCATCAAATTCATCGCTAATATCTCCAACAATTTCTTCAATAACATCTTCGAGAGATACCAATCCTGAGGTTCCACCATATTCATCAACCACAAGAGCTAAATGAACTTTCTTCTCTTGAAACTCAACCATTAAATCATCTAACTTTTTATTTTCAGGAACAAAGAACGGTTCCCGAAGTAAACCAGTCCAGTCAAATTCTTTTCGTTCTATATGTGGTAATAAATCTTTCACATACAAAATACCTGTAACGGTATCGATACTGTCTTTATAGACAGGTATTCTTGAATACCCATTTTTTGTTATTTCATGGATAACCTCACTGAATTTTTGATCTTCATTTAGTGCAAAAATATCCATTCTTGGTCGCATCACTTGTTTAGTATCTGTATTGCCAAAAGATACAATACCTTGTAAGATTTTATGTTCTTCAATAGTTGTGTCACTGTTTGTTGTAAGCTCTAATGCTTGAGATAATTGATCGACGCTAATATTAGATTTTTGTTTGCCTAAACGATTATGAATGGCTAAGGTTACAAATCGCATAGGTAAACTTACAGGAGAGAAAATAAAATCTAATCCCTTTAACGGTATAGCCATAAACGTTGAAAATTTAACGCGATTTCTACTTGCATAAATTTTTGGGATAATCTCGCCAAATAATAAAATTAAAAAGGTGATGACTACAACTTCTAAAAGAAATCGCATCCAAGTAACTTCAATATTATAAAATAAAGATTCACCTAAATAGGCAAACAGAATTACAATACCAATATTGATGAAATTATTTGCCACCAATATCGTTGCTAGTAATTTCTTAGGCCGTTCTAAAAGCCTTGAAATAATTGAAAATGCTTTAGGTTGTTCAACTAAGCCAGTATCAATATCCGATTTTGTTAACGAAAATAAAGCAACTTCAACACCAGATACTAATGCAGATGAAAATAGTAAAATTATAAGCAGTAATAGACCGGAAATTAATGCTGAATTTCCAGAAACTAGTAACAATATTAAACACGAGGGTTCAGGATCCAAAATAAAAATATTTAATTAAAATGGTAAGTCATCATTAGCGTTAGTAATTGGTTGCGACGTGGTGTTTGCTGTTGTCTGATTAGATTCAGGTTGTTGTCCAACATGACCAGTTTGAGCTTCATTTTTGTTAGTTAAAAACGTGAAATCTGTACATTGAATTTCTGTTGAATACCGATCATTCCCTTTGTCGTCCTGCCATTTTCTAGTTTTTAAACGGCCTTCGATATATACTTTATCACCTTTAGAAAGATACTTTTCACAAATTTCAGCTGCTTTATTTCTCACAACAACATTATGCCACTCTGTATTTGTAACACGTTCGTTTGTCTGTTTGTTAGTGTAGGTTTCATTTGTCGCTAACGGAAAGCGTCCAACACAATTTCCGCCATCAAAATAATGCATTTTCACTTCATCACCTAAATGCCCAATAAGCATCACTTTATTTAATGTTCCTGACATAATTATTTGTAGTTTAAGATTACAAAATTAAACAATTTGTAATGGTAGTTTTAAAAGTATGAAAAAATTGTGAGTTCTTTATATAGGGAAACTAAATTCCTCAATGAAATTACCAATTACAATAGGAGTTGGGTAGGTTTTTAATTTTGAAATGAGAATGCTATTCTTTGGGAGTTTATCAACTTCAATAATCCAGAATTTAGTATATAAATGTTGATGTGATAGTTTGTGTATAAGTTCTTTTGTATTGTATAAGCTATATTCGTATTCAATATCATTAAAATAGGATGTGATTTTTGGATGTGTTTTAAAGCCATCTGAAGGAAGTGCGTCTTCAGTTTCAATTAATGGAAACTGATACAGCTTTTGCCAAATTCCTTTTGTTGTTCTTTGTTCAAATAGTGTTCTTTTATCTGAAGACATAAAGACTAAAAAATTAATGTGTTTTTTTGTGACTTTGGTTTTCTTTAGTTTTATAGGAAGGCTGTCAACGTTTCCTTTTTGAAGCGCGACACAACTATTCATTAATGGACAAACATTACAATTAGGATTTTTAGGCTTACATTGTATGGCTCCAAACTCCATTAACGCTTGATTGTAATCACCAGGATTTGAAGCGTCAATAAGTGTCGTTGCTAGATGTTTAAATTCTTTAATACCTTTTGAAGAATTGATAGGAGTGTCTATTCCAAAATAACGAGATAATACACGATATACATTCCCATCAACAACAGCAGTAGGCTCATCAAAACAGATAGAGGCAATTGCACTTGCAGTATAGTCTCCAATACCTTTAAGTTTTAAAATATCTGAATAGGCATTTGGAAACACACCTTTTAAATCTTTTGCAACGTATTTTGCCGAAGTGTGTAAATTTCTTGCTCTAGAGTAATAACCTAGACCTTGCCAAAGTTTTAAAACATCCTGCTCTTCGGCATTTGCAAGGTCGAAAACAGTTGGGTAATTGGTAATAAAAGCTTCATAATAAGGTAATCCTTGTTTAATTTGTGTTTGTTGCATGATTATTTCTGACAACCATATAAAATAAGGATTTTTGGTGTTTCTCCAAGGGAGGTCTCGCTTATTTACTGAATACCAATTAGTTAAAACTTTCTTAAAATCCATATTTTTTTTACAATTAAAGCAAAAATAAATCTTTATAAGGTTAAATTTTAATTAATTACGCTTGAAATATTGAAATTAAATTACCTATATTTGCATCCCTTATAATTAATAGATAACCCTAAAAATTAATAACAATGACAAAGGCTGATATAGTAGCTAAAATTTCTGATAAATTAGGAATTGAGAAAGGAGATGTTCAAGCAACAGTTGAAACATTCATGGAAGAAGTTAAATCTTCATTAGAAGGAGGAGATAACGTATACCTAAGAGGTTTTGGAAGTTTTATCGTAAAGACAAGAGCTGAAAAAACTGGACGTAACATTTCAAAAAATACAACAATAAAAATACCTGCTCATAATATTCCTGCATTTAAACCTGCAAAAGTATTTGTTGAAGGTGTTAAGACCAATGTTGAGGTCAACTAAGACATTAAAAAGAAATATTAATTTAAAAAGACTTATTTATGCCAAGTGGTAAAAAAAGAAAAAGACACAAGGTAGCGACGCACAAGCGTAAGAAACGTAGACGTGCTAATCGTCACAAGAAGAAATAAATTAAGAAAAGTAGTTTTTTAACTACTTTTCTTAATTTTAAAAACAACGTTCTTTGATATAAAATTCATGAGTTTTCATTACGTATACCTTCGTAGTGCATGAGTTTACTGGATTTAACATCCTGTGTCAAAATAAAATCCATCTGTTTTGAAATGAATCAAAATAGATTAAAATTAACAACATGGAAAAAGAATTGATTATACGATCGAGTTCTGATATTGTTGATTTTGCCTTATTAAAAGATGGAAAACTTATCGAGTTACACAAAGATGAAGATGATAACAACTTTGCCGTTGGTGATATATTTATTGCCAAAATACGTAAAGCTGTTCCTGGTCTAAATGCTGCATTTGTAAATGTAGGTTATGAAAAAGATGCCTTTTTGCATTATCATGATTTAGGACCAAAATTACCTTCTCTTTTAAAATTCGTTAAACGTGTAAGCGCAGGTAGACATACCGATTTTTTACTGAAAAATTTTCAGTTTGAGAAAGATATTGATAAAAACGGAAGCATTGCTAACGCTTTAAAATCAAATCAATCTCTATTAGTACAAATTGTAAAAGAACCAATTTCAACCAAAGGTCCTCGTATTAGTAGCGAGTTATCTATTGCTGGTCGTTATATTGTTTTAGTGCCATTTTCTGATCGAATTTCAATCTCTCAAAAGATTGAGTCTAAAGAAGAAAAAGAACGTTTAAAACGTTTGGTAAGAAGCATAACACCTAAAGGTTTTGGAGTTATAATTCGTACTGTCGCAGAAGGCAAAAAAGTGGCCGAACTCGACAAAGATTTACAGAATTTGCTGAATAGATGGACAGCAATGTGTAGAAAATTAAATAAAGCACATCATCCTAGTAAGGTGTTGAGTGAAATGAACAAAGCCTCTTCAATTTTGAGAGACATCTTTGACGATTCATTCTCAAGCATTACAGTAGATGACGAAGTGCTTTATGGACAGATTAAAGATTACGTGCAAGAGATTGCACCTGCTAAAGAATCAATTGTAAAGCTGTATAAAAATGGCGTGCCACTCTATGAAAAGTATGGCATTGAACGTCAAATAAAAACATCTTTCGGTCGCACAGTCTCTATGGCAAAAGGAGCCTATTTGGTTATTGAACATACCGAAGCGATGCATGTAGTTGATGTCAATAGTGGTAATCGATCTAACAAAGAGAAAAACCAAGAAGACACTGCTTTAGAAGTCAATTTAATTTCTGCTTCAGAAATTGCTCGTCAATTACGTTTACGTGATATGGGAGGAATTATAGTTGTAGATTTTATAGACATGGGAAGAGCAGAGAATCGAAAAAAATTGTACAATCATCTTCGTGACGAAATGAATGATGATAAGGCAAAACATAAGATTTTGCCACCTAGTAAGTTTGGTTTGATACAAATTACCAGACAACGTGTTCGCCCAGAACGCAACATTAAAACTAAAGAAGAAAATCCTAATGGTATTGCAGGTAGTGAAATTGAAGCGCCAATTAAAGTGATTCAAAACATTACGCAAGACTTAGAAAGGCTTTTCAAAAAAGACTATAAAAAGATGACCTTAAATGCGCATCCATTTATAGCAGCCTTTTTAACCAAAGGGTTTCCATCAGTACGTTCTAAATGGTTTTTAGAACACAAAAAATGGGTAAAAGTTTTACCTAGAGATGCTTACACATATCTTGAATACCACTTTTTTGATAAAGATGGTAAGGAAATCAAATAATATCTAAAACCCCTTTTCGTTTAAACGGAAAGGGGTTTTTGTTTTTAAGCCTCTTGAGTTATTAAGGCGCAGGATTAGGAATCTCTGCATGAACTTCATTAATCGCTTTTAGAATATTGTCACTTAGTTTAATGTCAATACTATCAATATTTTCTTCTAGCTGCTCAAGTGAAGTTGCTCCAATTATATTACTCGTCATAAAAGGTTTGTCAGTTACAAAGGCTAACGACATTTGGGCTAAGGTCATATTGTTGTCTTCCGCAATTTTTAAATAACGTTTTGTAGCTTCAGTAGATTTATCACTACTATATCTCGCAAACCTTGGGAAAAGGTTTAATCTTGCATTATCACCTTCAGTTCCTTTAATATATTTACCAGATAAGACACCAAATGCCATTGGTGAATAGGCTAATAAGCCAATCTCTTCACGAATAGCAACTTCTGCCATATCACCTTCAAAAACGCGATTTAATAAATTATATGCGTTTTGTATGGTTGTCATTCTTGGCAATTCATTTTTGTTAGATTCTTCTAAATAACGCATCGTTCCCCAAGCTTTTTCATTTGAAATGCCAACCTGACGTACTTTTCCAGATTTCACAATCTCATCTAGGTTGTGAAGAATTTCATTAAAATTATCGGTCCACTGATCGCTAGGATTATGGACGTAATCTCTAACACCAAAAGTGTTAGTTTCACGTTCTGGCCAATGTAATTGGTACAAATCAATATAATCTGTTTTTAATCGCTTTAAGCTATTTTCAACAGCTTCGTTTAGTGCGTCTTTACTAAATCCTGAAGTTCTTATGTGAGCAGTGTAATCACCAGTTCCAGCAATTTTTGTTCCCAAAACTACTTTGTCTCTATTGCCTGTTTTTTCAAACCAACGACCAATTATGCGTTCTGTTTCGGCATAGGTTTCTGCAGTTGCTGGAACAGGATATAATTCGGCAACATCAAAAAAATTAACACCTTTATTTAATGCAAAATCCATTTGATCAAAACCTTCTTCTTGAGTATTTTGATTGCCAAAAGTCATTGTGCCAAGGCATATTTTACTAACTTTTATATCTGTTTTTGGAAGTGTTGTATATCTCATGTCAAATTCTTGAATTTGTCATCCTGAACTTGATTCAGGATCTCATTATTTATTTGTGTTATTTTATTGAGATTCCGCATCAAGTGCGGAATGATAAACTAAATTTCATTTAAAAGCTTAGAAATCTCATCGAGTTTAGGCGTTAATACAACTTCTATACGTCGATTTTGAGCTTTGCCTTCAGCTGTATCATTACTAGCAATTGGTGCGAATTCACCTCGTCCAGCTGCTGTTAGATTCTCTGGGTTGATGCTGTCATTTTCTCGTAAGATATTTACAATTGCCGTTGCACGTTTTGCTGATAAATCCCAATTACCACTCAGTTGAGTATTTCCTTTATAAGGTACATTATCTGTATGTCCTTCAATTAAAATAGCGATTTCAGGATTTTCGGCAAGGACTTCACCTAATTTCTTCACAGCTTGTTTTCCCTTTGATCCAACTGCCCAACTTCCAGATTCGAATAATAATTTATTCTCCATCGATACATAAACCTTTCCGTTACGCTGTTCAACAGTTAAGCCATTGCCTTCAAAATTAGTTAAGGCTTTTGAAATGGCATTTTTTAAGTTGGTCATTGCGGCATCTTTTGATGCGATTACATTTTCTAATTCGGCAACACGTTGTGAACGAGCTTCTAATTCTTGCTTAATTTTTTCAAGTCTAACATTTTCAGCAGCTAAGGCTTGTTCTTTAGCTTCCAATTGTGCTAATAATTCACGATTTTTCTTTGAATTTGCTGCAATTGAAGCTGAACTATTTTTTTCTAAAGCATCATATGACGCATTTAAATTATCAAGATTTGTTTTAGTAGCATCGTAATCGGCTTGTAATTTGTTGCGTTGTGCTAAAGTGTCTTCATAATCTTTCTGAAGGTTAGCAATATCGTTTTTAGCTTGATTTAATGCGGTTTCTAAATCCTGATTACTATCTGATAACTTTCGATTTTCTTTTTTTAATTCAGCATATTTATCTTCTAAGTCTGTATAGATTTTTTTAGATACACATGAGGTTGTTAGAATTAAAGTCAGTGCTATTAATGACAATTTTTTAAACATAGGTTGTAATATTAAGTTGTTGATTTGTTTGTTCTTTAGTTTTGAATTTCAATTAAAATTGGACAATGGTCGCTATGTACTGCTTCCGAAAGGATAACGCTTCGTTTGATGTTTTCTTGTAAGGGTTTACTAACCATCGCATAATCTAAACGCCAACCTTTATTATTTGCTCTAGAATTAGCTCTATAACTCCACCAAGAGTATTCTTGTTTTTCAGGATGTAAAAATCGAAAGGAATCTATAAATCCACTATCAATAAAGTTTCCAAGCCATTCACGTTCTTCAGGTAAAAAGCCAGAAACACCTTTCATTTTAGGATTGTGAATGTCAATAGCTTCATGACAAATATTATAATCACCAAGAACAACTAGATTTGGATGTTCTGTACGTAAATCATTCAAATATTGGTGAATCATATCCATATATTCAAACTTATGTTCTAATCGTGCACTATTAGTTCCAGAGGGCAAATACATACTCATTACAGAGAGATCATCAAAATCTGCTCTAATATTTCGGCCTTCAAAATCCATAGATTCAATGCCAGTTCCATATTCTACATGTTTTGGTTCCGTTTTACTTAAAATAGCAACACCACTGTAACCCTTTTTTTGAGCGCTAAACCAATAGTTGTATTTATAACCAGCATTTTCAATGGCTTCGATATCAACTTGCTCTTTCATGGCTTTGATTTCTTGTAAGCAAATCACATCTGGATTTGCACTTGTAAGCCAACCGATAAAGTCTTTTTTCATAGCTGCACGAATACCGTTGACATTGTATGAGATGATTTTCATATGGAATAGTTTAGATTTCAGCTAAATTAAATAATACTGTACTTTTACACTATTATTTTAACCCGATTTTAAGGATAAAATAATTTCTGTCTTTAGAAGTTTATATACTGAATGAAAATTGCTATTTCACTTATCTGTTTTATTATGGGTTGCTCTGCATTTGCGCAAGAGCCAACTTCAAATTATAGAACAAAAAAAGTAGCCGTTAGAGATTCAGTAAAAGTAGATACAGTTAGTATTAATACCAGTAGTTTTATTTTAAGACGAAAGAATAATACCATAATCGATTCGTCATATTATCGAGTTGATTTTTCAAATGCGCTATTGACGTTTAAAAAACCTGTAGATACAGATTCAATTATTATTGATTATTTAAGGTATCCAGATTTTATTACAAAAAAATATTTTCAGTTAGATGAACGGATTATTGTTGAAAACACAGACAATCTTCAGCGTTTGTACAAATTAAATCAATCTAATGTGGAACGTTCGTTTTTGCCTTTTGATGGTTTAAATACTTCTGGAAGTATATCTCGAGGTGTCACCATTGGGAACAATCAAAATTCAGTATTGAATAGTGAATTGGATTTACAAATTTCCGGAAAATTAAGTGATAAAGTATCGTTGAGAGCCTCAATTCAAGATGCGAATATTCCGTTACAAGAAAGTGGCTATTCTCAGAGATTAGATGAATTTGATCAGGTGTTTATTGAACTTTTTAGCGATTCTTGGAATATTAGAGCAGGAGATATCGATTTAATAAATGATACCAGTTATTTTGCATCATTTACAAAGCGTGTACAAGGTTTATTAGTTAATGTAGATTTTGATAAAGAGGAATCTGAAACCAACATATTTGCTGCAGGAGCTTTGGTGAGAGGTCAGTTTACAAGTAGTCAGTTTGCAGCTCAAGAAGGGAATCAAGGCCCTTATAAGTTGCGTGGTCCAAATAGTGAATTATTTGTGCTAATTGTCTCTGGAAGTGAAACCGTTTACGTAAATGGAATTGCAATTGAGCGTGGTGAAAATAAAGACTATATCATCGATTATAATGCTGGTGAGATTATTTTCAATTCCACATTTCCTATCACTTCCGAAATGCGTATTACTGTCGATTATCAATTTAGTGAACGCAATTTTTCCCGATTTACTGTTTTTGGAGGTGGAAATTATGAAACTGAAAAATTAAAATTAGGTGTATCTGTATATTCTGAAGTAGATTCAAAAAATCAACCCTTACAACAAAATTTGTCTTCTGAGCAAGTTGGTATTTTAGCTCAAGCAGGTGACGACCAAACGTTGATGGTTGCACCTTCTGATGTGTCTGAGTCCTTTGATGAGAACCGTATTTTATATCGAAAAGACCTCGTTGGAGGAGAAGAAATCTTTGTGTTTTCTAACAACCCAGAAGATGAATTGTTTAGCGTTCGATTTACTCAAGTAGGAATTAATCAGGGAAACTACATCATCGTGAATAGCAATGCCATTAGCAATATTTTTGAATATGTACCACCAATAGGAGGTATGCCTCAAGGAAGTTATGAGCCAATAGTACAATTGATTGCTCCAGTGAAATTGCAAGTTGCTGTGGTTAACGGAACCTATAAACCAACTGAAAAAACAGATGTTTTATTTGAAATAGCAGGAAGTAGAAATGATTTGAACTTATTTTCAGATGTTGATGATGGTAATAATGATGGATTTGCCGGAAAGTTAACTGTAAGACAACAAGTTATAAAAACAGATAGCTTGTGGAATTTGAGTGCTTATGCTGACGTAGATATCATTCAGAAAGATTTTAGAACCATTGAACGTTTGTACAGACCTGAATTTAATCGGGATTGGAATTTGAAAGACCCTCTAGGGAATCAGAGTTTATTGTCTTCAGGTTTAGAGCTTATTCATCCAGAAAAAGGAATTGCTAATTACAAATTTGAGCATTTGAATTTCTCTAAAAACTTTAATGGTAATCGTCATAATCTTTTGGCAAATCTTAGATTAAAACAATTTAATATTTATACAACATCTAGTTTTTTAAAAAATAGTAGTACTGCGTCTCAATCTACATTTTTACGCTCTTTTAACCGCGTCGTTTATAATTTTAACAAACAATGGGTTGGTGTAAAGTTGGCAATGGAAGATAATGAACAACGTCTAAAATCTAACGATTCACTAACAAATTTAAGTCAGCGTTTTACATCTTATGAAGTCTTTACAGGAATTGGAGATAGCACAAAAGTGTTTGTTGAAGTGGGTTATAAAAGGAGAATTAATGATAGTTTGCGATTGAATCGTATTGAAAAAGTCAACAGTTCTAATACTTACTATTTAAAATCTCGAATTATAAAAAATAAAAATACCGATTTAGCTGTTTTCGCAAATTACAGACGATTGAAACAAGAAGATCCTGATTTAGAAGATGACCAATCATTAAATTCAAGATTAAATTTTAATCAGAAGTTGTTCAATAATTTAATGATCTGGAATACTGTTTTTGAAACCAATTCTGGAACACTACCACGACAAGACTTTACATATGTGGAAGTTGAACCAGGTCAAGGTGCTTATACTTGGATCGATTATAACGAAAATGGCATACAAGAACTTGATGAATTTGAATTGGCTCAGTTCGCGGATGAAGGCAGTTTTATTCGTGTATTACTTCCAAATCAAGTCTTTGTGAGAACACATCAAAACAGATTAAGCCAGACCTTAATTTTTAATCCACAACAATGGTCAATGTCAGAACATAAAACTAAAAAATTCTGGTCTCATTTTTATAATCAAACCTCGTATTTAATAGACAGAAAAGACGAAAGACAAGAAAACACATTCGATTTAAATCCGTTTTCTTCAGACGATGAGAATCAATTGGCACTTAATAAAAGTGTTAGAAATGTGCTATTTTTTAATCGAGGCAAACAGAGATATACAACATCATATACGTTTTTAAATAACACCAGTCGTTCCGTATTATCAACCGGATTTCAGGAAAATAAATTACAGAGTCATCAACTTCAGTTTAATCATAAATTTGCAACAAGTTGGCTGATTAATTTTGAATCTAGTCTTGAATTTAATGAAAGTACGAATGAGAATTTTGTATCTCGTAATTACGAGTTAAACCAAAAACGTTTTGAACCAAAATTGTCGTATATTTTTAATGAAAATGCTAGTTTCGATGTGTTCTATCAATATACAACTAAAGACAATATTATTGGTGACAAAGAAGGTTTGTTGCAGAATAATTTCGGACTATCATTTACATATAATAATGCTGAAAAAATAGCCTTAACAGGAGAAGTCAATTATTTCAAGAATGCATATAATGGCAATCCAAATACACCAGTTGCTTATCAAATTTTAGAAGGTTTACAACCAGGAAATAACTTTACATGGAGTTTATTAGCTCAAAAAAAACTGACTAAGTTTTTGGATTTGAACTTGAATTATTTCGGAAGAAAAACTGAGACTAGTAAAACGATTCATACTGGAACGGTTCAGCTGAAGGCCTATTTTTAATTCGTTTATTTAAAGAATTTAATAATTTTAATAGAAGTATATTTGAAAATATAATTATTCTAATATGTCTAGAGCTTCTATTTTATTTTTCTTCTTGATTCTTCTTAATATTCAAATTTCAATTGGTCAAATTGTGAGCATTCCAGATCCAAATTTTAAAACAGCATTATTAAACCATAATCCAGTAATAGATTCCAATAGCGATGGTGAAATTCAGGTTTCTGAAGCATTAACGACTACAGCTATAAGCGCTTTTAATCAAAACATTAGTAGTATAGTTGGAATTGAAGCATTTATTAATTTGGAACGATTAGTTTGTTTTAATAATCCAATTGCAAGCGTAGATTTATCCAGTAATACACAATTGGAGCAAATTAATCTTCAATTTACTGATTTGAGCGAAATTGATATTTCTGCTAATTTAGAATTGAGTTTTATTAGCTTAGGTTATACTTCTATTAGTGATATTGATGTTACGCAGCATAGTAATTTAGAGTTTCTGGATATTAGCGGTACAAATATTAACACAATCGATGTTACTAATAATCTAAATTTATTGGCTTTATCAATAATAAACCTTACTAGTATTAATAATAATTTGGACCTTTCTAATAATATCTTGTTAGAATCAATAGAAATGAGAAATATAGGGATAGATAACTTTGATTTTTCATTATTCCTAAATTTAAAAATAGTTGATATTGGCTTTAATAATTTTTCAGATGTAGATTTTTCTAACAATAATCAATTATGTTCCTTAAAATCGAGAAATTGTCCTGTATTAAATACTATTAATATTCAAAATGGAAACAATCAGGCTTTAGCACCAAACCAAAACTGTTCAGTAGATTTTACAATTGGAGGTTTGTCTAGTGTCTCAGGTATCGATGCATTTTTTGGTAGCCTAAATTTAGATTTAATTTGTGTTGATGATATCGAGTTTGCAAACGATAATTTTACTTTGATTCCTGCTCAAACTCAGTTTGTAGAAGATTGTTCAGTATTATCTATCGACTCATTTTTAATCGAAAACATTGTCTTGAAATTTAATCCAGTTAAAGAGAATTTAATCTTAGAAAGTAAGCACAATATTAAAAACATTGATGTTTTTGCGGTTACAGGTGAAAAAGTGATACAAAAAGAAATCAATAATAGAGAAGTGAATGTCAATGTCGAAAATTTGACACCAGGAGTTTATTTCATTTCATTAACGACTGTTGATTCGAGAACTAAAACTTTGAAGTTTCTTAAATTATAGACACAGGAATAGTTCAGCTGAAGGCCTATTTTTAATAAAAAACTCCTAAGGTTTGAAGCTTAAGAGTTTTTGTTTTAATAAGACCTTTCGACTGCGCTCAAGGTGACATTCTCTATTTGTTAGACCATTTTCTGAAGCCAATGCTTTACATCTACCTCTTTTTTTATGATGTCTCTTAAATCTTCAATCTTAACACGTTGTTGTTCCATCGTATCTCTATGACGAATGGTAACTGTGTTGTCTTCTAAAGTATCGTGATCTACAGTAATGCAAAATGGAGTTCCGTTAGCATCTTGACGTCTGTAACGTTTTCCAACAGCATCTTTTTCGTCGTAAAACACATTAAAATCCCATTTTAAATCTTCTACAATTTGTTTCGCAACTTCAGGTAAACCATCTTTTTTTACTAATGGAAAAATAGCAGCTTTAGTTGGAGCTAAAACAGCAGGTAGCTTTAAAACAGTTCTTACACTTCCATCTTCTAGAGTTTCATCTTCTAAAGAATTTGAGAATACAGCTAAAAACATGCGATCAAGTCCAATTGATGTTTCTAAAACATAAGGTGTGTAACTCGCATTATCTTCATGGTCGAAATATTGTAATTTTTTACCTGAGAATTCTTCATGCTGTTTTAAATCGAAGTCAGTACGTGAGTGAATCCCTTCTAATTCTTTAAAACCAAATGGAAATTTGAATTCAATATCTGTGGCAGCATCAGCATAATGAGCTAGTTTTTCGTGGTCATGAAAACGATAGTTGTCGCTTCCCATTCCTAGAGATAAGTGCCATTTCATTCTGTATGCTTTCCAATGATCAAACCATTCTTTTTGAGTACCAGGTTTGATAAAGAATTGCATTTCCATTTGTTCAAACTCACGCATTCTAAAAATAAATTGCCTTGCAACGATTTCATTTCTGAAGGCTTTACCAGTTTGGGCAATTCCAAACGGAATTTTCATGCGTCCAGTTTTTTGAACATTCAAAAAGTTAACAAAAATACCTTGAGCAGTTTCAGGACGTAGGTATAAGTCCATCGCAGTTTCAGCACTGGCACCTAATTTTGTGCCAAACATTAAATTAAACTGCTTTACATCTGTCCAGTTTCTAGAACCAGATAAAGGATCTGCAATTTCTAATTCTTCAATTAAAGCTTTTACATCTGCTAAATCTTCTTTTTCAAGCGATTGCCCAAGTCGTTTAAGGATGGTATCTATTTTTTCTTGATAACCGAGAACTCTTCCGTTCGTGCTTACAAATTCTTCTTTATTAAAAGAGTCTCCAAAACGTTTTTCAGCTTTTTTAACTTCTTTTTCAATTTTGGTTTCAATCTTAGCACAATAGTCTTCTACTAAAACATCTGCACGATATCGTTTTTTAGAATCCTTATTATCAATAAGTGGATCACTAAACGCATCTACGTGTCCTGAAGCTTTCCAGGTTGTTGGATGCATAAAAATTGCAGCATCAATACCTACAATATTATCATTCATTTGAACCATGGCTTTCCACCAGTAATCACGAATGTTTTTTTTGAGTTCTGCTCCATTTTGAGCATAATCATAAACTGCACTTAATCCATCGTAGATTTCACTACTTTGAAATACGTAACCATACTCTTTTGCATGAGAGATTACTTTTTTAAATTGATCGTCGTTTGCCATGATGCAAAAATAAAAAACCGCTCCAATTTACAGAGCGGTTTTTAATAAATTATGTTATGATGTTTAATTTAATTTTACTTGCGTATTTCCTAATTTACGATCTTTATTAAAAATAGTAATAAAATACGTGCCAGCAGTGAGTGGTTTTTCATCTACATCTGCTTCAATGTCTAAACAAATATCTAGAACTTCATTATTGTAATCTATAGTTGTTTTTGAACTGTAAATTAATGATGTGTTACCAAAATTTATGGCACCTTTATCTGCTACAACATTATTTTGCGGATTGACAATTTGAATGTATATATCTTTTTCTCCTTGTTTGGTTAAAGAATTTTCGGCAAGCGTGAAACATACTTCAATATTATCTACTTTTTTTGCTTTATTAGATGCTTGTTTTTTGCCAAGGATTTTCGTGTAAGATTTAGCTTTAAATGAATTTGCTGTTAGTAATGCGCCTTTTTCTAAACTTCTATTTAGGTGGTTATTAGCTTCTAATAAGGAATTGTTAGCTCTACGCTGTTTTACCAATTCATTATGTGCAACAATATTTTCTTCTTTAAGGTTTTGGTTAGCCAAATCTAGAGAATCGATAGCACTGAATAACGTTTTATTCTTTAGCTTTATACCATGAAGTTGTTGTTTAAATCGTGAAATAACAGAAAGATCACTTCGTAGCATGCTAAGAGAATCTAAAACGAGTTCAGTATCCTTTTTAGCAACTTCAAGTTGTGAAGCGATTAAATCATTTGAAATTGAAACGTCATCGTATCTTGTTATCATTTGTGATAACTCATTTTCAACGAGTTTCTTTTCTTGTTCTAAAAATTGTTGATGCGCACTAATGGATTGATAATTAGTATAACTAAAAACGCCTAAAATTGTAACTGCAACTATTAATGAACCAATAATTAATCTATAGTTAAATAATTGAGGGTTAACTATCATTATTAATTTTGTTATTTTACTTTGCGAAACTAGAGAATATGATCGCGATAATTTATTTTAATCGATGAAATGGTAATAAATTTGTTAAACTTGTTTTTTCCGAAGGTTTGTTTGGCTTGTCAAAATCATTTGACAGACAATGAACTTCATATTTGTACAGCTTGTAGACACCAATTGCCTTTAACAAATTTTCATGTTGATATGTCTAATGCTGTTCACAAAATGATGTATGGTCGCATTAAACTTGAACAAGCAACAGCACTTTTACATTTTTCCAAAAAAGGAATTGTACAACAACTCATGCACAATTTAAAATATCGTGGTCATGAAGTTATAGGTGAGTTTTTAGGCGAATGGTTAGGGGAAGTGCTTAAAAATCATGAGGCTTATAAAGCTATAGATGCTGTTGTACCTGTTCCGTTGCACAAAACAAAACAAAAGCAAAGAGGATATAATCAGGTTGATAAATTTGGTAGAGCTTTGGCTAAAGCTTTAGAGGCAGATTATAATTCTGAGACATTAATAAAAGCATCAGCAACAAAAACACAGGTATTTAAAGATCGACTCAAACGGAGTTCTAATATTGATGAAAATTTCACTATTTCTGATTACGAGACTTTGAAACACAAGCACATATTATTAGTTGATGATATAATCACAACTGGAGCAACAATAGAAGCGTGTGCTAATGCACTTTTTGAAATTGAAGGGTTAAAACTAAGTATAGCTACAATGGCGATAACCGATTAGCTATTAACTTTAGTTGAGTGTCAAAAGCACGTTAATTGTTTTGACTATGGTTGAAATAGTTGTTAATTTGTTCAAAATTTAGAATTTACAATGCGAATAAAATGGTTTAAGATTTTAGTTTTAGTGTTAAGCATAAATTTGCTTTACACGTGTGCTAATAGAGGTAGACCTTCTGGTGGTGAAAAAGATATTGATGCACCATTAATTACTAAAGAGGTTCCAGAAAATTTCTCTACTAATTTTAAAGGAAATGAAATACGCATTTATTTTAATGAGTACATAAAGGTGAAAAATTTGCAAAAGCAACTTATAATTTCTCCTCCAATGGATACCGAACCAACAGTAACACCTCTAGGTAGTGCAAGTAAGTATATTAAGATTATTATTAATGATACTCTTGAAGATAATACGACTTACGCTTTCAATTTTGGACAGAGTATCGTTGATAATAATGAAGAAAATCCTTATGAATATTATAGGTATGTGTTTTCTACTGGAGATGTGATTGATTCATTATCTGTAAAAGGGACTATTATGGATGCCGAAAAATTAAAACCTGACACCTTTGTTTCAGTTATGTTATACGAATTAGATTCAACTTATACAGATTCTACTGTGTATAAACAGAAACCAAAATACATTACAAATACACTTGATAGTTTAACGTCTTTTAGTATTGATAATATTAAAGAAGGACAATATAAACTCATCGCGATTAAAGATGAAAATGGAAACTTTACGTTTCAGCAAAAAAGTGATAAAATAGGGTTTTATGAAGATGTAATTTCTGTGCCAACAGATTCGACTTATACTATAAAATTATTTAAAGAAGTTCTTGAGTTTGATGCTAAGCGACCAAAACAAATAGCTGGTCAGAAAATAGGTTTTGGGTATGATGGCGACAACCAAGATATGACAAT
This sequence comes from Psychroserpens ponticola, assembly GCF_023556315.2. Classification (NCBI taxonomy): domain Bacteria; kingdom Pseudomonadati; phylum Bacteroidota; class Flavobacteriia; order Flavobacteriales; family Flavobacteriaceae; genus Psychroserpens; species Psychroserpens ponticola. Next base: position 3,477,499 of record NZ_CP116221.1, on the reverse strand, counting down.
TGAATTGTTAGGTGATGTTCCTGAAGGTTTTGAAAAACGAATCACAAAAGATAAAACTAAAGACACTTTATATTATTGGTATAAACCAAAGATTGAAATAGATTCTGCTCAATTCGTTATTAGAAATAATACGTTTGTTGATACATTAACACATAAATTTAGAGACATAGAAAGAGATTCTTTAATTATTAGAGCTGTTCAATCTGGAATTATAAATTTTACAGATGATTTTATCCTTGAAGGAACTGTGCCTTTTGTGAATATTGATGAAAAGCAAGTGACTATTTTAGATAAAGATTCTATTAATGTTCCTTTTACGACAAGTTTTGATGAACTTATGAATAGATGTCATTTTAAGTTTGAAAAGAAAGAGTCTGACAATTACAATATTCAAATATTACCCAACACTTTTGAAGATTTTTTTGGTCATGTAAATGACACGTTAAACTATGCCTTGCGAACAAAAACCTTAGCTGATTATACCAATATAAGAGTTCGATTAGAAAATGCAGAGTATCCAGTTATTGTTCAGCTTACTACTGAAAAAGGAGAGGTGAAATACGAGCAATTTGGAACAGAACCTCGTTTGTTCGATTTTAAAAATTTGGATCCAAATGATTATTATATTCGTGTTATTTATGATACTAATGGTAATCAAAAATGGGATTCCGGAAATTTCTTATTGCAACAACAGCCTGAACGTGTGAGTTATGCTTCTGGAATTGTAGAAGGCAGAGCAGGTTGGGATTATCCTGAAGAAATTTTCAAACTAGATTAAAATCATCTTTATCATTTAAAAACCCAAGTTTGTTTCTGTAGGTTTCGATATGTTTTTTATCTAAAGTTACTATTTCAATAGTTTCTTTATCAGATGGTATAGTATCCAATCGTTTGCCAAGCACATCAAAAGCTGCTGAATGTCCAGAATATTCATAATTATTTGCATCTAAACCAACACGATTTACACCAATGCAATAACTCATGTTTTCAATGGCACGAGCTTGCAATAAAGTATCCCAAGCATTAATTCTTACTTTAGGCCAATTTGCAACATAAAATATAAGGTCATAATTTTCAACATTTCTAGACCAAACAGGGAAACGTAAATCATAACAAACAAGCGGTTTAATTTTCCAGCCTTTATAATCAATGAGACTATTATGCTGTCCAGCTTTATAAACTTTATCTTCACCAGCTAAAGTAAATGTATGTCGCTTGTTATACGTGTCTATTTCACCATTAGGACACACAAACACTAAACGATTATAATAAGAGCCCTCTTCTTTTATTATAAGGCTTCCAGTAATTGCAGCATTTTTTTCTTTGGAAAGGTTTTTCATCCACGAGATGGTTTTTCCATTCATGGTTTCTGCGACAGAATCTGCATTCATTGTAAAACCTGAAGTAAACATTTCTGGTAAAATGATAATATCTACTGGGTGTGTAATAGATGCTATTTTTGCACTAAAATTATGCCGATTCTGTTCTGGGTTTTCCCAAACTAAATTAGATTGTATTAAGGCAATTTTTAATTCATTTTGCATGTACTAAAATTACAAATTTTAGGCATTATAATTACTTTTTATTAATTGAACCCCTTGTTTATTTTGATGAAATTCGTCAATTCGAGTGAATTTTACGATTGAAAATGAGTAAAATTTGTATCGAGAATATGAATTTCTATTTTAAATTAGTTCTCGATACAATTTTTCGGATCTCAAAATCACTCGAACTGACGTTTCATGATATTTTTAAATCAAAAGACAAAACAGACTAATTGAGATTCTTCGTTTTGCTCTAAATGACAAAGTCATAATTTTAGATAATCTTTAAACGATACTAATAGACGTTACTTATATTTTCTTTTTTGCTTTTTCGATATCCTCTCTATAACCTTCAATTCTTTTTAACCATTTAACTTCGTCTTGAGGTGATAATTTTCCTTTACGTTTCAACTTGTCATATTTTTTCTGAGCGCTTTCTAATTTTTTTGAGGCTTTATCAAGTCGTTTTTGTGCTTTTAATTGATTTTTTAGAGCTTTTTCTGCCTTTTTTTGCTTCTTTTCTGCCTTTTTTTGTGCTTTTTCAGCTTTTTTCTTCTCTTTTTCTAATTTTTCAGTAGTAATTTCTTTTTTAACCTGATTTAGATTGTCATTCTTTTTAATGTCTTGTGCGTTTAAAGACAAACTAAATATAGTGATGAAGATTAGGATAATATATTTCATTGAATTAAATTTTATTGTTTGCTAAATTAGACACGAAGGTAGCGTGGAAGTCACTTAAGTTTTTGTTAAATTTTATTCAAAATTTCGGCGGCTTGTTTTAACGTGTCATTCGTTTTAGCGAAACAAAAACGCAACACTTTATGATCTAATTTATTATCATAAAAAACAGATAGAGGAATAGAAGCAATGCCATTTTCAATGGTTAATTGTTTGGCGAATTCTACATCGTTTTTAGATGTGATTTCAGAATAGTCTAATACCTGAAAATACGTGCCTTTTGAAGGTGAAAATTTAAACTTAGAATCCGTAATGAGATTTAAGAATGTATCGCGTTTTTCTTGGAAGAAGTTTGGTAATTCTGTATAGTGATTTGAATTTTTAAGATAATCTGCTAACGCTTTTTGAGTAGGATGGTGTACAGAAAACACATTAAATTGATGGATATTTCTAAACGCTTCCATCAATAGTTTTGGAGCACAGCAATAACCTATTTTCCAACCTGTATTATGAAACGTTTTTCCGAAGGACGCTGTGATAAAACTGCGTTGTTTTAAGTCTTTAAATCTGCAAACACTTTGGTGTTGTTCGCCATCAAAAATAATGTGTTCGTAAACTTCATCACTAAGGACAATAATATCTGTTCCTTTAGTTACTTCTTGAAGCTTCAGCATGTCGTTTTTACTCATTACAGTTCCAGTAGGATTGTGAGGCGTATTAACGAGTATCATTTTTGTTTTAGTATTGATTGCTTCCTTAACTATATTCCAATTAATCTTATAATCTGGAGCTTCTAATGCTATAGAAATGGCTTTTCCTCCATTGAGTTCAATAGCTGGTTGATAACAATCATAAGCTGGCTTGAAAATGATGACTTCATCATTAGGTTTTATAAACGCAGAAATAATCGTGAAAATCGCTTGAGTTGCACCAGCAGTAACAGTGATTTCAGTTTCTGGATGGTAGCTGGAATTGTATAAGATGTTGAATTTTTTGGAAATTGCTTGACGTAATTCTAAATTTCCAGCCATTGGTGCATATTGATTATAACCAGAATTCATGGCTTTTGTAACACCATCAATTAATTTTTGATCGCTCTTAAAATTAGGAAACCCTTGTGATAAATTAATGGCATTGTGCTCGTTTGCTAAAGCACTCATTACTGAAAAAATAGAGGTTTCTACGTTTGTTAATTTTGGTGTGAGTTGCATAAAGTAAATATACAAATACCATTAATGTGATAATAATTAAAAGAAAAAAGAGTTTTATTAACGTAATTAATAATACTTGTCATCAAAAATTTCATAATTATATTCTTTGTTTTATTATGTGCTTGCAATTTGAGTACTGAAAAGAAAACAATTGTAAGACAAACTAGAATTGATATTGACGAAATCTCAGACACTATAATTGAAACTATTGAACCAACTTTTGATTCTTTAAAACTCAATATTAATTTCAAACCAAAAGGGAATTATTCGTCTATCACAAATAAAATTCTAACAGATAGAGTTTATTTCAAAGACTTGTATGATAGCAATCCAACGAAAGCTATTGATAGCGCAGCTCAATATTTATACTCAAAATTACTGAATGATATTGTTCCGCATTGGTATGGAACCGATTGGGATTTTAATGGACATACAGATATTCCTAATGAAGGTGAAATTGCTTGTGGTTATTTTGTGTCGACCACTTTAAAGCATTTCGGATTTAATTTAAATCGCTATAAAATGGCACAGCAAGCTGGACTTATTGAAGCTCGAATGTTGCAAACTAATTCTGAACTTAAGATTTACAGAAACCTAACTTTTGAATCTTTAAAAGAGAAAGTCAACTCGGTTTATCATGATGGGATTTATTTTGTTGGACTCGATAATCATGTTGGATATGTGCTAGTTAAAAATAAAGAATTATATTTTTTACATTCGAGCTATTGCGATGATAAAGTGGTTGTAGAATTAGCGAAAAAAGCATATTGTTTTTCTTCAAATATTTATGTGTTCGCCGAAATTTCAACTAATAAAAACCTAATAAAACGTTGGATTTTAAATGAACGTTTGAATGTGCCAGCTAATTGATTTTAAAATAAAAAACCCTCACATTTCTGTAAGGGTTTCATACTTAAATAAATATTTTTATTGTTTAGTAAAACGATATGAAAATTGTTCTGGAGGTCCACAACTATTATTAAGGTCTGCAGTAAAGGTTAGTTCAAAAGTGGTGTCATTAGAAGCTGTAAAAAAGCCACTATTTGATCCAGGTCCAATTTCATATGTTCCTCCACATGTACACAGAGAGTCGAAGTTATTAACTGAAGTTGTTTCATTACAATTCAAGTTGAATGTAATGGAAGAAAGGGCGTCTGGGCATAACAGTGGAAATATTTGACTGAAAAATGATCTTTCGTTTTCTGAAGGAGCTGTAATTGTAAGCGAGGCTCCATTAGATAAATATGGACCATTAGCTCCTATAGGAGTAAGTTGTTCCAGTAAATAACTTCCTGTAAAACCTAAAGTGTTAGTAGTTATAACCAATGCATCAGAATAATCACTAAATCCTTCAGAACCACAATTAGCTCTTACGTAAAACTCATAAGTAGTAGCAGGATTCAAATCTGTAATGGTATTAATATTTGATGATGTACCCATTGTCATACCTGTACCTAAAGCAAATCCAGATTCTCCATATTCAATTTCATAAGCAGTCTCTCCATTAGGATTAAAATCGAAAGCAACACTACAATGCGTTACTTGATTTAAAAATAAATTCGTTGGAATTGCACAATTAGCTAATGTTGTGAAAGGAATAGGGCCAAGGTATTGACTTTCATTTGTTGAACTACAAATTGATTTTACATAAAATTCATATTGAGTTTGAGGTGTTAAGCTATTTAAAGTATAAAATGGAATGGTTGATGTAATAGTCGTTCCTGTTCCAAGTGAGAAACCAGCTAACCCGTATTCAACTTCCCATAAATTGATGTCATTTCCAATAATTGACCAAGAAAGTTCGGCAGAAGCTTCAGTGACTTGAATCTCTATAATAGGAGGTCCAGGCATTTGACAATCAGTCACAACTACACCTTCTGTAGTTGAAAAATTGGCGGCATTGGACCAATTACTTAAATTATTAGAGCTACAAATTACTCTAACATAAAATTGATAATTAGTTGCTTCTGTTAAATTACTCAATGTAAGTGAAGTCGTATTTGATGTAGCGATTTGACCATTGCCTAAATTAAATCCTGAAATACCATATTGAATTTCGAAACTAGCATTAGATTCGTTTGATGTCCAGTTTAATTCAGCTGAAGTATTGCCTATATTAGAAGTTGACAATGCAGTTGCTATATTACAGTTTTCTGGATCTGGAGAGTTATCTGAACTATCGCTAGAACATGTGAGCAATAAAACTGAAAATAAAAGGGTGAAAATTTTTCTCATTATACAGGAATTAATTAGATACAAAAATATAAATATTAACTTAATCTCTACAAGTATAATTTATACAATCTATAAAGTTATGAAGAAATCCATGCATTTCGAAAAAGATTCTATTTTTATTTCGCCATAATATCATTTATAATTTTTAAATGGTGATTGGTATGAAGTAGTAAAAACCGATAAACTCTTGTGGTATTAACATTGCCAAATATTGGATGCTTGAAATATGCATTTTTATCTAAACTAGCAATTGTTTTCACATTGGCTTTAGCTAATTCGGTTTGCGATATAAGGTCTTTTTTTAAAACAACTTCAGGAGGTTTGACATATTTTGGAGCTTTTGCTTTTCCTCTAGGAAAGAAACCAAGTGTAAAGAACAGCTTTCCTAAAAAGCTGAAATTATTTTTATAGGTATTTGGTAGTGATGCTTGTAAAGATGCAGTTACCTTATTAATAACCTTAAGACTATGATCTATATGCCAAGCAACATCACTATTAGATACTTTTGGATTAGCAACCGTGTGATGTTCTATATGTGTTTCTAAGGTTTCAAGAGCAAGGTTTAACTTTTTTGAACTCATAACATTTGTGTTTGTGTGAAGTTAAGTACTTTTTAATTAGATTTTATGACTCTCCAATCTTAATATTTTGTTTCTAAGTTAATGCTCAATTCTTAAAATTTCAAAATAAAAAATCCCAAACATAAATGTTCAGGATTTAATCTTATATCTAAAAAGCGAAGCGATCAAAAATCTATGAGCGCAAGCTGCTTTTTTTTAGTATCTGTAATGTTCAGGCTTATAAGGGCCTTCAACCGTTACACCAATATAACTCGCTTGGTCTTCACGAAGTTCAGTAAGCTCAACACCAATTTTTGCTAAGTGTAACTTTGCGACTTTTTCATCTAAAGCTTTTGGTAACATATACACATCGTTTCCGTAAGCTTCTTTGTTATTCCAAAGTTCAATTTGCGCTAAAGTTTGGTTGGTGAATGAATTACTCATTACAAAACTTGGATGACCTGTTGCACAGCCTAAATTTACTAAACGACCTTCAGCTAAAATGATAACATCGTTTCCGTTTACATTATATTTATCAACCTGTGGCTTAATTGTGTTTTTAGTATGACCATGATTTTTGTTTAACCAAGCCATATCAATTTCATTATCAAAGTGTCCAATATTACACACAATCGCTTTGTCTTTTAATGCTTCAAAATGACGTGCTTGTACAATATCTTTATTTCCAGTCGTTGTAATAACAATATCTGTGTTACCAATAACTGTTTCTAATTTCTTTACTTCAAAACCATCCATTGCTGCTTGTAATGCACAAATCGGATCAATTTCAGTTACAGTTACAATACTTCCAGCACCTTTAAAAGATGCAGCAGTACCTTTACCAACATCGCCATAACCACAAACAGTTACACGTTTTCCAGCTAACATAATATCTGTGGCTCTACGAATTGCATCTACCGCAGATTCTTTACAACCATATTTATTGTCAAACTTAGATTTTGTTACAGAATCATTGACATTGATAGCTGGCATTGGTAAAGTTCCGTTTTTTACACGTTCGTAAAGTCTGTGAACTCCAGTTGTAGTTTCTTCAGATAAACCATTAATTCCAGAAGCTAATTCTGGATATTTATCTAAAACCATATTTGTTAAATCTCCACCATCATCTAAAATCATGTTTAATGGTTTGCGATCTTCACCAAAGAATAAAGTTTGCTCAATACACCAATCAAATTCTTCTTCAGTCATGTCTTTCCATGCGTAAACAGCAGTTCCAGCATCAGCAATTGCTGCAGCAGCTTGATCTTGTGTAGAGAAAATATTACAAGAACTCCAAGTCACTTCTGCACCAAGAGCTTGTAATGTTTCAATTAAAACAGCAGTTTGAATTGTCATATGCAAACACCCAGCAATACGAGCGTCTTTAAGTGGTTGTGAGTTTTTATATTCTTCACGTAAACTCATTAATCCTGGCATTTCTGCTTCTGCTAATTCAATTTCTTTTCTTCCCCAAGCCGCAAGCGACATATCTTTTACCTTATTTGGTACGTAAGCAACAGTTTTTGTACTCATATCTTTTTATCTTGTTTTAAAATTGTACTAGCCTTTGGGTTTATGGCTTAAATAACTAAATTCGCTATATTAAATATTGCCAAATTCGCCTTAGGCGATGCAAAGATAATCAATAACTTTCAGAAAATTAAATGCCGCTTTATAAAACACTCACTTCCAACTCACAAACTACTGTTAAAATATGGAAGATTACTGAATCTTATGAAGATTTATTAGAACCCTTAGATTTAAAACCGAATAGTTTAGAGCGTGTTTTAGGAATGAAAAGCGAAATGCATCAACGTGGTTTTTTAAGTGTACGTCATTTGCTGAGAGAATTTGGATATACAGATCAAGATTTGTTTTATGACGATAACGGGAAGCCGCATTTAAAAGATGGTAAGCATATTTCTATTACACATTCCTTTATATTTTCTGGTGTTATAATAAGCGATGTAGAAGTTGGGATAGATATTGAAAAACAACGTGATAAGATCGCTATCATAGCTAAGAAATTTGTAGATTATGAATTCAACTATATATCTAAAAATGATGAAGATTATATTAAAAAACTGACCGTTATTTGGGGAATTAAAGAATCGTTATACAAATTATTTGCAACACCTGGAATGTTATTTAAAGCCCATTTTATTGTCATTCCGTTTATGTTGAATGATGGAAAAACTGTTGCATGGATTGATTACGAAAACAAAAAATACAGATACAATACACATTTTTTAGAATTTGAAGGATTCACTTGTGCGTTTGCAACCCCTTAAATGAAAATAATTTATAACAACATATTAAGTTCGATTTCTAATGGAGAAAAACTGTTAGCAGTTTTAATAGATCCTGATAAAACGAAACCTGAAGGCTTATCTGGGTTTATGCAAAAACTAAATCAATCTATTGCTACTCATATCTTTGTAGGAGGCAGTGCTGTTGATGATGAGTCTACTGAGATTTTAGTCGTCGAAATTAAAAAGCACACGACTTTACCTGTTGTTTTATTTCCTGGTGACATTACACAAATTACAAACAAAGCTGATGCTTTATTATTCTTATCCTTGATCTCTGGAACTAATCCAAGCTATTTAATTAGCAAGCATATTAAAGCTGTGTCTAAGTTGAGATATTCAAAATTAGAAGTCATTCCAACGGGTTATATTTTGATAGAAAATGGTAGACAAACTTCTGTAGAAAAGGTGACTAACACCAAGCCTTTACCTATAGAAAATGTCCAACAAATTATCGATACTGCAAAGGCTGGAGAACTTTTAGGAAAACAACTCATATATCTTGAAGCAGGAAGTGGAGCTTTACATTATGTGCCTTTAGAAATCATTAGTCTTGTAAAGCAAGAGTTAAATATTCCGTTAATTGTTGGAGGAGGAATTAGAACTAAAAAGCAATTGGAAGACGTTTATAATTCTGGAGCAGATTTAATAGTAATTGGAACAGCTTTTGAGGAAGATGATTCGTTTTTTGATGAAATAAAAAAATAAATATGAACATATCAGTAGAACTAACATTAACACCTTTGCATGACAATTATGAACCTGCAATTATTCATTTTATAAAACAACTTCGTGCTTCAAAATTAAAAGTGTTAGAAAACCCTTTGAGTACTCAGATTTATGGTGATTATGATGAAGTAATGAAGGTTTTAACTGTTGAAATTAAAGACGCATTTCAGTTAATTGATAGAGGTTTGCTTCACATGAAAATCGTAAAATCTGATCGCTACGACTATGAACCACATTTTTGAGTTTTTTTTTGGTCAGTATGAAACATATTCTACAATAGACATTGTATTAGAAATCATCGCTGTTCTTTTTGGTTTTTTATCGGTATGGTTTTCAAAACAGAACAAGATTTGGGTATTTCCAACGGGAATAGTAAATACAGTCATATTTGTGTATTTATTAATAAAATGGGGATTATTAGGAGATATGATGATTAATGCTTATTATTTTATAATGAGTATATATGGTTGGTATATTTGGACTAGAAAAGTTGACGAAATACACGTAACACCAATTTCAAAAACCACAGTTAAAGAGAAAAAAACAAGTGTTTATATTTTTATAGCAACATTGTTATTTGTGTTTGTAGTTTATAAAAGTTTTGATAAATGGACGGGTTGGGTAGCTTACATTGATACTATTACAACAGCTCTCTTTTTTGTAGGTATGTGGTTAATGGCAAGACGTAAATTAGAAAACTGGATATTTTTGATTATTGGTGATGTTATTTCTATACCGCTTTATTTCTATAAAGGGTTTACTTTTACAAGTCTACAGTTTTTAGGATTTACAATTATTGCCATTTTTGGCTATTTAGCATGGAAGAAAAGTTTAAACAAATCACAGCTACAAACCCAAACTGTATAAAAGTTGTTTTATATGGTCCAGAATCTACAGGAAAGTCCTCTTTAGCTAAAGAATTGGCTTCATATTATAATGCTGTTTTTACAAAAGAGTTTTCTCGTGATTATGCGAAAATGAAGGCTATAAATAATTTAATGTTGACCAAAAATGATGTTTTGCCAATTGCTATCGGACAAATGCTTTCAGAAAATGAACAACTCAAAAAGGCAAATAAACTTTTAATTTGTGATACAGATTTATTGGAAACTAAAGTTTATTCTGAGTTTTATTACAACGGATTTTGCCCAGATCTAGTAAAAAAATATGCTATTGAAAACACGTATGATTTATATTTTTTGACTTATATTGACACGCCTTGGGAGGCTGATGGAATTCGAGATCAGCCCAATACAAGATTGCAAATGTTTAAAGCCTTCGAACAAGCTCTAATAGATTCAGAAAAAAAATACATTATTGTTAGAGGAAGTTTTGAGGAACGATTAAATATTTGCAAAACCCAAATTAATGAACTTTTAAAACTTGCAAATTGATTTTTTCAGAAAAAGACATACAACAAATTGAACTTAAAGGATTAGATGTTACAAAAGTAAAACGGCAAATTGAGCTTTTTGAAAACGGAATTCCTTTTGCTAATCTAGTTGCTGAAGCGACAATAAATGAAGGTATATTAAGATTAACAGATATTGATATTGAACAATTAGTGTCTTATTTTGAATCTAAAAAAGACCTGGTTTCCATTTTGAAATTCGTGCCTGCTTCTGGTGCAGCTACTAGAATGTTTAAATTCTTATATAGTTTTTTAGAAGAATATGATTTAGAAAAAGGAAGCATAAATTCTTATATTAATAAAAGTAAAAACAATGACTTATCTCTTTTCTTTATTGGGTTAGATAAGTTTCCATTTTACCATATTGTTCAAAATAAACTTCAAGAAACCGATCCGAACTATGACTCTCTATCAATAAATGAACAGCGATTAAAGTTTGTTAAAATGATGCTTGATAATGAAATGCTTGATTATGGCAATTCGCCAAAAGGCTTAATGCCATTTCATAAGTATAAAAATGAAGTTGTTTCTACTGCTTTTGAAGAACATTTGTATGAATCAGCATTGTATTCGTCAAGTAATGAATCAACAAAACTTCACTTTACCATTTCCGAAAAACACAATCATAAGTTTGATGTAGAGTTTTCAAGAATTGAGAAATATGTTGAAGAAAAAACAGGTTCCAAGTTTGATATTTCATTTTCATATCAAAAAGAATCAACAGATACAATAGCTGTAACTCCAAAAAACAAACCTTTTAGAGATGATGATGGATCTTTACTTTTTAGACCTTCAGGTCATGGAGCACTTATTGAAAATTTAAATGATCTAAATGCCGACATTATTTTTATTAAAAATATAGATAATGTGGTTACCTATAAGTATAAAGATGAGGTTGCTAAGTACAAGAAAGTGTTAGCTGGTATTTTATTAAGAATACAAGAACAAGTCTATAAGTATCTTCAATTGTTAGATGATGACACTATCGCTTCGGAAGAGCGACTCATTGAAATTGGTGAGTTTCTTGTCAATAAAATGAATGTTAATATTAGCCCCGAATTTGAAAAATATTCACTTAAATATCAAATTGAATATTTAGCCGAAAAACTAAATCGTCCTATTCGGGTTTGTGGTATGGTTAAAAATGAAGGTGAACCAGGTGGTGGACCATTTTGGGTTAAAGATGAAAGTGGAAACATATCGCTTCAAATCGTAGAATCAGCTCAAATTAACAAGAAAAGTAAACAACAAAAACAAATTTTAAAAAATGCAACTCACTTTAACCCTGTCGATTTAGTTTGTGGTACTAAAAACTATAAAGGAGAAAAATTTGACCTAAAAAAGTTTGTCGATACTAAAGCTGCTTTTATTAGTATGAAAACAAAAACAGGTAAGGACTTAAAAGCACTTGAGCTTCCTGGTCTTTGGAATGGTAGTATGGCCAATTGGAATACTATTTTTGTTGAGGTTCCTTTAATTACTTTCAATCCAGTGAAAACTGTAAACGATTTATTGAAAGCTCCACATCAGATTAAATAAAATGTTTGATGAACAAGCCATATTAAATGAATTAACTTTTAAAGCCATTCGCAGTTCTGGTGCAGGTGGTCAGCATGTTAATAAAACAGCATCCAAAGTAGAACTCACTTTTGATTTAGAAGCTTCTGTAATCTTAACAGAAGAACAAAAAGCATTACTCAAAATCAATTTGGAACCAAGATTAACCAAAGCTTTTGTTTTGATTATGCAATGTGGGGAAAGTAGAAGTCAACATAAAAATAAATCGATTATTATTAGTAGGTTTCTAGAGTTAATTAGAACAAATTTAATTCCAGACAAAGAACGAATTCCTACAAAAACACCCAAAGCAGTGATAAGAAAGCGTTTAACCAATAAACGAAAAAACGCTGAGAAGAAAACAAACCGTAAACCACCACAAATTGATTAATTAAATTTTTACAGATTTTTGATGCGCAATCAATAAATCTATTTTACCTTTGCTGCGTTCTCAAAAAAGGGGTGCCTATTATCGGCTGAGATCATACCCATTGAACCTAGAACAGGTAATGCTGTTTAGGAAGTGAACGTTAAGAAAATATCTAGTAGATGTTTTTAGCGAGTGCGATAAAGTCATTAATGTTTGTTTTTACTTTTGAATCTAAATTTGTTTTCAACTAAACACCTAATGGTTCTGAATGAAGAATAACGTTTCAATATCGTATTAGTTTAACGTTCTAAAACTAATTATTAACAAAGAATAATGACCTCTTTTTATTCGATTATAAACTATAATCGCTTGAAAAATTTATTCGTATTTTTAAGTCTTTTCGCACTTACATATTGTGCGTTTTCACAAGAAAAAGTACAAGATTCAACTAAAGTTGAGAAACTTGATGAAGTGTTAGTAAAAGCTGTTCGTGTTGATGCCAACGCTCCAATTACACATTCTAATGTGACAAAAAAACAGTTAGCAAAACGTAATTTGGGACAAGACATTCCGATGTTATTAAACTATTTGCCTTCTGTGGTCACTACGTCTGATGCTGGAGCAGGAATTGGCTATACAGGAATTCGTGTTCGTGGTGTTAGTTCACAATCAACTAACGTTACTATTAACGGTATTCCTTATAATGATGCTGAATCTTTAGGTACATTTTGGGTGAATTTGGGTGATTTTGCATCTTCAGTGGAAAGCTTGCAATTACAAAGAGGAGTTGGTACGTCGACCAATGGTTCTGGTGCTTTTGGTGCTAGTATTAATGTACTTACAGATGCTGTTTCAACAGAGTCAAATGGAGAAATTTCTAATGCTTTCGGAAGTTATAATACAAGAAAGCATACCTTGAAATTTAGTACAGGATTACTTAATGAACACTTCGAAATTGCAGGTCGTTTGTCTAATGTTTCTTCAGATGGTTATATTGATAGAGCTGCAACAGATTTAAAATCATTTTTTTTACAAGGCTCCTATGTAGATGATAATACATTAATAAAAGCCATTACATTTAGTGGAAAAGAAATTACTTACCAATCTTGGAATGGTTTAGAAGATGTTGATAAATTAGAAAATGACAGAACTTATAATAGCGCAGGAGAGTATAAAGATGATGCTGGAAACAAACGGTTTTATGATAATGAAGTTGATAACTATAGCCAAGATCATTACCAATTACACTGGAATCAGCGTTACAACAATCAATGGTCTACTACTTTAGGTTTAAATTACACATATGGTCGCGGCTATTTTGAACAGTATAAAGAAGATCAGAAATTTAACGACTATGGTTTTGAAACTTTAGATTTCAATGGAGAAGTTATTGATCAAACAGATCTTATTAGAAGACGTTGGCTAGATAACGATTTTTATGTGTTTAATGCTAATGTAAACTATAAAGACAATCAATTAGATTTAATCTTTGGTGGTTCGTTTAGTCATTATGATGGAGACCATTTTGGCGAAGTGATTTGGGCAGAATTTGCAAGCCAATCTGAAATTAGAGATCGTTATTACGATGGAAATAGCTTAAAAAATGATTTATCTGTTTTTTCAAAAGCGTATTATAAATTGAATGACAAATTAAATTTGTTTGGAGATCTACAGGTTAGAACGGTAAACTATAAAACTTATGGAACAACTTCAGATTTAATCACTTTTGAAATTGATAAAAATTTCACATTTTTTAATCCAAAAGTTGGTGTGAGTTTTAAATTAAATACTCAAAATAATTTATACGCTTCTTATGCTAGAGCAAACAGAGAGCCAAATAGAACCGATTTTGAAAGCAACGAGCATATAGAGCCTGAACAATTAAATGACTTTGAATTGGGTTGGAGACATAAAAATGGAAACTTTACATTTAATGCCAATATTTACTATATGTCATATAATGAACAATTGGTGCTTTCGGGAACGTTAGATGATGTAGGAAACCCAATTAGAACTAATAGTGGTAAAAGTTACCGTTTAGGTTTAGAGTTGGAAGCTGTAATACCAGTTACATCTAAATTAACGTTGCAGCCTAATATGACGATAAGTACAAATAAAAATAAAGAAACAATAATTCTATTTGATGACAAATTACAGAATTTAGGCAAAACAGATATTTCGTTTTCACCTGAAGTAGTTGCCGCAAATGCTATTGTTTTTCAACCTATTGAAAATTTACAAATAGCATTGTTAAGTAAATTTGTTAGCGAGCAGTATATGAGTAATACTGAAGCTAATGTATCTAAATTAGATGGTTATTTTACAAACGATTTTAATGTTAATTATGAATTGTTTTTCAGTGGTGATGAAGCTTCATCACCTGTTTTTGAGTCGGTTGTTTTTACAGGATTAGTTAATAACATTTTTAATGTAGAATATGAGTCTAATGGGTACTATTATACATATGATGACGATTGGTCTAATCCAGGAACGATAGATACGATTGAAGGAGCTGGATTTTATCCACAAGCTACAACTAACTTTTTACTAGGAGCCACACTAAAATTTTAATAATAAAAAAGAGACGTTCAATATAATGTCATTCAGAGTAAAGTGAAGAATCTTACATAACATCAAAGATTATTCAATCGAGATTCTTCGCTTCGCACTGAATAATAGATGCCGAAATATTTTTATTTCCGGTTTGTAGATTACTAAATTAATTAGTAATAGTTAATTCAGAACCATTAACTGTTACACGATACTCTTGTAAAGCACATTGTAATTGTGCACCAACAGCAGTTCCAGTTAATAAATTATATTGATTTTCATCTTGACAGCCACAAGTCACTATAGTGCCATTAATATTTAAAAAAGAACAAGTATTAGGAGCATGATTAGGATCTGCTGCATCGTAAGCTCTATAGTTTCCACCAACATTTGTAACATAAATACCAGCATTTCCTTCATTAGCTATATAAACTGAATTTGTTGAAAACTGAAGTTGACTATATTGAGGTAAATTGAGACTAATGGTTCTATTAACACCAAAATCGGTTAAGAAATTGCAATTATTTATTGAATCATCACTTTTTTTGCAATTAGTTAAAAGTAAGAGTGATAATGCGAATATGAGTTTCTTCATTAACGTGTTAATTTTTTTGGCAATTTACAATAATTTAAATGTTGAAATAAATATTTTGTATCTTTGTATGACTAATCTCGTGTGAGCGAGATTTTTTTTATTCCGAACTTTTTTCGGAATCTTTTTTATTAATAAACGAATGAATTATGAGTAAAGTATCTTATTATACTCCTGAAGGATTAAAAAAGTTAAGAGAAGAACTGAAACACTTAAAAGATATTGAGAGACCAAGAGCATCTCAAGCTATTGGAGAAGCAAGAGATAAAGGTGATTTAAGTGAAAATGCTGAGTACGATGCTGCTAAAGAAGCACAAGGTATGTTAGAAATGAAAATTTCTAAATTAGAGGATACTTTAGCTGGTGCACGCGTTATTGATGAATCTCAAATGGATGTGTCAAAGGCTTTGGTATTATCAAAAGTGAGAATAAAAAATCAAACTAATGGCATGGAATTAATCTATACTTTAGTTGCTGATGGTGAAGCTGATTTGGCTTCAGGAAAAATTTCAGTAAATTCTCCTATCGGAAAAGGGTTATTAGGAAAATCTGTTGGTGAAGTTGCAGAAGTTCAAGTGCCAAATGGAGTGATGAAATTTGATATATTAGAGATTACAAGATAAATTGATTGTCGCTATATTTTTTTAGTGCCCAAAATACAGATGAAAATATTAGAAAAGATTCCTATTCACTAGGAATCTTTTTATATTTACATACACTCATAACAAATCAATTCATGGCATCTGTTTTCTCAAAAATCATTACTGGCGAAATTCCATGTTATAAAGTTGCAGAAACTGAAGATTATTTAGCGTTTTTAGACATCAATCCAAATGCTAAAGGTCATACGCTTTGCATTCCCAAAAAAGAAGTAGATAAACTATTTGATTTAGATGAATCGTCATTTCATGGGCTATTAGAGTTTTCAAGAAAAGTAGCTATTGCTCTTGAAAAAGCTGTGCCTTGCAAACGTGTTGGATTGACTGTGATTGGTTTGGAAGTTCCGCATGCTCATGTGCATTTAATTCCATTAAATACAATGGAAGACGCTCGTTTTGTTAATAAATCAAAATTGGAAAAAGGCGAGTTTCAAACGATAGCAAATGCAATTGCTTCACATTTATAATTAAAAGGATATAACTCCAGTTGCAAAAAGTAGTATTGCTACAAGTATTAGGATATCAACACTTATAAAAACCCAACCTGCTTTTTTAAGTTTTAGAGATTTAGGCTTTGGAGTAACAGCTCGTTTTTGATATTCAACAACTTGTTCAATGCCATTTGTCCATCGCACAGGAAAAATATCAGTATTACACGTATTACATCTCATCTCATATTTAGTCTCCTGAGATATGGCTTTGTAAAACAGGTTTTCAATGAGTTTTTGTTTAAAAGTTAGTACTAAGCCATCATTTGAATAGCATTCAGGACAATTATTATTGAGTTGTACTTCTTTTAAAGTGAAAAATTGTTGCGCTTTCATATCATGTTATTGTATGATGTGGTAATCCGTTTTTTATGGAGCGTAAAGTAAACTTACAAAAAAGAACACGATCACAAAAAGGATAAATCCAATACTTAGTAAAACGTTTTTTCTTTTTTCAAATGTTGTCCAATTTTCAAACTCATTAAAATAAATGAGATAGATGTTGTTTTTAGAAACGGAGTAATGGCATATTACCATAGAAATTATTAAGAAACCCAAACAAAACCAGATGTAATTATTAAAAATAAACTTTAGCTTAAATAATTTACCCAAGAATATTGCAGCACTTATAAATAATAAAAAAATGATGCCTCCTAACCATCCTGATATATCTATAAAAGAGTCTCCATCCTTTTTATTCAACCAAAAGTTATCTAACCATTTTATTGAATTATCAGTACCATGATTTTTTTTCATTAACCTTTTAATGTATGGAATTTTATATAACAGTAAAAATGGATTAATTTTATTGAAGAGAAAATGCATCTTAGTTTCAATTAAATAAAGACAATAGTGCAAGATATTAAGACTTCTTTTCATTAAAATCAGGACACTATTTTTAATGAGATTTGCATGGTTGTTCCTTTATCAATTTCTGAGTTTAATACTTTTATTTTCCCATCATGGTAATCTTCAATAATGCGTTTTGCTAATGATAGTCCTAAACCCCATCCACGTTTTTTACTCGTGTATCCTGGTTGAAAAATGGTATTAAATTTTTGTTTAGAAAGCCCTTTTCCAGTGTCAGATACTTTTATTTTTACAAATTTACCATCTTTAGTTATGGCTAGTTTTAATTGCCCTTTTCCTTTCATAGCATCAATGGCATTCTTAACTAAGTTTTCAATCGTCCAACTGTATAATTGTTGATTAAGGTCGACCATCATAACTTCATTAGGTGTAGAGATTTCAAAATCAATCAATTTTGATGAACGCGCTTTTAAATACTCATAAGAGTCTATGGTTTCTTTAACGATATCTGATTTTTCAAGTTTTGGCACTGAACCAATTTTACTAAAACGATCTGTAATGATTTGTAACCGTGTGATGTCTTTTTCTATTTCTACTAAATAATCAGGATTCACATTTTCAGAACGTAAAATCTCAGTCCACCCAACAAGTGAAGATAAAGGAGTTCCAATTTGATGAGCTGTTTCCTTAGCCATTCCTGTCCATAATTTGTTTTGATCGGCAGTTCTTGTGCTTTTATAAAAGAAATAAGCAACAGCAGCAAACAGAAAAATTATCAACAATAAAGCTAATGGATAGTACTTAAGTTTATTGAGTAAGGGTGAATTTCCGTAATAAATTGTATTATAAAGTTGATTGTTAGCTATTACTGGAATTGGAGTGTTTTCGTTTTCAAAAGTGATTATTAGTTTTTCTAAGTATTGTTTTGTAGAGGAAATATTAAGCGTATCAATATTCCTCATACTATCAATATTATTGTTAGGACCAAGTAAAATCATTGGAGTCGTAGTGTTACTTTCAATAATTTTAGAAGTTACTTCAATTTCTGCATCATCACCAGATTCCATTAAAGTCTTGAGTGCAAACGACCAGTTTTCCATCTTCATACGTTCTTCAGCTTTAAAATGCTGAAAAAACACATACGTATTCCAAAGAATTAGCGAAATAATAATAAAGGAAGCTACAATGACAATCCATCGAGTTATGTTGCGGTTTATGGTTTTAGCCATCAAGTATATTTTTGAATTTTAAATATAATGGATTTATGTTAATAATATTGTGCTAAGGGTAAGCAAATCACTTTCATAACTTTGACTTTATAGTTACATTTGCGTTCGTAATAAACAAAACTAAAAATATTAGATGATATCTTTTGATCCTAAAAGTATTTCAACAGCAAAATTACATGGTTATTTGTTAAGTGCAGTAGCGCCTAGACCAATAGCTTTTGCGAGTACTGTTGATTCTGATGGGAATCCAAATTTGTCACCTTTTAGTTTTTTTAATGTGTTTAGCGCTAATCCACCAATTTTAATATTTTCTCCTGCACGACGTGTAAGAAATAATACAACTAAGCACACTTTAGAAAATGCTAAAGACACAAAAGAAGTAGTGATCAATGTTGTTAATTATGACATTGTTCAGCAAATGTCTTTGAGTAGCACTGAGTACGCCAAAGGAGTTAATGAGTTTGATAAATCAGGACTAACAATGTTAGAATCAGATGTCGTTAAACCATTTAGAGTAGCTGAATCACCTGTGCAATTTGAGTGCAAAGTGAATGAAATTATTGAATTAGGAACCGAAGGAGGAGCTGGTAATTTGATAATTTGTGAAGTAGTGAAATTTCATATTGACGATTCAGTAATGGATGATAATCAAATGATCGTTCAAGAAAAATTAGATTTAGTTGCAAGAGCTGGAGGAAGTTATTACAACCGAGCAAAAAAAGGCTTTTTTGAAATTCCAAAACCATTATCAACTCTAGGTATTGGAGTAGATTCTATGCCAAATGAGGTTAAAAATAGTATGATTTTAACTGGAAATGATTTAGGAATGTTAGGCAATATTGAGGAGTTACCACACAAAGAAGACGTAGAAGAGTTTTTAAATAACGTTAGTGAACGTTATCCAAATATTAGAGAAATGTCTCACAGACAAAAACATAAAATAGCAAGAAATTATTTGAGCTATGGTGATGTTAATAGCGCATGGAAACTGTTGTTATCATAAAAATTGAACTGTCACTTCGAGCGCAGTCGAGAAGTAAGTATATATAAAATAAAAATTTAGTAAAAAATGGAAGTACAAGGAAAAGTCAAAATGATTAGCGAAACACAAACCTTTGGTAGCAATGGGTTTAGAAAAAGAGAATTAGTAGTAACTACAGAGGAACAGTATCCACAACATATCTTAATTGAATTTGTTCAAGACAAAACAGATTTATTAAATAACTATCAAGTAGGTCAAGGCGTAAAAGTAAATATCAACCTAAGAGGTAGAGAGTGGGTTAATCCACAAGGAGAAACTAAATATTTTAACTCTGTTCAAGGTTGGAGAATTGAAAACCTTCAAGCAAATGCAGAAAATATGCCACCTGTAGCTCCTGCTGAAGCATTTGAACCTGCAACAAACATAAACGAAGAAGATCACGACGATCTTCCTTTTTAATTACATTGTCATTCCTGAAAATTTAGGAATCTTATAAAAACAACCTCAATGTTTAAGATCACATTGAGGTTGTTTATTTTTATACTTTAATCTACAAATTTTCATGTATTATCTTAATAAAGATATATGGTTTCCAGAAGTGTCTTTAGCTTCTAAAGAAGGGATTTTAGCAATTGGAGGTGATCTAACTCCAGAACGTTTAATCTTAGCCTACAAGAGTGGTATCTTTCCTTGGTTTGAAGATGAAGAGCCCATTTTATGGTGGTCTCCAAATCCTCGATTTGTGTTATTTCCTGAGCAATTAAAAGTATCTAAGAGTATGACGCAAGTCTTAAGGAATACTGATTTTAAAATTACTGTAAACAAAGATTTTGAAGCAGTCATCAATAATTGTTCAAAAATAAAACGCGATGGACAAAAAGGGACTTGGATAACAAATGATTTGAAAGACGCTTACATAAAATTACACGAACTTGGAATAGCAAAATCTGTTGAAGTATGGCTAAATGAAAACCTCGTTGGAGGTTTGTATGGTGTAGACTTAGATAATGGTGTGTTTTGTGGTGAAAGCATGTTTAGTAAAGTCAGTAATGCTAGCAAAGTTGGATTTATTTCGTTTATACAAAACACAAACTATAAGCTAATCGATTGCCAAGTTTATACAAATCATCTTGCAAGTTTAGGAGCTGAAGACATCTCAAGAGATGAGTTTCTGAAATATTTAAGCTAAACTTCATCATATCTAAAACAATTAACTTCATGATCATTGACCATTCCTGTAGCTTGCATATGCGCATAGATTACTGTTGAACCTACAAATTTAAAGCCTCGCTTTTTTAAATCTTTACTAATCGTGTCGCTTAAAGGTGTGTTCGCTGGCGCTTTTTTATAATCTTTAAACCTGTTTTTTATTGGTTTACCATCAACAAACTCCCAAATGTATTTTGAAAACGAACCATAATTTTCTTGAATTTTTATAAACGCTTGAGCGTTGGTAATCGTTGCATTTACTTTTAGTTTATTTCTAATGATGCCTTCATTTTCTAGTAAACTATCAATCTTTTTCTGATTGTAGCTTGCAATTTTTTTATAGTCGAATTGATCAAAAGCGGTTCTGAAATTTTCACGTTTTTTTAAAACAGTAATCCAACTTAATCCTGCTTGAAATGTTTCTAGAATTAAAAATTCAAATAAGGTATCATCATCATATACAGGAACTCCCCATTCTTCATCATGATAGGCTTCATATAAATCGTTTCCGAGGCACCAACCGCATTTGTGTTTTTTCATAAAATTGTTTTGAACTTTAAAAATAGTAAGTTTTTGCTTAATAATTCGTCTTAAGCTATGACTCTGCAATGAATGATTTTATTTTTATGATTTAAGTCATTTTTCATTGTTTGAGTTTAAACTAAATTGCAAAATAAAACATCATGAAAACTTTGGAACATATATCAGTAAAAGACATCATAAACGAAAGCTTACAAAAAGGAATTTCATATCAAGACTATCGTGCATTGGTGCATGATTTAGTTGAGAAAGAATCAAATTCTGGTGATGAAAAAACGGAAGCGCTAGCAAATTATACGATGCTTAATGATCGTCGAATGAAACGTTGGGACAAGACAATTAAAGTATCCGAAGAGATTAAAAACAAAGTTTTAAATTTTAAAGGCCATGTCACTTGGCTTGTGATTACCGAAAGTTGGTGTGGTGACGCAGCTCATGTAATTCCAATATTGAATAAAATGGCTGAGTTATCAGATAATATCGATTTAAAATTAGTTTTTAGAGATGAAAATGAAGGGTTGATGGATCAGTTTTTAACCAATGGTGGACGAGCAATCGCGAAGTTAATTATGATTGATAATACATCAAATGCCGTTGTAAATACTTATGGGCCAAGACCAACAGAGGCAACAAATATGGTTAATGCTTACAAAGCAGAACATGGATCATTAACGCCTGAGTTTAAAGAAGATTTACAAGGTTGGTACAATAAAAATAAAGGGCAAAGCATTATTGAAGATGTTATGGCATTATTAAACCTTTAACCTTTCCCTTTAAAATAATAGGTAATTGAACCAATCTGACTTTTGGTAGTTGCATCAGATGAAAAAATTGCATTTTCAGCGTATTCAATGGCGTGATCAATCAAACATTGATTGTCAGAAGATGATGATGAATTAATATAAGTATCTGTCACAAGTCCGTTGCTATCAACAGTTATATTGACAACTATTTTTCCAGTCACCTCGCACAAATAAACAGGAGGAGGTAATTTTACTTTGCTTCTATTTCTTAGTGAGAATGACACACTACTACTTCTATTAGCTTTTGTGTCGTCATCACTTTTTTTGTTTGAATGCATAGCTAAAATATCGTTAGCTTTATTAAACGACTGACGTTCTTTTTCTTGTACAGCAAAGGCTTTTGAGCTATTATAATCAGAATTAGAAGTTATCACATCATCTGTAGTTTTCGAGGTTTCATCAAAAGATTTCTCATCTATTTCAGTAGTTTTTTCAAAGTCGTTAGAAGATACCGATTTGAAATTTTGCATCATTTCTTTGAACTCTTGGTCTTCATTAAAAGCTTCATTTGTATTCGTTTTTGAAGCTTCTTTAGCAAGAAGTTTGTCTTCAAGAGCTTTTAACTCTTCTATTGTTTGAGGTTCTATTTCATAATAACTTTCCGTGATAAACTCTCCTGCTTTTTTTATCTGGAGACTAAACATAGCAAGTACAACAGTCCCAGAAATTAAGAGTGTAATAAGCAATGCTTTATGTTTATCTAAGAGATTCAAATAGATTAATGTTTAGTTTTGGTTTGTATATGATATACGTTAAGATAACTAATTTAGATTAAAAGCGATTGAAATGGTGTTCTATTGAACTTTGAAAGTTAAGCTAGTTTAGCAATAAAATCTTCTGGAGACATGGCATTATCAACATGAAAATCACCAATTTTAGTCCGTCTTAATACTGAAAGGTGACCTCCAGACTGTAGTGATTTACCAAAATCGTGAGCCAATGATCTAATGTAAGTACCTTTGCTACAAACGACTCTAAAGTTTATGTTATTACCTTCAATCTTAGTGATTTCAAATACTGAAATACTAACGGTTCTTGATTTGATGTCTACTTTTTCTCCAGCTCTTGCAAATTCATATAACCGCTTTCCATCTTTTTTTATAGCCGAAAAGATTGGAGGAAACTGTTCAATGCTTCCAATGAATTGTTTGGTAGTGTCGTGAATTAATGCTTCTGTGATGTGTTCTGTTGGAAAAGTATGATCTATTTCTGTTTCTAAATCATAAGAAGGTGTTGTGCTTCCAATGACAAAAGTACCAGTATATTCTTTATCCTGACCTTGAAACGTATTGATTTGCTTAGTCATTTTCCCTGTGCAAATAATCAATAATCCAGTAGCTAAAGGGTCTAGAGTTCCTGCATGACCAACCTTAATTTTTTTAATATTGAAGGCTTGTCTAATTTCCCATCGTAATTTGTTTACGGCTTGAAAGGACGTCCATGTTAATGGTTTATCGATAAGTAAAACTTGTCCAGCTTGGTAGTCTTCTTTAGTAAACATAGATTTAAGTTGAAGCAATATAAATTGCGATTAAACCAACGACTACACAGTACATAGAGAAGTAGATAAGTTTACTTTTCTTTACTAAGCTTATCATCCATGTGCAAGCAAACAATCCTGAAATAAATGCAGCAATAAACCCAACGCTTAATGAGGTAAAATTTCCACTATCATAAGTGAGTTCACCACCAATAATGTCTTTAGCTATTTTTCCAAAGATTAAGGGAACAACCATTAAAAATGAAAATCGAGCAGCTTTAGTTTTATCATTTCCAAGTAGAACAGACGTAGAAATCGTGGCTCCAGATCGCGAAATACCTGGAAGCATTGCAATGGCTTGAGCAAAACCAATGACTATGGCATTCCTAAAGGATATGTTTTTAGTCGTGTTTTTGGCTTTATCTGCTAGATATAAGAGTAGTGCAGTTAGAATAAGCATAAAACCTACTAGCTTAATATTACCACCAAATAATTCAGATAATTCACTTTCATAGGTATACCCAACTATTGCAGCAGGTAGCATAGATACTGCTATTTTGGATGCAAATTGAACATCGTCATTCCATTGAAATTTTAAAACTCCTTTTAAAATAGACCAAATATCTTTTCTAAAGACTACGATAGTACTTAAAGCTGTTGCAAAATGTAAAACAACTGTAAATAATAAGCTTTCTTTTGGGATGGATTCATCACCAAGAATAGCTTTGCCTAATTCTAAGTGACCACTAGATGATACAGGTAAAAACTCAGTAAGGCCTTGAATAATTCCTAATACAATTGAATCAATAATATCCATGTGGCAAAAGTATCAAAATAGATGTATGAAAAGCGAAAAAGAAAAGAAATTTATGGTTAAGATTTTGAATCCTTATTTGGATTTAATAAAATGGCATACACCTGAATTCCGAAGCCAATTAATACTAAAGCTGGTGCCAATCGAATACGTCTCCAACTAAATATAGAAGGATCAAATACATTGGGATCATCGCTTCCGCCTCCAGACATTAAAATAAAACCAAGCGCAATAAAGCCTAAACCAATAAGCATAAACTTGTAGTTTTTCTTTCCGAATATAAATTCGTTGTTACTTGATTCTTTGCGTTTTTGTTCTCCCATGATTAAAATATGCTGTAAATATATAAGAAATTTTAGTGCAAATTCTTAATTAAATATTAATAGTACAATTGATCTGTTTTCAAATTCAAGAAACGTTGTGTCGCAATAAACGTGCTTATCCAAGTAATTAATACACCCAATAAAAAGATACCAACAAATAAACTTCCGACTAATATAGGATTCTGTATGAGTTCCAATTCAGGAAACATAAGATCTAAATAATACAAAACAATTCCCATTCCTATTAAAGCAACAATGGCTCCAATCACACCCAATTGTACACTTTTAAAAACAAATGGTCGTCTAATAAAGGTTTTAGTAGCACCAACCATTTGCATGGTTTTAATAATAAATCGTTTAGAATACACTGCTAATCGAATCGAACTATTAATCAATAAAACCGCAATTAAGGTAAATATAGCACTTAGTAATAACACCCAAAACGTAATTTTCTTAACGTTGTTATTCATGAGTTCTACAAGGTCATTATCGTAAGTGATGTCTTCAATAAACTTTTTATTCGCTAATTCTTCAGTAATGCCATCAAGTGTTTCATTGGTAACATAATCTGCTTTCAGATACACATCAATTGAGTTTTGCAACGGATTATAACCTACAAAGTCCATAAAGTCTTCGCCAGTTTCTGCCTTCATAAGTTCGGCAGCTTGCTCTTTTGAGACATATTCTGTCGATTTTGAATATTCAGCCATTGCTAAAGTATTCTCTAATTGGTCAACTTCAACTTGCTTAGCAGAATCATTCAAATAAATTGTTACCACAACTTGTTCTCTAAAATGATCAGCTACTTTTTTTGCATTCAATACCAATAAGCCTAAACATCCTAATAAAAATAGGACAAGTGCTATACTAACGACTACTGAAAAGTAAGACGTAATTAATTTTCGTTTTTGATATCTGTCAAAAGATGAACTCATATAATTATGGCATTGATGATGTAAAAATATAAAAGAAATCGCTTTGTATAATGTTTACAACGCTTAAACTTTCAATTGTGTTGTAATACCTTTAAATTTGCGGTCTAAATTTGAGGAAAAATAATGAGTTATCATTTTAACGAGATAGAAGCCAAATGGCAAAAGTATTGGGAAGATAATCAAACGTTTAAAGCTGAAAATAAAAGCGATAAACCTAAATATTATGTGTTAGATATGTTTCCTTATCCGAGTGGAGCAGGTTTACATGTTGGTCATCCATTAGGTTATATAGCAAGTGATATTTATTCGAGATACAAACGTCATAAAGGTTTTAACGTCTTGCATCCTCAAGGTTATGATAGTTTTGGTTTGCCTGCTGAACAATATGCAATTCAAACGGGTCAGCATCCTGCAGATACTACAAGAGTTAATATAGAAGGCGGCGTTGATAAAGCTGGAAATGTGATCGAAGGCTATAGAAAACAGTTAGATCGTATCGGATTTTCATTCGATTGGTCTCGTGAGGTTAGGACTTCTAATCCTGAATACTACAAATGGACGCAATGGATTTTCATTCAATTATTTGAATCTTGGTATAACAACGATCGTAATCATGCTGAACACATTGATACGTTAATTTCAAAGTTTTCTGCGGAAGGAAATACAACGGTTAATGTCGTTTGCGATGATGATATAAATGAATTTACTGCGGAAGAATGGAATGCTTTTTCTTCTGAAGAACAACAAGAGATTTTATTAAAATATAGATTAACGTATTTAGCTGAAACTGAAGTGAACTGGTGTCCAGCTTTAGGAACGGTTTTAGCAAATGACGAAATTGTTAATGGTGTGTCAGAACGTGGAGGACATCCAGTAATGCGAAAGAAAATGACCCAATGGAGTATGCGGATTTCAGCATATGCTGAACGTTTGCTTCAAGGTTTAGATACGATTGATTGGACAGACTCATTGAAGGAAAGTCAGCGTAACTGGATTGGTAAATCGGTTGGAGCTAGTGTAACATTCAATGTTATTCCATCTGTCACGTCGAGCGCAGACGAGACGTCTCATCAAATCGAAGTCTTTACCACAAGACCAGATACCATTTACGGAGTCTCATTCATGACCTTAGCTCCAGAACACGAACTCGTGTCACAAATTGTGACAGATGAACAAAAATCTGAGGTTGAAGCCTATATTGAAGCCACTGCAAAACGTAGTGAACGCGATCGTATGGCTGATGTAAAAACTATTTCAGGTGCTTTTACTGGAGCTTATGCTGAGCATCCTTTTACAAAAGAACCCATTCCAATTTGGATTGGTGATTACGTGTTAGCTGGCTACGGAACAGGAGCAGTCATGTCTGTGCCTTGTGGTGATCAACGCGATTACGATTTTGCGAAACATTTTAATATTGATATTCCTAATATTTTTGAAGGTGTAGATATTTCTGAAGAAGCCTTTGCTGCGAAAGACAATGTGAAAATTGCGAATAGTGATTTCTTAAACGGAATGAACTACAAAAAAGCGACCAAACGTGCCATTTACGAATTAGAACAATTGGGTCAAGGCGAAGGTAAAACCAACTACAGATTGCGTGATGCAGTATTTTCTAGACAACGGTATTGGGGCGAACCGTTTCCAGTGTATTATGTCAATGGAAAACCACAAATGATTGATAAACAGCATTTGCCTATCGTCTTACCAGAAGTTGAAAAATACTTACCAACCGAAACAGGCGAACCACCTTTAGGTCGTGCAGATGTTTGGGCTTGGGATACGAATACAAATACAATAGTCAGTAATGATCTTTGTCACACTGTCTCGTCGAGCGCAGTCGAGACGTCTCAAGACAACGGAATTTACCCACTAGAACTCAACACCATGCCAGGTTGGGCAGGAAGTTCTTGGTATTTCTTCAGATATATGGAAGACGCAGCCAATAGAGGCGAAGCTTTTGCAAGTGAAGAGGCTCTTAACTATTGGGAAAATGTTGATTTATACATTGGTGGAAGCGAACATGCCACAGGTCATTTATTATACTCACGTTTTTGGGTGAAGTTTATGAAAGACAGAGGGTTTGTGAATGTTGAAGAACCTTTTAAAAAGTTGATTAACCAAGGGATGATTTTGGGGACTAGTGCTTTTGTTTATAGAGTAAAGTATAACGTAAGTGCTTTAGGACATTATGAAAAGGGAGAAAACGAAAAACAAGAAAATTATATTGATGAAATTAAGAGTATTTTACCATCAATATATGTTTCGGATAATATTTTTAAAGGAAAATCACTTATTGAGTTAGATGAATTTTTTAAAGAAAACTATTCTAATAAGTATATAACTAAAGAGGTTTTAGATAAAATTGAATTATTTAAAAAAAATGATAGTTCACTTTCAAGCATTAGTATTCATGTTTCTAATATAGATAAATTACACGTAAAGGTTCAATACGTTAATGCTTCAGATGAGTTAGATATTGAAGGATTAAAAAATGATGGAGAATTTGGAGAAGATTTTAAAGATGCCGAATTCATTTTAGAAGATGGCGTTTACAAAGTAGGTCGTGAAGTCGAAAAAATGTCCAAGTCCAAATACAACGTTGTCAATCCAGATAACATTTGCAAACAATATGGAGCCGACAGCTTACGTCTTTACGAAATGTTTTTGGGTCCATTAGAGCAAGCAAAACCTTGGAATACTGCTGGTATTACAGGAGTGCATGGCTTCCTTAAAAAACTTTGGAAACTCTATGTTGGTGACAACGGTTTAAATGTCAACGATACAGAACCTACAAAAGACAACTTAAAGACACTTCATAAAACCATTAAAAAAGTAGAAGACGATATTGAGAATTTTTCATTCAATACTTCTGTGTCAACATTTATGATTGCAGTCAATGAGTTAACTGCTCAAAAGTGTAACAGTAAAGAAGTTTTAGAACCTTTATTAGTAGTATTATCTCCTTACGCGCCACATATAGCAGAAGAGTTATGGAGTAAACTTGGTAACAACGAATCGATTTCAACAGCAGCTTTTCCAGTATTTGATGCAAGTCATTTGGTAGAGAGTAGCAAAAATTACCCAATATCATTTAATGGCAAAATGCGTTTCACATTAGAATTACCATTAGACATGAGTAAAGACGATATTGAAAAAACGGTTATGGCTCACGAAAAAACCATAGCACAATTAGATGGTCGTACTCCTAAAAAAGTAATTGTTGTTCCAGGTAAAATTGTCAATATTGTAGGATAATGGTACAACTAAAAAAGCTAAAGAGAAATGATAAGATAGGCTTGTTCTTCTTTGTAGCTTTTGTATTAAGCACGTCCTTAATCTATTTATTTGAAGAACGTTTTGATAAAAATGTTTGGAGTACTCAGCCTTCAAAACGTCATCAAATGGTAGATCATATAATTGAATCACAGATGTTACTAGATAAAACTAAAGATGAGGTCCTTTTTCTTTTAGGAGAACCAAATTCAAGCTTTTCAGAAGAGAAATATATTTTCCTTTATAGACTAGGACAAGCACCAAGTTTTTTTGAGTCAAATCGAGAGCAACTGCTTGTCGCATTTAAAAACAATAGGGTGTATAAGGTTTCTTTGGCAACAGAATGATAATTTAAATTATAGTAGCTTCTCGATACAAATTGTTCATGCTTCACAATTCACTCGAATAGACGTGAGTTGATTATTAGATTAACGTCAGTTCGAGTGATTCGACGCAGGAGAATCGTATCGAGAACAGTTCTTCAAAAATTAAAAACTTCGCATTTTAAAGTCCTTAATTTGAGGATTTCATAAAAATTATCAAGAACTGAAAATTCAACAAGTTCACTTTAAATTTTCATCGTATTTTTCTTTCGGTAACCATTAAACAAATCAACCTATGATCATCGGAGTTCCTAAAGAAATTAAAAATAATGAAAACAGAGTTGGAATGACTCCTGCTGGAGTTTTCGAATTAACTAAAAATAATCACAAAGTATTTGTGCAAAAAAATGCAGGCTTTGGAAGTGGTTTTTTAGATCAAGATTATAAAGATGTTGGTGCAATAATTCTAGAGACCATTCAGGAGGTATATGCATCTAGCGACATGATCGTCAAAGTAAAAGAACCTATTGAAGAAGAATATCCTTTAATTACTTCAAAACATGTCGTTTTCACCTACTTTCATTTTGCATCAAGTGAAATTTTGACAAAGGAAATGCTTAAAAACAAATCGGTTTGTATTGCTTATGAAACTGTAGAAGATAAAGATGGTTCATTACCTTTATTAACACCAATGTCTGAAGTTGCTGGACGTATGGCAATTCAACAAGGTGCTAAATATTTAGAAAAACCAATCAAAGGACGAGGCGTTTTGCTTGGAGGTGTTCCTGGTGTTCCGCCTGGAAGAGTTTTGGTTTTAGGTGCTGGAATTGTTGGAATTCAAGCCGCTAAAATGGCAGCAGGTTTAGGAGCACATGTGACCATAATGGATATCAATATGAAACAATTGAGATATGTCAATGATGTGATGCCAAACCACGTTGTTACTGAGTTTTCTAGTGAGTATAATATTAGAAAACGTATTAAAGATCATGATTTAATTATTGGAGGTGTATTGATAAAAGGAGCAAAAGCGCCAAAGCTTATTACACGTGATATGTTAAAAGAGATGCGACCTGGAACTGTGGTTGTTGATGTTGCTGTAGATCAAGGTGGTTGTATAGAAACGACCAAGGCGACGACTCACGAAGATCCAACTTATATTATTGATGATGTCGTTCATTATTGTGTGGCGAATATGCCTGGAGCAGTTCCATATACTTCAACTTTAGCGCTTACAAATGTAACTTTGCCTTATGTATTGCGACTTGCAAACTTGGGATGGCAAAAAGCATGTGAACAAGATGAAACTCTAGCAAAAGGCTTAAATATTGTTAAAGGTAAAATTGTATATGAAGAAATTGCAGAAGCATTCAATTGGAATATTGATGCGATGTAATCAAAAAAGCATGTCATAAAATGTACTGACATAATTTCCTACACTAAAATTGGCTCACTTTTTGTTATCTTTAAATTATAAATTTTAATACTAATATTATGAGTGGAATGATGGGATACTATATACTAATTGGAGCTATAGCTTTAGTTAGTTGGTTAGTGAGCAATCAATTAAAACGAAAGTTTACCAAATATTCTAAAGTGCAATTAAGAAATGGCATGAGTGGAAGAGAAATTGCTGAAAAAATGCTGGCAGATAATGGTATAGGTGATGTTGAAGTGATTTCAGTGTCAGGTCAATTAACAGATCATTACAATCCGAAAAACAAAACAGTAAACTTAAGTGAAGCTGTATATAATCAAAAAAATGCAGCTGCAGCAGCTGTAGCAGCTCACGAGGTTGGTCATGCCGTTCAACATGCAACTGCTTACAGTGCATTAGGAATGCGTTCAGCTTTAGTACCAATTGTTAGTGTCACTTCTGGAATGTCTCAATGGTTAGTTATTGGTGGTTTAGTTCTTGGAGCTGCTGCTGGTGTTGGAATGGGTTATTGGGTCGCTGTTGCTGGTTTAGTATTTATGGGATTTGCAACCTTATTCAGTTTTATAACCTTGCCAGTCGAATATGATGCAAGCAATAGAGCACTTGCTTGGTTGAAAGCAAAAAACATGGTTACACCAGAAGAATATAAAGGTTCTGAAGATGCCTTGAAATGGGCAGCAAGAACCTATTTAGTTGCCGCAATTGGAGCACTTGCTTCATTATTGTATTGGGCACTTCAAGTGTTTGGAGGTCGAGATTAATATTATATAAAAACCAAATAATGTAAAAAACATTATTTGGTTTTTTGTTTTTCAATGTCATCGTAATATTGCAATATTACGATGACATTTTTTTAAAATGAGTATTTCCGAAAGTAACTCACACAGTATATTTAACCAATTATTAAGGTCGAATACATTAATTCTCCGACTTTTTTCTTACATTCATTTTCTAATGAAACAATATAGTTATGGAACATCAAATTCAAGAACGTGTCTTACTCAATGAACTATCTGAAGTAGATCGTGTCGCATTTTATAAAAAAACGTATAGCCATGTCGCTGGAGGTGTACTCGTTTTTATCCTCTTTGAATATTTGTTATTGCAAAGTGAAACCATAGTTGATTTTGCATTATCAATGACTGAAGGGTATCGTTGGTTAATCATGCTTGGTGGATTTATGTTTGCTACCAATTACGCTGAACGAATGGCATTAAATTCACCAAATAAAGGCACTCAGTATTTAGCTTACGGACTTTACATTTTAGCCGAAGCTTTTATTTTTGTACCACTTATTTATATTGCTGCATTCTATATGGAATCTGGTCCTGAGATTTTAAATCAGGCTGCTATTGTGACTTTAGCGTTATTTACAGGATTGTCGGCAGTTGTGTTTCTAACGAAGAAAGATTTTTCGTTTTTGAAAACAGGATTAACAATAGGTTTTTTTATTGCTATAGGTTTAATTATTGCAGGAACGCTTTTCGGATTTAATCTCGGCTTATGGTTTTCTGTTGCCATGTGTTTATTAGCTGGTGGATCTATCTTATATCAAACCTCTAATTTGATAAATAAATATACTACCGAAGATTATATACCTGCTGCCTTAGGCTTATTTGCATCATTAATGTTGCTATTTTGGTACATACTAAGTATTTTTATGTCTAGAGATTAAACAGAATCAATTATATATGAAAGCATCCAATTTGGGTGCTTTTTTATTTATATATAACTCCACTTTAAAAAACCATTACTTTACTTAGAAATAAGAGGTGCTTCCTTTTTTTGATAATGTCCATCGTTGTTATTTGTGTAATTTTATATGACGCAGTAATTTAAAATCATTAATTTTAATAACCACTAACCATTTAAGTCATTTTGAAGTATAAGATATCGCTAATTTTTACGCTTAGTTTTTCTTTGTTTTTGTTTTCACAACAAGAAACAAATAAACTAAATAAAGCGGCAGATTCCATAATTCAGAATTTAGATAAACTACAAACGAATCAAGAACGAATTAGTAATTTAACTGGATTTGCTGGAAAATATAGATATGTTACTGACACCAAAAAGTTACTTGATAAAGCTTTAGAAATTTCAACCGATTTAAATCAAAAAGAATTTTTAGCGCAATCGTATTATTCACTTGGAAACTATTATTACTTCAATTCTGAATTAGATTCCGCATTAATATATAATGAAAAGGCTAATGATTATTTAAAAGATGGAGATTTCCATTTTTTGCAAGCCAAAATTCTAAATTCAAAAGGCACTATTTATCGAAAAAAAGGAAATGTTGTTTTAGCAATTTCTACAATGCTAGAATCAAAAAACTTAATGGATAAGATAGATACTTTGACTTTTACTGAAGCTGAAAAATATCAATTTAAAGGTCAGAATTTAGTGTTAAATAATTCTTTAGCAAATTTTTATAATCAAATGGAAGATTATGAAAAGGCTTTCATTTATTACGATAATGCCTATGAAGCTGCTTTAAAGCTTAACGCTATTGTAAATGCTGGTGTAATTATTTCTAATAAAGGCGAGTCATTTTTAAATTCAGGACATATTAATGAAGCTATAAGTGCATCAGAGCGAGGAAAAGAATTAAAAATTGAAGGAAAAGCACATCCCAGATTAATTGCTAATTCCGATTTAAAAATTGGTCTTGCTTATTCAAAAAATGGTGAATATGTTAAAGCATTACAGTTTCTAAATAATGCTCATGATTATTATGTCGATAATCAACTTGATGGTAAACTTGCCTTAGCATTAAATTATAGAGGAGAATTGTTTTTAGAACAAAAAGACTATCTCAACGCAAAAAGTGATTGTGAATCTTCAAAAAAATTAGCAAAAGAACAAAGCGATTTAGAAGCGTATATGAATGCTTGTAACTGTTTATATAAAACCAATAAACAACTAAATTTGATTGAAGCCTCACTCATTAATCATGAAGATTACCTCAAAGCCAAGGACTCACTTTTCAATGAGAAAAATATAAAAAAGCAAACCCAACTCGAAATGGAATATGCATTTAAAGTTGAACAAGATTTACAAAAACTTGAAGCAGAAAAAAATGAGAAACAGCGTAAATTGTACTTGTCTTTTGCAATAATAGGTTTGATTATCGCATCGTTACTAACATTTTTATATTCAAAAAACCGGTCTAAAAGTAAATTGTTGGCAACTCAAAAAAACTTGTTAGAAAAAACTGTTGGCGAAAAAAACATGCTGCTTAAAGAAACGCACCATCGTGTTAAAAATAGTTTTCAGATTGTGTCTGGATTACTGTTCTTACAATCATCCACTATAAAAGATAAAGCCGCTTCAAAAGCATTGCAAGAAACACAAAACAGAATTAATTCTATGGCTGTTTTGCATCAAAAATTATATAAGCAAGATCACACGTCTGGAATAGATTGTAAAGATTATATCACAGCTTTAATGACTGATATTTTGTCATCTTATAGTCTTCCGAATATCGAAAAAAAGCTAATGGTCGAACCTATAATTATGGATATTGAAGTAGTGACATCATTAGGTTTAATTATTAATGAACTGGTTACTAATAGTTTGAAGTATGCCTTTTCAGATGAACAAACCAATAGCTATATCGAAATTTCATTGAAAAAAAACAATGACGATGTTGTTTTAGAAGTTATTGATAATGGCAATGGTATTTCAGAAGGTAGCGATAAAAAAGATACACTTGGCTTATCCTTAGTCAGAGATTTGTCAGAAAAAATAAACGGAAAAATTAGTTTCGAGTCGTTACAAAATACAGATCCAAAAGGTACAAAAGTGAGTATAGTTTTAAACGAAAGTGATATATTATAATATGAAATCTATATATATAGTTGAAGACGAACCTATTATTGCTAGAACAATAAAAACAGCTCTAGAGCAAGAAGGGTATACCATTTGCGGCATGGCTAATAACGGAAAGGAGGCTTTGTATGATATTGATGAACTACAACCTGATTTAGTATTGCTTGATATCACTTTGAAAGGAACCGTTGATGGCATTACTGTAGCTGAAAAACTTCAGAAAACGTCTAATATTCCGTATGTGTTTTTAACATCACTTACAGATTCTGAAACTACAGAACGTGTAAAATTAACCAAACCTGCAGGTTTTATAAGTAAACCATTCACTATCGCAAGTTTGCGTAACAATATTGAAATTGCATTGTTTAAATTAAATGAAGATGCAACAATTGAAACTGAAACTACAGTTGATGATGAGGCTCTATTCATAAAAAACAAAAGTGAATTCATCAAACTAAGTAAAGCTGATATTCTTTTTTTTGAAGCTTCAGATTTTTACTGTTATGCGCATACATTAGATCGAAAAATTTTAATCAGTAGAACATTAAAATATGTTGAAACTAATATTAACGATTCAACATTTATAAGAGTTCATCGATCCTACATCATCAACATCAAAAAAATTGATGCCTTATATGATGGTTATTTGACCATTAATAAAAAAACCATTCCTGTGAGTAAATCTAATAAGGATAAATTGCTCAATTCGTTGTCATTGTTGTAACCTTTCACTTACTGACAATATCATTCGTTTCACTTAAAGAAATCACGCTTCCACTTTTTTATTGTTTAATAACCTTCTCATTCGTAGTAATTTAGATTATAAGTTCCATGAGAACTTTTGCTATTAATTATAAATTTTATAACCATGAGACAGTTTTACTTTTTTCTTTTGTTGGCTTTTTTAAGCTTAAATGCCAATGCGCAACTCACCTATGTTCCAGATGATAACTTTGAACAAGCTTTAATAAATTTAGGCTACGATTCTGGTCCTTTAGATGATTTTGTTCCAACTATTAATATAAGTGGAGTTAGTATTTTAAATGTTGATGATAAAGGAATTTCTGATCTAACAGGAATTGAAGATTTTGCAGCATTAACCGAATTGAGGTGTTATACCAACAGCATTGCAAATCTAGATGTCTCAGCCAATACACAACTTATATATTTAGATTGCAGTGCCAACAGTTTAACGTCTTTAGATGTATCAAGTAATACGCAGTTACAATTTTTGAACTGTGGCATAAATGCTATTATGATTTTAAATCTGAACCAAAATTCGTTGCTATCAAATTTTTATGCTACTAATAATCAACTTACTGCATTAAGTATCAGAAATGGAGCTGGTAATATCATTACAAATTTTAATACCATAAACAACCCAAACTTAACGTGTATTCAAGTTGATAACGCAACTTACAGTACTAATAATTGGACAGATATTGATATGCAATCAAGTTTTAGTGAAGACTGTCATTATGGAGAAACCTATGTGCCAGATGATAATTTTGAACAGGCTTTAATAGATTTAGGATATGATGCTGGTGCTTTAGATGATTATGTTCCAACGGCTAATATAAACACCGTTGGTACTTTAAGTGTTAGTAATAAAGGTATATCTGATCTTACAGGTATTGAAGATTTTGAAGATCTAACGACTTTGTTTTGTGGTATTAACCTTTTGACAAGTCTAGATGTAAGTAATAATGCTCAACTCTCGTATTTAAATTGTAGTTTTAATAGCAATTTAACAAATTTAGATGTTAGCGCTAATCAAGCATTAACAACTTTATCTTGCGATCTTACTGGATTAAATAGTTTAGATGTTAGTACCAATATTGCCCTAACAGTTTTACGTTGTGACTCTAATAATCTAACAAGTATAGATATTAGTACAAATACAGCATTAGCAACTTTATCATGCCAATCTAATAATTTAAGCAGTTTAAATTTAGTAAATAACCCTTTCTTAGAAATTTTAAATTGTAATAATAACGACTTAATTGGTTTAAATCTTAAAAACGGAAACAATACAATTATTACAGATTTTGATGCAATAGGAAACCCAAACTTAACGTGTATTCAAGTTGAAGATGCAGCTTACAGTACTACAAATTGGACAAACATTGATGCACAAACCAGTTTTAGTGAAGATTGCTATTACAATGACACCTATGTTCCAGATGATAATTTTGAACAAGCCTTAATTGATTTAGGGTATGATTCTGGTCCTTTAGACAACTATGTGCTAACTGCTAATATTAATACATTGACTTCCTTAGATGTTAGCAATAAGAGTATTTCTGACTTAACAGGAATTGAAGATTTTGTGGCACTAATAGTTTTACAATGTAATGGTAATAATTTAGCAAGTATGGATTTTTCTAACAACACTTTATTAGAAACTTTATACTGTTATGGTAATAATTCAACGAGTTTAGAAATCTCTAATAATATATCATTAAAACTTTTATCCTGCCATTCTAACAATTTCACAGATTTAGATACATCTAATAACGTGGCATTAGAGTCTTTATCTACATTCACAGGTAATTTAATAAGCTTAGATCTCTCAAATAATACATCATTAAATTATTTAAAATGTAGCAATAATAATTTAACAAGTATAAATGTCCAAAATGGAAATAATGCAATCATTACCACTTTTGATACTATCGGAAACCCAAACTTAACATGTATTGAGGTAAACGATGCAACCTACAGCACTACCAACTGGACAGATATTGATGCGCAAACTAGCTTTAGTGAAGATTGCCATTATGGAGAAACTTACGTTCCAGATGATAATTTTGAACAAGCCTTAATCGATTTAGGGTATGATACAGGTGTTTTAGATGATTATGTCCCAACCGCAAATATTAATACAGTTACAAACTTAAATGTTGATAGTAATAGCATTTCAGATCTAACAGGAATTGAAGGCTTTGTTGCGTTAACAGATTTGTCTTGTTATAATAATAGTTTAAGCAGTTTAGATGTTAGCTCCAATACAGCATTAACGTTTTTAGTCTGTAGTTTTAATAGTTTAAGTAGTTTAGATATCAGCTCTAATACAGCATTAACGTTTTTGGCTTGTCATAGCAATAGTTTAACAAGCATAGATGTTAGTAACAATACAGCATTAGAGTCTTTATCTTGTACTAATAATAGCATAAGCAGTTTGGATGTTAGTACCAATACAGCCTTAAGATTTTTATTTTGTCATGATAATAGTATAAATAGCCTAGATATTAGTAACAATATAGCATTAGTGAGTTTGTTTTGTTATGATAATAATTTAACAGGTTTAGATCTCATAAATAATACATTGTTAGAATACCTTGATTGTAATAATAATAATTTAATAAGTCTAAATATCAAAAATGGAAATAACACAATTATTACAACTTTTAATGCTACAGGAAACCCAAATTTATCCTGTATCGAAGTAGACGATGCAGCATATAGTACTACTAATTGGACAAATGTAGACATGGCATCCATTTTTAGTGAAGATTGTGCAACCTTATCATTAGAATCTATAAATGAGCACACGTTTTCAGTCTATCCAAATCCAGTAAACAATGAATTAAATATTTCATCTACAACGAATGGACACTACAATATTTTAAATGTTAACGGACAAACATTAAAACAAGGTGTCTTAGTGAATGGGAATAATAATATTAATCTATCTCAATTAAAATCTGGATTGTATTTTCTAAATATAAAAAACGATACAGGTTCAATACTTAAAAAAGTAATTAAAAAGTAAAATTTTATATATAGAAGTTTTAAATGAAAGAAACGTTTTAGTTATATTTAAACTGAAACGTTTCTTTCATTAAGTAATTTTGTTTACTGACTATTACAACCGCCTTACTTGCAAATAGTTATCATCCACTTTTTTATCAATAAAACAACAGCTCTTCCGTAGTAATTTAGAGACTAAGTTCCATGAGAACTATAGCTATTAACCATAAATTATTTAAAAATGAGACCATTTTATTTTATTCTTTTGTTCGCTTTTTTAAGCTTAAATGCCAATGCTCAAAACACCTACGTTCCTGATGATAACTTCGAACAAGCCTTAATAGATTTAGGTTATGATTCGGGTGCTTTAGATAATTATGTTCTCACAGCCAATATAAATAGCATTAGTTATTTAGCTGTTCAGAATAAAGGAATCTCAGATCTTACTGGAATTGAGGATTTCACGGCATTAATAGGATTGTATGTTTCTAATAACAACTTAACTAGTTTAGATGTAAGCACCAATATTGAATTAGAATATTTAACATGCGCCAATAATAGTTTAACTAGTTTAGACCTAAGTAATAATATAGCATTAATAGTTTTGAATGTTTCTAATAACAATTTAAGTAGTTTAGATGTAAGCGTTAATATTGAATTAGAACAATTAGAATGCTATAGTAATAACTTAACAAATTTAGACTTAAGCAATAATATAGCATTAACGTATTTATCATGCCATTTCAATAGTTTAACTACTTTAGATGTAACTAATAATACTGCATTAGAGACTGTAGTATGTTTATCTAATAACCTAATTGCTTTAGATTTAAGTAACAATACATCATTAAAGGTTTTATTGGCTAATAGTAATAGTTTAACTCGTTTAAAATTAACTAATAATGGGTTATTAGAAACATTAAACTGTAGTGATAATTTTTTAACAGGTATAAATTTGAAGAATGGAAACAATACTATTATTACAAGTTTTAATGCACTTAATAACTCAGATTTAGAATGTATTCAAGTTGAAGACCAAGCATACAGTACAGCAAATTGGACCAATATTGATGCGCAAACCAGTTTTAGTGAAGACTGTCTGTATCCAACAAACTTTACTTACGTTCCAGACGATAATTTTGAACAAGCCTTAATAGATTTAGGTTATGATTCTGGTGCTTTAGATGATTATGTCCTAACCACTAACATTAATGGCATTAATTTTTTAGATGTTAAAAATAAAGCAATTTCAGATCTTACAGGAATTGAAGATTTTACAGCATTAACCATTTTGAATGTTTCTTCAAATAATATAACTAGTTTAGATGTAAGTAACAGTGCTTCGTTATTTTATTTATTATGTCACTCTAATAGTTTAACCAATTTAGATATAAGTAATAATATAGCATTAAAGAATTTATCATGTGGTATTAATAATTTAACCAGTTTAGACGTCAATAATAATACAGCATTAAAGTATCTATCTTGTCTTTCTAATAATTTAACACATTTAAACTTGGCTAATAATCCAGTATTAAAAATCTTAAATTGTGATGATAATGAATTGATAGGCTTGAATTTGAAAAATGGGAATAACACCAAAATCACATATTTTAATGCACTCAATAATTCAGATTTAGAATGTATTCAAGTTGATGATGCTGTTTATAGCGCTGCTAACTGGATCAATGTTGACCCATCAAGTATGTTTAGTGAAGATTGCCAATATAAACGTACCTCTAGGAATAGAAATCAGCAAGCATTAATGGATTCCAAAAATGATTCTTTTTCTAATAATGAAGTAATGCTATATCCAAATCCCGTAAATGATGTGATTACGGTTTCAATTCAAGCAGACGCTTATTATACAATACATAATATTAATGGACAACAATTGTTAGATGGTAAATTAAAAGGTGGAGAGAACCGTTTAAATCTATCACAATTAAAAACAGGTTTATATATTCTAAATATTGTAAAGGATGGAATCTCTGTTAGTAAAAAACTAATTAAAAACTAAACTTAAATCTTTATCTGTCGATCGATTTGTTGGTCTAAAGAAATAAAGGTTTCTGTTCTAGAAACTCCTGTTATAGATTGAATATCTTTATTAAGCACTTGCATTAAATGTTCATTGTCTTTGCATAATACTTTAATGAAAACACTCCAATTCCCAGTAGTATAATGACATTCTAATACTTCTGGGATTTTTTGTAATTGCCTTACAGCTTCTGGATTACTAACAGCTTTATCTAAAAAAACACCAATGAAAGCCATTGTGGTATAGCCTAATACTTTTGGGTTGATGACAAACTTAGATCCTGAAATCAACTTTGATTTTTCTAGTTTTCTTAACCGTTGATGAATAGCAGCTCCCGAAATACCAACTTGACGTGCAATTTCTAAAATAGGTGTTCTAGCATCACTCATTAAAGCTCTTAGTATCTTTTTATCAATACCATCAATTTGTATGCTTTGGTTAACTGTTTTCATCTTGTGTATTGTTTATCAAGAATTAATCATTACACATTCAAAGGATTGTAGCCTAAATATGGCACTTCCTTTTCAGAAAATTTAATTCCGAAGTCTTCTAATTCATTTAATATAGGTTCGTAGACCTCTTTGTGAATAGGAATTTGTACTCCAGGCGTTGTAATTTTTTCATTTAAAATAGCAAGTGTTGCAATAGCAACTGGTAAGCCTACTGTTTTGGACATGGCTGTATATGTTCTGTCATCACCTTTAGCAACCATTGTCGAGTCTATTTGATGCATTTCACCATTAAGTTGGTATCCGAATTTATGATACATCACAATCATATCTTTGTCATCGTCTTCTAGTGTCCAGCTATCCATTAAAATCTTTTGAAGTATTTGTGCAGGTGTTGCTTCTTTAAGTTCTACCATCTTAGTTTTACTAAAAAGATCTAACTCTTCAAGCTTATCCCAAACAATATCATCTTGATCAATTTTTAGAGCATGTCTAAATTTTAATTCAACCGAATCTGTATGACTATAAGGTAAAAATGCATTTATAAAATCTCGATAACTCATGTTTTCACTGTCCTCAATGGTATAATCATCTGCAGTCATTCCTAAAAGCACAAAAATATTCCATGCACGACCATATCCAACGCGACGTATTGTACCTCGATATAAGGTTTTAATGTCATCCATGCCATATGCGCTTTGGTATTTTAATGAATCTCTATTAGCATACGCTTCAAAACGACCATAGCCTTCAATTTCTAAAAATTCTGTACGTCTGAATAACCGGTTATAAGGAATGTATTTATAAGTGCCTTCTTGTAAAAATTTGGCAGCTCCTCCTTGACCAGCTAGAACAACATTTCTTGGATTCCAAGTAAATTTATAATTCCAAAGATTGTTATCACTTTCTGGAGCTACTAGTCCACCTGTAAACGATTCAAAAAGAATCATTTTTCCACCTTTAGATCTAATGTCGTCAATAACTTTCATTGCGCTCATATGATCAATTCCAGGATCTACTCCTATTTCATTCATAAAAACGAGTCCTTTGTTTTTAGCAGCTTTATCTAGTTCTTCCATGTCTTTACTTACATAAGATGCAGTTACCATATGTTTTCCATAGGTAATACAGTCTCTTGCTACTTCAATATGATAACGTGCTGGAAGCATTGAGACGACAATGTCTGCATTTTCAATTGCATCATGTCTTGAATGACTACTAAAAACATCAAGCGTAATTGCTTGTCCATTCTCATGGTCGTTTATAAGTTTTCTGGCATTCTGTATATTAATATCGCCTACAATAATGTGTAAGTTTTCTTCAGTAGATTTGTTTAATAAGTATTTTATAAGGAAAGATGCAGATTTTCCTGCACCAATAACTAAAATCTTTCGCATAATGGCTTTTGTTGAGTAGTTTTGTATTGACGAATTTACTAAATACTAAGGGTTATTAAAACCAAAATTTCAATTATATGAATAGGACTATTTTTATTACAGCGACTATTTTGGGTATGCTAGCAATTGTTTTAGGAGCTTTCGCAGCTCATGGCTTGAAAATTTTAATACCATTAGAGGCGCAACAAACATTTGAAACAGGTGTGAGATATCAAATGTATCATGCTTTTTATTTATTTATTATTGGAATATTAAACACTTTAAATGATAAAACGAAACGCAGGATTTTTTATCTGGTTATTATTGGTCTTATTTTCTTTTCTGGCTCAATTTATGGCCTTGCAACAAACACTTTAACGTCATTTGATTTTAAAAGTATTGGATTTATTACTCCTATTGGAGGATTGTTATTAATAATTTCATGGTTGATATTGTTGATAAACTTTTTAAAAATCAGTACTGATAAATCATAAATTTAAGGCGCTACTTTAAAATATTGTTTAATTTTGCAGTCTAAACAACATAAACAAATTATGGTAAACCATACACAAATTACGAAAACGATTGCGTTAGAAGGTTACGGTATTAAAAATGCTAAAATTAGATATCAATTATCTTCTGATGAACTTCATGACATTACAATAGAAAAAGGCCAAGGTGTTGAAGTCTCTTCGGGAACTCTTGCTGTTAATACAGGAGAATTTACTGGAAGATCTCCACAAGATCGATTTATTGTAAAAGACGATATTACCAAAGATAAAGTTTGGTGGGGAAATATTAATATTCCATTTGAACCCAATGCTTTTGATAAACTCTATGATAAGGTAGTCGATTACCTTTCAGAAAAAGAAGTTTTTGTGAGAGATTGTTATGCATGTGCAGATCCTAATTATAAATTGAATATTCGTGTAATTAATGAATATCCTTGGAGTAATATGTTTGCATATAACATGTTTTTACGCCCAAATGAAGATGAATTAAAAGATTTTTCACCTGAGTGGACAGTAATTAATGCACCAGGATTTATGGCTGATGCAGAAATTGATGAAACTAGACAGCATAATTTTGCTATTTTAAATTTCACAAAGAAGATTGCATTGATAGGAGGTACAGGTTATACAGGAGAAATTAAGAAAGGAATTTTTTCTGCTTTAAACTTTATTCTTCCAGTATATAAAAACACATTGCCTATGCATTGTAGTGCTAATGTTGGAAAAGATGGAGATACTGCCATCTTTTTTGGTTTATCAGGCACAGGTAAAACAACTTTGTCTACAGATCCTGATAGAAGTTTAATTGGTGATGACGAACATGGTTGGACAAATGAAAATACAGTGTTTAATTTTGAAGGTG
Organism: Psychroserpens ponticola; assembly: GCF_023556315.2. Classification (NCBI taxonomy): domain Bacteria; kingdom Pseudomonadati; phylum Bacteroidota; class Flavobacteriia; order Flavobacteriales; family Flavobacteriaceae; genus Psychroserpens; species Psychroserpens ponticola. The sequence continues at coordinate 3,433,623 of NZ_CP116221.1, read as the reverse complement.
GTTGCTACGCTAAAGTTATTAATTTATCACAGGAGCAAGAACCAGAGATTTTTTCTGCAATAAAAAGAGGTGCAATTCTTGAAAATGTAATCGCTGATGATAAAGGAGATGTGGATTTTTCAGACACAACAATAACACAAAATACACGTGTAAGTTATCCAATATATCATATTGAAAATATTAAAGTGCCTTCAATAGGGAAAAATCCAAAGAACATATTCTTTTTAACAGCTGATGCGTTTGGAGTATTGCCTCCAATATCAAAACTTACGCCTAATCAAGCTGCTTACCATTTTATTTCTGGTTATACAGCAAAAGTGGCAGGTACAGAAGCTGGTGTTGTTGAACCAGTACCAAGTTTTTCTGCTTGTTTTGGAGCACCATTTATGCCATTACATCCAACAGAGTATGCGGATATGCTTAGTACAAAAATGAAAGAAGCTGGAGTAAATGTTTGGCTGGTTAATACTGGTTGGACAGGTGGTCCTTACGGAGTTGGTACTCGTATGAAATTGAAATATACAAGAGCTATGATTACTGCAGTACTTAATGGCGATTTAGGAGTTTATAATTATGATGATTACCATTTACATTCTGTATTTGGTGTAGCACAACCAAGATCATGTCCTGGAGTTCCTAAAGAAGTTTTGAGTCCAAGAACAACATGGAATGATGATGAAGCGTATTATAAAACAGCTTTTAAATTATCAAATGCATTTCGTGAAAACTTTAAAAAGTTTGAAGATAATGCTAGTGAAGAAATAAGACGTGGTGGTCCTCAACGCTATGCGTTTTAATTAGTTATAAGTGTTAAACAAAAAAAGCGATTTCTAATTGAAATCGCTTTTTTTAATATGTATAAAGAATATATTATTTTCCTTTATTCGTCTTTTCTATATATTTTTCCAATGCCATTGTCATAGATGGTGTTTCAGGAGTAGGTGCTGCAATATCAACTCTTAATCCATGAGATTCTACAGCTTTTATGGTTGTATTTCCAAAAACAGCGATACGCGTATCATTTTGTTTAAATTCTGGAAAATTATGAAATAATGATTCAATTCCTGAAGGGCTAAAAAATACTAAAATATCATAATAAACATTTGCTAAATCTGAAAGGTCACTAATTACAGTTTTATAAAAAGTAGCTTGTTTCCACTTAACACTTAAACCGTCTAAAATTTCTGGAACTTCTGGTTTCAGTTTATCTGTAGTTGGTAATAAGAAACTTTCGTCTTTATATTTTTTAATTAAAGGTGTTAAATCTGCGAAAGTACGTTTACCAACATAAATTTTTCGTTTTCTATAAACAACATACTTTTGTAAATAATAAGCGACAGCCTCAGATTGGCAAAAATATTTCATTGAATCTGGAACTTTAAATCGCATTTCTTCAGCGACTCTAAAGAAATGATCTACAGAATTTCTACTGGTTAGTATGATGGCTGTATAGTTAGAAAGATCAACTTTTTGTTGCCTTACGTCTTTAGCTTCTACTCCTTCAACATGAATAAATGGTCGGAAATCTATTTTTACTTTTTGCTTTTCTTGAAGGTCAAAGTAAGGCGAGTTCTCTATTTTAGGCTCAGGTTGTGATACTAAAATCGTTTTCACTTTCGTCATATTCATTAAAGTGTTTTAAGCGTTAAAATCTTTAATTAACTTATATAAAATCAGATAGGGTCCAATTTCAAGAGCGCAAAGATACAAAATAAAATAGAATAAATTACGTATTAATAATTTTTGATTGTTTTTAAATGTACTAATAAATCCGATCAGATTTATTAAAATAATCAAACCTATACATGAGTAAATTATAGGTTTTGTTGGAGTTATTGTATAAATCAATATGCAATTGATTGGGAGTAAAATAAACCCAATATAATTTTTAAATGTTGTTTTTTGAAATAAATAGGAATCCATTATCGAATCAATTTCAAAAACACTTCCTAATAAACGTTCCAAAAGCACTTTAATTAAAAATAGCACACCAATACCGAAAATAAGTTTGAAAAAGTGTGTGAGATTAAATTCCGAAGGACTCACTAATGAGGCATAAACAATATATGAAAATATAGATACTGAAATGATTAGGTTAAGAAATAAAAGCGCATCAAAACCATCAATAAATTTTTGATCTCTAGTATATATTTTTAAGTATTTAGAATTGCCTATTACTGCTATAAAATCTTTAAATCTTACTGCAAATAAATATTTACATAAGGTGATAAAGGTTAATCCTAATATTAAAAAAATGGTAAACCAATCGTTAGATATGACTTCTCTAAGCATAGCGTAAAATTATAAAGAAAATTTGATGTTCTAATACTTTACATTTCATTACTTTTCAGAGATTTATTAAGATTAACATTGTTTATGATTTTTACTGTTTAATTATTCGTTTAAAAACTTACTTTTGTCATAGGTATTAAAAAAAATACGATTAGATAATAGTAATGAGAGATGCAATAGTCATTATACCAACTTATAATGAAATAGAAAATATAGAAGCTATAATTAGAGCTGTATTTTCTAAAGAAAAAGCATTTGATATCTTGGTTGTTGATGATAACTCACCAGATTTAACTGGTCTAAAAGTTAAAGAGTTACAACTAGAATTTAATGGCCAACTTTTTTTATTATCACGACAAGAAAAAACAGGTTTAGGTTCTGCATATATTGCTGGTTTTAAATGGTGCTTGGAAAAACATTATGATTTCATTTTTGAAATGGATGCCGATTTTTCTCATGATCCAAAAGACCTTATTAAACTGTATAATTCATGTGCTTTAAATAAGGCAGACATGTCTATAGGTTCTCGATATATAAACAATAATATAAATGTTGTGAATTGGGATATGAAGCGTTTATTGTTGTCTTATTTTGCTTCTAAATATGTGAGATTTATTACCAGAATGAAAATTCATGACACCACAGCTGGTTTTGTTTGTTATAAGAGAAACGTGTTGGAAGCAATTGATTTAAATAACATTAAGTTTGTTGGTTATGCCTTTCAGATTGAAATGAAGTTTAAAGCCTATTTAAAAGAATTTAAAATTATTGAAGTTCCAGTTATTTTTACAGATAGAACTAAAGGGAAATCAAAAATGAGTGGAAGTATTATTTCTGAAGCTATTTTTGGTGTTATTAATATGAAGTTAAAAAGTGTTTTTAACAAATAAGAAGCGTATCTTATAGATTGAGAAATTAATATAAATGATAAAAAAGACGACACTTATTAAAAATGCCAGAATTGTTAATGAAGGCAAAATTACTGAAGGTGATATTTTAATTGAAGACGATATTATTAAAGAGGTTTCAGATTCTATAAGTGCAAAATCTGCTGATGTAATTATTATTGATGTTGAAGGCAATTATGTGTTTCCCGGAGCTATTGATGATCAAGTTCATTTTAGAGAGCCAGGTCTTACACATAAAGCTAATATTGAAACGGAATCTAAAGCTGCAATTGCTGGTGGAATTACCTCTTTTATAGAAATGCCTAATACTAATCCGCAAACAACTACAGTTGAAGCCTTAGAGCATAAATTTAATATAGCTTCTAAAACGTCTTCTGCGAATTATTCATTTATGTTTGGTGGCACTAACGACAATCTAGACGAAATTTTAAAGGTCGATCCAAAATCGGTTGCAGGATTAAAATTATTTTTAGGATCCTCAACTGGAAATATGCTAGTTGATAATCCTAAAGTATTAGAAAAAATATTCAGTAGTACCAATATGGTTATTTCTGTGCATTGTGAAGATGAAGCGACCATAAAAAAGAATCTTCAAGAACATATCGATCAATATGGTGAAGATATTCCTATAAGTAAACATCCTATTATTAGAAGTGAAGACGCTTGTTATATTTCGTCATCAAAAGCGATTGAGCTAGCCAAAAAAACTGGCGCACGATTACATGTATTTCATCTATCTACTGGAAAGGAGACAAGTTTGTTTTCCAATAAAATTCCGTTAAAAGATAAAAAGATTACTGCTGAAGTTTGTATTCATCATTTATGGTTTAGTGATGAAGATTATGAAAAAAAAGGCACCTTTATTAAATGGAATCCAGCGGTTAAAACGGCTAAAGATAGAGATCAACTTTGGAAAGCTTTATTAGATGATAGAATTGACGTTATCGCAACAGATCATGCACCTCATACATTAGAAGAAAAAAGAGGGATTTATACAAAAGCTCCTTCAGGTGGACCCTTAGTTCAGCACGCTTTTGTTGCCATGATAGAAATGTTTCATAGAGGGAAAATATCATTAGAGAAAATAGCTGAAAAAATGTGTCATAACCCTTCAATTTTATTTGAAGTAGAGAAGCGTGGCTATATAAAACCTGGTTACTTTGCAGATTTAGTAGTCATTGACATCAATAACCCTTGGTCTGTTAACAAAGAAAATATTTTATATAAATGTGGTTGGTCTCCTTTTGAAGGCACAACATTTAAATCTAGAATTACGCACACATTTGTAAATGGAGCTTTAGCTTACAATAATTTTAAGATCATTGATGTTAAAGCTGGTAAACGATTAACTTTTAACAGATGATAAAACGTATAAGCCTTTTAGTGTTCATTTTTGGGATTTGCTTTGCTTGTAATAAGATCGAGAAGCCTAAAAAACCTGATAATTTGATTGCTAAAAATGATATGGTCAACATACTTTTTGATGTATTTGTATTTAATGCAGCCAAAGGAACTGACAAAAGAATTCTAGAACAAAATAATGTTACACCTGATGCATATATCTTCGAAAAATATCAAATAGACAGTCTTCAATTTGTTAAAAGTAATGCGTATTACGCATATGATATTAAGGCGTACGATGAAATGATTAATAAAGTTGCTAAAAGAATTAAAGTCAAAAAAGATAAATTTCAAAAAGAGATTGACCTCATAGAAAAACAAAAAAAGAGAAGACTTGATTCTATAAAAAAACTTGGAGATTCCTTGCCAAAATTAAAGTCTAAGAAATTAAAAAAAGCCAAAACTTAATTCGTGTCTTTTAAATAATATTCAGAGACCTTTTCTATAGAATTATTAATACTATTAAACTCTGTTTGTATAGCGTTTTTAATTTTAGAATTGTCATAAACCGTTTTAGTTCTAATAGATTTAGCCAGTTGTTTTGAGAGTTTTCTTCGTCTTCCAAGCAGTTTACTGGAAAGCCAATCTAAACGCCAACCAATTTCTAAAATCATAAGGCTAATTTCCTTTTTTGCAGGTTTTACATTTAGGGTTTGAGCTACTTTTTCCTGAAATGCTTTAAATGATAGATTTTCAGATACTAAAATATAACGTTCGTTAATAATATCAGACTTCATTAATTTATACATGATGTCGCTTACATCCCAAACATTAACATATCCAGATGAGCCTGAAGAAAAATATGTCATCCCTTTATGTATCAGTCTAAACAAATTTCCGCTACTACCACCTTTCCAATATCCAGGACCTAAAATAATTCCTGGATTTACTATAACAGCTGGCACACCTTCTTGAGTGCCTCTCCAGACTTCCATTTCAGCTCCATATTTAGTAATTGCATAAACACTATTATCTTCTTCTGGATTCCATTCGGTTTTCTCTGTTATTAATTGCTCAGGATTAGGTTCATGTCCAATAGCTGCAATTGAACTCACATAGCAAAGTTTTTTGATACGGTTTGAAACACAAAGGTTAACAATATTAGCAGTTCCTTCAATGTTAATATTTCTAAGTTGATAGTATTTGTTGGGTTCAAAACTTACAAAAGCAGCGCAGTGATAAACATAGTCTATATCTTTAAAAGCGAATTCTAGTGCAGGAACATCATTTAAATCGGCTTCAACCCATTCAATTTTATTGTAAAGTTCGTTATGATTTTCGCAGTAATAAGAGAATACATGTTTTACACGTTTTAGGGTATGTGATCTTCTATAAATTGCTCTTACATGTTCGTTTTCACGAACAAGTTTGTACAATAAATGTGATCCAACTAATCCTGTTCCTCCAGTTACTAAAATCATATGAACTCCTTTAATCATTTTGATTGAAGCGAAAAATAGGTATTTTATTTCAATATGAATTGTTATTTGCGCTTCATAGCAAAGTTACGAAGTAAAAAGAATAAGAATATTGGAATATAAGAACATTTTGCAGCCAATTGAAAACGTTTAATAGAGTTTATTGTAAAATTAGTCTTTTTTCTTTTGTGCTATAAATCTATATTTGCCAAAGATTACTAATTTATTATAGGTTATGATTAAAAATTTTGTTGAAGAGTTACAGTGGAGAGGAATGGTACATGATACAATGCCTGGAGCAGAAGATCATTTAATGGAAGAGATGCGTTCTGCATATGTTGGTTTTGATCCAACTGCAGATTCTTTGCATATAGGAAATCTCGTTCCAATCATGTTATTGGCACATTATCAGCGTTGTGGACATAAGCCGTTTGCTTTGGTTGGTGGAGCAACAGGAATGATTGGTGATCCTTCAGGGAAATCTAGCGAGCGTAACTTGTTAGATGAAAAAACATTGCGTCATAACCAAAATGCTATAAAAAAACAATTAGCTCATTTTTTAGATTTTGAAAGTGATGTTCCTAATTCAGCGGAATTGGTTAATAACTATGATTGGATGAAAGAATTCTCGTTTCTGGAGTTTATTCGTGATGTGGGAAAACATATAACGGTCAATTATATGATGGCTAAAGATTCTGTAAAGAATAGAATTTCTTCTGAATCTAGTGACGGAATGTCATTTACAGAATTCACATATCAACTCGTTCAAGGTTATGATTTCTTACATTTATACAGAGAGAATAATTGTAGTATTCAAATGGGAGGAAGTGATCAATGGGGAAATATTACAACAGGTACCGAATTAATTAGACGTGTAGGAAAAGGAAAAGGTTTTGCAATTACTTGTCCGTTAATTACTAAAAGTGATGGTTCTAAATTTGGTAAGTCTGAAGGTGGAAACGTTTGGTTGGATGCTAACAGAACGTCGCCATATAAATTTTATCAATATTGGTTAAATTCTAGTGATGAAGATGCAGAAAAGTATATCAAAATTTTCACATTCCTCACCGAAGAAGATATTAAAAGTATTGTTGTAGCACATCAAGAAGCACCTCACCAAAGAGGTTTGCAAAAACGTTTAGCTGAAGAGATTACAACAATGGTACATTCAAAAACTGATTTCGAAAATGCAGAGAAAGCGTCTAATATCTTGTTCAGTAAAACCTTCAAAGCAGATATAAAAACCTTAGATGAACACACTTTTTTAGATGTGTTTGAAGGTGTGCCTCAAGCTGAACTGCCTAAGGCAGACTTGACATCTGGTTTAGATATGATTGGAGCTTTAGCAGCTAAAACAAATTTCTTAGCGTCTAATAGTGAAGCTCGACGTGCCTTAAAAGAAAATGCAGTTGCAGTGAATAAAGAAAAGGTGAAAGAAGACTATCAATTATCTGATGATGATTTAATCAATGATAAGTACATCATTTTAAATAAAGGAAAGAAAAATACTTATATTATAAAAGTTGTTTAAATGAGGTTGATTATCCTGCAAGGTCTTTGGGACCTTGTTGGTATTCGCTCTTCAAACCTACAAGGTCCCAAAGACCTTGCAGGAAAGAAAAACGCCTCATCATTTGATGAGGCGTTTAACATTAACCAACCAACGGTTGAAGCTAATTTTTCTTTTTCATAGAACTCTAAACTATTCTTGAATTATAGCTTCATTATCATTTGTCTCACTTTATTTTGAAACCTTACAAAGTATTTTACAACACCATTAAATTACAGCCTCTAATATCACTAGAATCAAATCGACCAATAATTTCAAATGAACCATCTTTTTCAACTCTGCCTAAATCTTGAGTTGCGATAAATGAACAAGAATTGATGTTTGCTAAGTCAATGACATTAATTCCACCAGTTTTTTGATGTTGTTGAAGTGTAAGTGCATCTTCTGGATCTCGTGTTAGTATTCGCATCCAATTTGGACATTCGAAAACGCCGTTTCCTTTAGAATATCCTTGACTTAATAATTCGGTCATGCCATATTCACTATGAATATTTGAAACACCAAAGCCTTCTTTTAAGATAGAATGTAATTCAGCACGAACCAATTCTTTTCTGCGACCTTTCATGCCACCAGTTTCCATGACAATCGTATTTTTAAGCTGAAATTGATAGGTTTCAACCACATCTAACAAAGCAAATGAAACACCTATCAGAAGTACTTTTTGTCCTTTTGAATCTAAAGTGATAAGCTGTTCTTTTAATTCTGAAATACTATCTAAATAAAACCCACTTTCAGGATGTTTAGAGTGTTCTATCATATCATTCACCATATAAATCAAAGACGAGCCTTGTCGTTCTAAATAACTAGGCAATAAAGCTAAGATGACATAGTCTTCAATGTTTCCATAAAACTCTTGAAACCCTTTTCTGAAGCTTTTTTCGTAAATGTTTAAATCGGTTACATGATGCTTGCTTGTTAAACTTCCAGTAGTACCACTACTTGAAAATGTAGTTTCAATTGAATTTTTAGAACTTAAAACCTCATGGCTTTTGAAAAACTGAATGGGTAAAAATGGAATGTCTTCAATACGTTTGATATCGCTTGGGTGCTTGTATAACAAATCACAAAAAGAACGATACACAGGATTGTTATCAAACTGAAATTTAAAAACATCCAATGCCATAGCATTGAATCTGTCTTCCGAAGACATTGAAAAGATATCCTGAATGTTTATCATTATAGCAAAAGTAGACAAAAAGAAAAAGCGTTGCCAATAGACAACGCTTTTAAATGTGTTTTAAAAATTAAGTAATTACTTAATGATTAATTTTTTAGTAACTGAAGCATTATTTTGCGTTACCTTCATAATGTAAACTCCAGTATTAAGAGCAGATACATTTAAACGGTTATTGCTTAATGTTTCATTAATGACTTGTTTTCCTAAAATGTCAAAAACAGTAACAGAAATAGCTTCGCTATTAGCACTTGCAATATTTACATATCCTAAAGATGTTGGGTTTGGATATACTTTAAATCTATTTGAGCTAAAATCATCAATTGAAAGTGTAGTTGGAGTAACATCAGCCCAAGATGTTCCTATACGTAACTCATCAAAAAGTGTAAATGCTGTTTCATTAGTTGAATCTTGTCTAATTGCAAATTGGTTAAAACTTGTTACAACATCACCACTCTCAGTAGATGAAGCACTAGCTGTGGGAGCAGAACCTCCAAAAGTTGCATCACTAGGATTAACCCAAGCACTAATTGTACCTGTAGTTAAATCATAACTCATAACTATAAATGCTGTAGTTCCAGTAGTAAGAACAGTTGAGTCAAGTTCACCAGCAGTTGGAGCTGTGTTTACATTAGAAATACCTATTTGATATTCACCAGGATTTGTTCCAGGAACAGTCCATAATCTAGCATCAAAACCACCTAATACGGCAAAGTAACCAGGTGTGTCAACAGATGCATTGTCAGTAATATTTATTAGAAAAGACGCATATATTGCTCCAGAAGTTACTGGAGTAAACTGTATTTCAGGATCACTACCTCCTCCATCAAAAGTTACATGATTTCCTAATTGGTTAGAATCAGCTAAATTAGGATAAGTAAGTCCTCCAGGTCCAGCAACTAATACTTCATCAGAACTATCAGAGATATTTGCCCAATTTGCAGCATCAATTAATTGAGAACCTTCTGTGTAATCAAATCCTTCATAAAGAGGTAATGGTAAAGTAGGATCACAATCAGGACTATTTATGTTTCTTGAAAAAGAACAGCTACTGTCTGCAGGATTACCATTGAAAGACACAGAAAAATCTGTTCCTTCAGGAATATCTGATATTGTTATTGTGCCATCGGTAACACTTGAAGGATCGTCACCACCAACTGTTCCAATTCCGCTAGTGTCAATTGTATAAGTTGTAGTTCCTCCACCAGTATATTCTATTGTTGCAGTATAAGTGTCATCAGTTGCAGGTGTAATAGCATCGCATGTTTCAGTAATAGTTCCAACTTGTAAGTCACAAGGGTAAGCTATTGAGAAAGTGATCATATCAGAATCTAAATTACCTCCATCAACCAAATCAGCAGTAACAGTTACAGAATCACCATCAACTAATGAGCTAATTGTAAAAGGACTAGTTGCACCATTGTTTACATCTGGAGTTCCTCCGTTAACAATTACAATAATGTTAACTGTTGCTCCTGGAGCATTTGCAACTGTAAATTCTACATCAACATCAGTTGTTCCAGAATCAAGTGCTTGTCCATCGTTAGGAGATGTAATAGAAATAGTTGGGTTTGTGTTAACTGTTGGAGAATATGTTCCTATTGGAAACACAGAGGCACAACCTGCATTTGTTCCAGTATCATCTCCTAGGTCACAACCATCTAATGCATTAATTCCACTATAAGTCCACTCTGTATCAGTAAAAGTAGCATTTGGTCCTTGTCCATCAATTCGGTAAGCCCAACCATCTAGGTATTCCCATGTTGTTCCTGTACCATCACCAAAACCAATAGCATCAGAAAGAGAGCCATTAGAATAAAGCATAACGACATCATCACCATTATTGTTTAATTCTCCATTTGCCGTATCAGCGTAAGTAGGTGCTATACCTAAGTATTGAGTAAAATAAGGTATTTCAGCTGAAATATAAATGAAATCACCAGCAGTATATGAATCTGCAGGAAAAGTATAAGTTTGCGTACCTGTTGGTGCATCTCCATTTCCAGCTCTTTCAATTCCATAAACACTTAAATCAGCTATGTCATTTACTACATATAATTCAAGCCCTTTTGGGTAACCTCCTGGAAGAGGCCCATCAATAATTCCAGTAATAACTAAATCTTGTCCAAAGGTTAGACTAGTAACTAAAAGAGTTACCATTAAAAAGTAAAGTTTTTTCATAATTTATATAATATTTAGATTGATAATAAAATTGCAATAACAAATATAGCAAGATTTAGGCATTTTCACTAATTAATTGCGTTATAAACCGCTATTTTACAATATGATAATATTAAGACCTAATCACTTTACAACCAGTTTTCTAGTCGCAGATATTGCGTTCTCTTTTATTTTGAGAATGTAAACTCCTGGAGACAATCTTGAAATGTTAAATGTCTTTCCTAAGATTGAAGCTGCCATTATTCTCTTGCCCAAAACATCGTAAATTTCTATAGTTTTGGGTAAATTGTGTTTTGAAGAAATATTAAGGATACCATCAATTACTGGATTTGGAAAAATCATTAATTCTTCAATAGTAGTTGATGAGGTTTTGGTAGTATCTATAAATTGAGCATGACCTATATGTGGCATGCTCATGATACTGAAAACTAAAAAAATAAACAGGTAATTTTTCATCACAGCTATAATTTAGTAATAAATCACCAATTTTTATACCAAAAACATGTTAAACTAAATATTTTCTTCTAAATGTTTCTAGAGCGTCATAAGAAGGTTAACTTAATGTTATTAATGGAATGAGGTTTGTAAATTTTTTGATATATATCATATCTTTACATAGGATTTTTAAAACCTAAAATTTAAGTCAATCGACTTTTAATACTAAGTTAAATATGAAAAAAAAAGATATTAAAATTTTATTAGTTGATGACGAACCAGATATTTTAGAGATTGTTGGTTACAATTTATCTACAGAAGGCTATCAGATAATTACTGCTGAAAACGGTTTCAAAGCGGTTAAAATGGCAAAAAAAGAAAAGCCTCAGTTAATTATTTTGGATGTGATGATGCCAGAAATGGATGGCATTGAAGCATGTGAACAAATTAGAAAAGTTCCAGATTTGAGCAATACGATCATTACATTTCTAACGGCTAGAGGTGAAGACTATTCTCAAATGGCAGGATTTGACGCAGGAGCTGATGATTACATTACAAAACCAATTAAGCCTAAAGTTTTGGTTAGTAAAGTTAAAGCGTTATTAAGACGACTTAAAGAAGAAGAAGCTTCAGAAGACATTATTAAAATTGGTAATTTAATTATTAATAGAGAAGAATATAAAATATCTCTTAAAGGCAAAGAAATCATTTTACCTCGAAAAGAATTCGAATTGTTATCTTTGTTAGCAACAAAACCAGGTAAGGTCTTTAAACGTGAAGAAATCTTAGATAAAGTTTGGGGTAATGAAGTTATTGTTGGTGGAAGAACTATTGATGTTCATATTAGAAAACTTCGTGAAAAAATTGGAGACAAAAGCTTTAAAACTGTTAAAGGTGTTGGTTATAAGTTTGTAGATTGATGCAAAATAAAATAAAAAAAACGTACAAGTTTGCTTTTAAAACGTCATTGTATATCACAATTTTTTTAACGCTCTTATCGAGTGTTTTTTTGTATGTATTACATTCAATTGATGTACTGTATTTACTTTCTTTTGCAGTGTTCACATTCCTTATTTCTTTTATTGTTATTCAATATAGAGTAGAACGTTTTATTTATAGACGCGTTAAAAAAATCTACGACGATTTGACGCTTTTAGAATCTTCAACCTTACGAAAACAGCCTATCACGACAGACATGGCAACGCTTACTCAAGAAATTGATAAGTATGCTCGTAATAAAAAGGTTGAAATTGAAACGTTAAAAGTTAGAGAAGAATATCGTAAAGAGTTTTTGGGTAATGTATCTCACGAACTTAAAACACCTTTGTTTACTGTTCAAGGCTATTTATTAACCTTGCTTGATGGAGCAATCAACGATAAAAATGTTAGCGAAAAATATTTGAATAGAGCTAGTAAAGGTCTAGAACGTCTTATTTATATCGTTAGAGATTTGGACATGATTACTAAGCTAGAAGTAGGCGATTTGAGGTTAAATGTTGAAACTTTTGATATTGTTGAGTTGGTTGAAAGTGTTTTTGATTTATTAGAAATGAAAGCTTCTAAAAAGAAAATCACTTTGACTTTTGATATGGATTATAATAGTCCAATTATGGTTTCTGCCGATAAAGAACGAATTCAACAAGTACTCACAAATCTCGTTGTTAATTCTATCAAATACGGAAGAGAAAAAGGTACTACAGAAATTAGCGTGGAAAATTTAATCAAAAACAAAGTGATTGTTCGAGTCACAGATAATGGTGAAGGAATCTCTAAAGAAAACCTGACACGACTTTTTGAGCGATTTTTTAGAGTTGATAAAAGTGGTTCTCGTAAAGAAGGAGGTTCTGGTCTCGGACTTTCAATCGTTAAACACATTATTGAAGCTCATGATGAGAAAATCTATGTCGAAAGTGATTTAGGTGTTGGAAGTGAGTTTTCATTTACCCTTGAAAAGTCGGAATAATTTTTTGTAATTCGTATTGTAATTTGTGGTTTTTATACCACTAAAACCTTCAATAGAATTAAGCATTTCAATTTTAAATTCCTTTTGTTTGCAACTTGGTACATATCCAAGTTTTGTTAATCGTTCTGCAAGGTATTCCTGTTCAAATTGACCAGGAGTAGGAATAAAAAATGCTTTTTTTTCAAGTTTGGCTAAATCCATAACTGTTGTATAGCCAGATCTAGATAACACAATGTCACTTTCATTTATTGCGTGTTCTAAAGCTTCGCTAGTCATAAAATTATAACTTGTTATGTGATCTTTAATAGATGGTTTTTGTTCACCATCAACAATGCCTTTTACAAATAAAACTTTCCTTTTATAAGTATTTAGTTCTTTTAATAGTAAATCTTGTAGAAGTGTGCGTTGCGGTTCTGGTCCAGAAAGTAAAACCATAAGGTCATATTTTATTTTACAATCTGTTTTTTTGAAGCGACTAAGTGGTCCAATATATTTTATAGGAATATCAAATACGTCTGTATGACCAAGTTTTCCACTTAAATTATCTAGACCAATAGTGTCAGGTACCCAACATTCATCAAAACGTTTAATTATTTTTTGATGCATTTTTGTGCTTAACCACGTTGTATTTCCGCTTAACACTTTTAGTTGATGTGTCATAAAAACACAAGGAATAAGTTTACTATGAACACCTAATCTGTTATCTGAAAGTATACCATCTATGCGATAATCTTTAATAATAGTTTTAGTTGCCTTCTTTTCGGCTTTAATGGCTTGGATTAGTTTTGGAGAATTCTGAAGCATCTTTAATTTGAAGAACTGTCCATTTTTTGCATACGATATATTGTATGAAGGCAATTCAATAGATTCTAGTTTCGGGAATTCTTTTTGTAATAATTTTAAGGCAATTCCGTCACTTGCAATGACAACTTCAAAATTATTTGTTAGCAAAGCACGTATTAACGGAATGCATCTGGTAGCATGTCCTAAACCCCAATTTAATGGCGCTACTAATATTCGCTTTTTTGGTTGATATTGCATGTGCAGAATTTGTTTTGGTAAATCAATGCTATTCTATTTTAAACATGACAGATAAAAACAAAGATAAACTAATATGTTTCCTTAATTTTGTCTAAATATTAAATTAATTGTGGGAAGTAAAAATAAATTAAAGCGTTTTAATGAAAACGCAACGTTTGCTAATGTGATTCAGCCATCGCGAGATGAATTGGTAACCAATAATTTTGAATATAAAGGACACTGGACATCTAAATTTTTCAAGAATTCAAATCCGTTGGTATTAGAATTAGGATGTGGTAAAGGAGAGTATTCTGTTGCTTTAGCTAAAAAATATCCAGAAAAGAATTTTATTGGTATCGATATTAAAGGCGCACGATTTTGGAGAGGCGCAAAAACAGCTATTGAAGAAGAAATTCCAAACGTTGGATTTATAAGAACTCAAATTGAACTTGTAGATTTTGCCTTTGGTGAAAATGAAGTAGATGAAATTTGGATTACATTTCCAGATCCACAAATAAAATATAAACGTACCAAACATAGAATGACAAACGCTCAGTTTTTAAAACGATACAAAACCATCTTAAAATCTGATGGAATTGTGAACTTAAAAACTGATAGTGAGTTTATGCATGGTTACACGCTTGGACTCTTACATGGCGAAGGTCATGAAGTGCTTTATGCTAATCATGATGTGTATAAACAAGAAGGTAGTCCTGAAGATGTTACAAGCATTCAAACCTTTTATGAATCGCAATATTTAGAGCATAACAAACCAATTACGTATATTAGGTTTAAAATTAATTAGATTTTGAATATTACTGTCATTTTTTTTCTTGGATTAGTTATCGCATTAATGGGTGTTATTCCTCCAGGATTATTAAATATGACTGCTGCAAAAATCAGTTTGAAAGAAGGCTATAATAGAGGAATAGTGTTTTCAATTGGAGTATGTTTAGTCGTTTTTTTACAAACCTATATTGCTGCCATGTTTGCTCGTTATTTAAGTAATCATCCACACACAGTCGAAATCTTAAGGCAAGTCGCTCTAGTCATTTTTGTATTAATTACAATTTATTTTTTGTTCATAGCAAAAACATCTCCAAAACCAGATATTGAACCAGATAGTAAAAGTAAAGAAAGCCGATTTTTTCAAGGTGTCTTTTTATCTGCTATTAATGTGTTTCCAATACCATATCAAGCTTACATGACTATTTCTATTGCAGGATTTGGTTGGTTTGCATTTGATCCTATGAGTATTTTAACCTATTGCTCAGGAGCTGCAATGGGAACCTTTGTAATGCTCTATGTTTATATTTTCTTTTTTGATAAAATAAATAATAAAAAGTTCACATCTCAAAAAAACATGAATAAAAGTATTGGGATCATTACAGCAATAGTAGCAGCAGCAACATTGATTAATATTTTATTAGATCTTTAATATGAAACCTGAGACTTTAAACTTCTTCGATAAAGTTTATGAGGTTGCAAAACTAATTCCCTTTGGAAGAGTAACAAGTTATGGAGCGATTGCTAATTATTTAGGTGCAAAACGAAGCGCCAGAATGGTAGGTTATGCGATGAATGGTTCTCATGGAAAAGATGTACCTGCACATCGTGTTGTAAATAGAAAAGGATTATTAACAGGAAAGCATCATTTTGATGGCACTAACCTTATGCAACAATTGCTAGAAAGCGAAGGTATTGTTGTTATTGAAAATCAAATTCAAGATTTAGACAAGGTGTATTGGGACCCTTCTAAAGAGTTGTAATTATTCTTTAATAATTTTCTTCACAACTTCACTCGTTTCCGTTTTAATGTTTACAAAATAAGTCCCAGTTGAAAGCATTTCAGTAGATATGGTTAACTCTGTTTTTGTACCAATAACAGCAACCTCATTTATCAATCTGCCAGAAATATCATAAATCGTGATTTGCTTTATAGCTTGCTTTGACTCTAAAGTAAGATGATTGGTCGTCGGATTAGGATATAGTGAAATTGAATTATTTGCCAACTCAAAGTCTTCAGTACTTAAAGTGGCAATTGTCGTTTGTTCGTTATTAGTAATGATTGGAAAATTAAAATCGAAATAAATTTCAGCATCATTTTCAAAAGTGTCATTTAACACTAAAGTATCCAATGTTCTAATTTTAAAAACGATATAACCATCATTATTGGCATCATCAAAAGGTAAGTTGATATTTTCAAAAATGAACTCTACATAATGGAATACAGCATTATCTTTAATTCTAGCAACATAGTCATGACTAGCAGTAATTGGAACAAGTGACGATAAGTCATACTTGGTTCTATCAATATCATCTTTTACCACTATGTTTACAGCTTCAGCAGATCCTGTATTTTCAAAACGAATCATATAGTGTACATAATCACCAACCATTTCAGGTGTAATAAAAGCACCTTCTAAACAGGTTTTATCATTTGGGTCATAAGAATTGACTACAGTTTGTTGAAGTTCAAAGGTATTATCATCTGGTGTTTCATCAGTTTCCGAAAAATTGATAGAACAAATAAATGACAACACATCTCCATCGTTTAAAGGAACTGGATCCATTGGTGTATTTAAATTCAAGGTCAATTCAATCTCACGAATTTCAAATGGTGTTAAGTCATTGAATGTCCAAGTTAAGGTATTTGGAGATTGAGAATTTTCAGTAGGAGTAGCCAAAATAAAATTCATAAGGTCATCTTGAAAATTAAAATTGATATCTCCTGAAAGCGAAGTATTCCCTTTGTTTTTATAGATGATTTTATAATTGGCATCAAAACCAGAACGAGCAACACCTAAGGGAATGATAGTGATTTCTAAATCGTTAAATGTACCATTTGGCGTGATGCAAAAATCTTGCATAAACGGACTTGCATCTGTTGGAAAATCAACTGTAAGACTTGAAGGAGTTACTGTAAAATAACTCGGATTTTCAAGGATAGGAGTTATGGTATGAGAACCATTTCCCAAAGGAATAGAATAATCTCCAGAAGTGTTAGAAATGAAATTCCCAGTTTCAGATCCATTTGTAATTTCAAAATTTACATGTGGTAAAACAGTATCGTTTATATCACAGCCATTGTAATCTAAATCAATTTTTGTATTACCATTTATGGTATAGAATTCTCCACCTAGTTCAAAAGAGCAATACGAATTAACTACACAATTATAACCAAAATAATCAATATAACTTAGAACTTGTTCAAACTCACTATTACCATTGAAAAGTTCATCATCTACACAAATATATGCCAAGTTCGGATTATAATTAATCCATCCATAGCAATCAGAACTAAAACAATATTCCTTATTATATACATCGTTTTTCAAATTTAAAGTTTCAAGCTGATTAAAAGAACATTGAAGTTCTTTAATTAGTGTGTTGCTAATATCTAATGATGTTAACATATTAAAATTGCAATAAAGTGTTTCAAGTAATGGATTTGAACTTAAATCTAGATTAGAAATCATATTATTACTACAATTTACTACTTGTAATAATGGATTTGAACTAATATCTAATTCGGTAAATTGATTGTATCTGCAATCTAAAGTTTGTAATTCAGGCATAATACTAAAATCAAAATCTGAAATTAAAGAATTGTATAGTACAAATGTCTCAATCACATTCGAAGGATTGATAATTATATTAGTTAAAGTTGAAATCGAATCAGGATTAACCCAAGTGTCTGTAATATATACTTCAGTCAAATTAATATTAGTGCTCAAGTCTATTTCTGTAAGGTTGTTTATTGTACAGGAGAGGAAGTCTAGATTAACTAAGCCATTAATATTAAAAGAAGTTAAAGCTGGACAATTTTCAATTTTTATGGTTTCAAGGCTAGTATTATTTGTTAAATCAATTGAAGTTAAATTAGTCGTATCAATAAAAATTAACTCCTCAAGGTTTGTGAAATATTCTATTCCTTCGACTGAAGAAAAACCTTGTTGCCAAGATAGTCTTAACTTTGTTACGGCTAGTGCTTCATTAATTTGAATTTCATTATCATTATTAGTATCAACATCCTCATAAGTACCTGAATTATTTAAAATTGCACAATTGCCATTTACCAATAAATTTTTAAATAATGGGTCAGGAATATCAATAATCTGTGCATTTAAAGTAAAAGAGATAAAAAGGGCAACGAGAGATATGTAGTAATTTTTCATAGTTTAATCTTTTATTAATTGTTTCACAATGTCACCAGTTTCCGTTTTAATTTTTAAGAAATAAGTGCCTGCTGAAAGCGCTTCAGTAGAAATTGTCAATTCTGTTTTTGTGCCAATAAAAGCAACCTCATTTATGAGTCTACCAGAAATATCGTAAATAGATATATGTTTAATAGCTTGCTTCGATTCTAAAGTTAGATGATTGGTCGCCGGATTAGGATACAGCGAAATCGAGTTATTTGCCAACTCAAAGTCTTCAGTACTTAAAGTCGCAATTGTAGTTTGTTCATTATTAGTAATGATTGGGAAATTAAAATCGAAATAAATTTCGGCATCATTTTCAAAAGTGTCATTTAATTCTAAAGTGTTAAGTGTTCTAATTTTAAAAACGATATAACCATCATTATTGGCATCATCAAAAGGTAAGTTGATGTTTTCAAAAATGAATTCTACATAATGGTCTGATGCATTGTCTTTAATTCTTGCAACATAATCATGACTTGCATGTAAAGGAATGAGTGACGACAAATCATAGGTAAGTCTATCAATATCATCTTTAACTACAATATTTATAGCATTAGCAGATCCAGTATTTTCAAAACGAATCATATAGTGTACATAATCGCCAACCATTTCAGGTGTGATAAAAGCACCTTCTAAACACGTTTTATCATTTGGGTCATAAGAATTGACTACAGTTTGTTGAAGTTCAAAGGTATTATCATCTGGTGTTTCATCAGTTTCCGAAGAATTTACAGAAGCATCAAAAACCAAAACGTCATCACCATTTACAGGAGGTGTTTCCATTGGTGAATTGATATTCATTGTTAATAGAATCTCACGACTTTCAAATGGCTCTAAATCATTAAAATTCCAAGTTAATAGGTTTAGAGATTGCGTGTCTTCAGTAGGAGAAGCAGAAACAAAATCCATAAGGTTATCTGCAAAATCAAAATCGATATCACCAGTCAAACTAGTAGTTCCTTTATTTTTATAAATCACTTTATAATTAGCATCAAAACCAGGACGAGCAACTCCTAAAGGAATGATGGTAATTTCTAAATCATTAAACTCACCATTTGGTGTGATACAGAAATCCTGCATATACGGACTTGCATCTGTGGGAAACGATATACTAACATTAGATGGTGAAATAGTAAAGTAACTTGTGGTTTCAAAAGTTGGAGTTATGGTGTGAGACCCTTCTTGAACAGGAATCATATAGGCTCCAGAACTATTTGCAATAAAATTACCAGTTTCTGTTCCATCAGTAATACCAAAATTTAAATTAGGAAAACCAGAATCATTATTATCACAACCATTATCGTCACTATCAAGAATTACAGTTCCTTCTATAGTATAAAATTCACCACCTGGTGTAAAGGAACAATATCCATTAACAGCACAAGTCGTGTATCCATATTGATTAATTAAATTCTGAACAATATTCAATTCATAATAGGGCCAATTTCCTGCATAGATGGGTTCATCATCAGCACAAACATTTATTAAATCAGGATTATTACTGAAGTCAAGAAGGCGTAAGTCATATGGACTAAGTATTTCGCCATTTTTATTAATATAACCGTTTTTAATGTTTAAAGTTATTAGTTGATTGTTTGCGCAATTCAAAAATTGCGCAGTCATATTGCTAGCATCTATAGAGGTTAATAAATTATTTTGGCAATAGAGATTGCTTAAAGACACATTAGTAAAATCTAATTCGCTTATTTGATTAGAACTACAATCCAAGGTATTGAGATTTACTAAAGGGCTTATGTCTAATTCTGTTAATTGATTTGAACCGCAGGATAAAGAATTAAGATTAGTTTGTAAACTGAGATCTAAAGTTGCGATTTGATTAAAACCACAATTAAGAGATACTAAATATGGTGCAGAATCTAAATTTAAAGAGGTTAATTGATTATTTGAACATGCTAATCCTTCAAGATTCACAAGAGAACTTAGCTCTAATGTACTTAATTGATTATTATTACATGACAGAGATGTTAAACTTGTTAAGCCACTAATCTTTAAATTGGTTAATTCATTATCATTGCAAGCCAAAACATCCAAGTTTAACAAATTACTTGCGTCTAAATTGGTTATTTGATTATTATTACAATACAATCGCTCCAAAATTGTTAACCCACTTATATTTAGTGAGTTTAGTTGATTATTAACACAGTTTAATGTTGTTGTAATTGTCAAGCCACTTAGGTCTATTGTGCTTAATAGATTATCACTACAATCCAAATAATTGAGATTTGATAGTGTGCCAAGAGTTAACGTGTTTATTTGATTATATCGACATTCTAACGTTGAGAGATTAGATAATCCGCTTACATCTAACGTGCTTAATTGAGTACCAGTACACTTTAAAGAAGTAAGGTTTGTAAGTAAACTTACATCTAGTGAGGTCAATTGACTACCACCACATTCTAGAGAGCTTAGGTTAGGTAAAGATCCTAACTCTATTGTAGTTAATGAATTATTGGATCTACAAATAAATGTATTAAGATTGGTTAGCGTAGTTACGTTTAATGAAGTAATGTTATGGTTAGAAAGTTCTAAGTATTCAAGGTTTGTAAAAGCTTCTAATCCTTCCACTGAAGAAAATTGGCAAGATGAGTTAAAACAGTAAAGATAAAGATTAGTAACAGCTAATGCTTCTGTGACTTGAATTTCACCATCATTATTTGTGTCTGCATTTGTGTCTGCACTACCATTACCATCTGAATCAACACAATAACCGTTAACTAATCTGTCTTTAAAAACAGGGTCAGGTATGTCAACAATCTGAGCATTAATCGTAAATGAAATTAAAAGGGTAATGAGTAATATGTAGTAATTTTTCATAAAGTTGGTATTCAGTACCTTAAAGATACATTTTTTTGTTAAAGTGCAAGTATAATCGTACTCACTTCTGTTATAACTCATTTCAATAAAAAGGGTTTCAAATTCTAAACAATTCACTGTATCTTTGCATTTAGAATGATTCTACATAGAATCTCGATTTGAAAACAACTATGAAACTAAACAAACAAGACATACTTAAAGCACTCGAAACTATTTCTGCACCTGGAGAAGGGCGAAACATGGTCGAGAGTGGAGCCGTAAAAAATGTGGTCACTTTTGCTGATGAGGTTATTGTGGATATCACAATTACGAATCCGAGTTTACAAGCCAAAAAGAAAACTGAGGTAGAAATCATGAAAACCATTCATGACATCGTGTATGAAAAGGCTAAAATAACAGTCAATGTAAAAGTTGATGCACCTGCTAAATCTGCTCCTAATGTGATTAAAGGGAAAAAGATTCCAGGCATTCAAAATATTGTAGCTGTAGCTTCAGGAAAAGGTGGTGTTGGTAAATCTACTGTAACGGCAAATATGGCTGTGACTTTAGCAAAAATGGGATTTAAAGTTGGTGTTTTAGATGCCGATATTTATGGACCTTCAATGCCAATTATGTTTGATGTAGAATTAGAAAGACCTTTGGCTGCTAATGTTGATGGAAAATCTAAAATGAGACCTGTAGAAAACTATGGTGTTAAAATGTTATCGATAGGCTTTTTTACAAAACCAGATCAAGCAGTCGTTTGGAGAGGGCCAATGGCAGCAAAAGCATTAAATCAAATGATTTTTGATGCGGCTTGGGGAGAACTCGATTTTTTATTAATCGATTTACCACCAGGAACAGGAGATATTCACTTAAGCATTATGCAATCGCTTCCAATTACAGGAGCAGTTGTGGTAAGTACGCCTCAAAATGTAGCCTTGGCAGATGCTAAAAAAGGTGTTGCAATGTTTCAACAAGAAAGTATCAACGTGCCTGTGTTAGGTATTATCGAAAATATGGCTTACTTTACACCTGATGAGCTTCCAGATAATAAATATTATATCTTCGGAAAGCAAGGCGCTCAAAATCTTGCAGAAGATTTAGGAGTTCCATTTTTGGGTGAATTACCATTAGTTCAAAGCATAAGAGAAGCAGGAGATATTGGCCGTCCAGCTGCCTTGCAAACAGCAACAGCTTTAGAGAAATCTTTCGAGGAGTTAACGCAAAATGTTGTTGAAGAAGTGGTTAAGCGAAATGATGATTTACCTCCAACTGAAGCTATTAAAATAACGACTATGGCTGGATGTTCAGCAGTAAAGAAATAATATATGAGTACAGAAGAACTTAGACTGAATGTCGAAAAAGCATTAGACGAAATTCGCCCGTTTTTACAAAGTGATGGTGGTGATATTTCATTATTATCTATCGAAAACGATACCTTAGTTAAGGTGCAATTACAAGGCGCTTGCGTTGGCTGTAGCGTAAATCAAATGACGCTAAAGTCTGGTGTTGAAATGACCATTAAAAAATATGCTCCGCAAATAGAACAAGTTATTAATATTGAAGTCTAAAGGTGACTTTTGTCACATAATTTGTCTTGTTTTTCAATTAATTTTACGTTTCGAAATTTAGATTCATGATTAAAACAGATATACTCATTATTGGAGCAGGTCCAACAGGTTTGTTTACCGTTTTTGAAGCAGGTTTGCTGAAATTAAAATGCCATTTAATTGATGCACTGCCACAAGCAGGTGGACAATGTTCTGAACTTTATCCTAAAAAACCTATATACGATATTCCTGCATATCCTGAGATTTTAGCAGGAGATTTAACCCAGAAATTAATAGAGCAATGTAAGCAGTTCGAACCAGGATTTACACTTGGAGAACGTGCTGAAACAATTGATAAGCAAGAAGATGGTTCATTCATTGTCACTACCAATAAAGGTACACAGCATCAAGCTCCAATAATTGCTATTGCTGGCGGTTTAGGAAGTTTTGAACCTCGTAAACCACTTTTAGATAATATTACAGATTTCGAGGATTGTGGTGTTGAGTATATGATTAAAGAGCCTGAGTTATATCGCGATAAAAAAGTAGTGATTGCAGGAGGAGGAGATTCGGCTCTAGATTGGAGTATCTTTTTAAGTGATATCGCTTCTAGTGTAACTTTAATTCATAGACGAAATGAATTTCGTGGACATTTAGATTCTGTTGAAAAAGTTCAGGAATTAAAAAACTTAGGAAAAATAAATCTCATTACTCCAGCCGAAATCACTGCAATTAATGGAAACGGTAAAGTTGAAAGTGTTGAGGTAACTAAAAAAGATGAAACGCCTATTATTGTAGAAACTGATCATTTTATTCCTCTTTTTGGTTTATCACCAAAGTTGGGACCAATTGCAAATTGGGGACTTGAAATTGAAAAAAATGCTATTAAGGTTAACAATGCTTTAGATTATCAGACCAACATACCTGGTATATATGCTATTGGTGATGTTAACACTTATCCAGGAAAATTAAAACTAATTCTATGTGGTTTTCATGAAGCGACATTAATGTGTCAATCTGCTTATCAAATTATAAATCCTGGTAAACGGTATGTATTAAAATATACGACAGTAGCTGGTGTTAATGGTTTTGATGGTACACGTAAGGAAGCACCAAAAGCAGTAGTAAAAGCAATAGAGTAGTGGAACAAGATATAACTATAAAAATAACCGATAGAGATGGTGTAACACATGAAGTTTTAGCACCAACAGATATGGCAATGAACCTTATGGAAGTTGTACGTTCTTATGAACTAGCTCCAGAAGGTACTATCGGAATTTGTGGTGGAATGGCCATGTGTGCATCATGTCAATGCTATGTGTTAAGTAAAACCGAATTGCCAGAAATGCAAGATGATGAAGAAGCCATGTTAAGTGAAGCGTTTAATGTTAAAGACAACTCTCGTTTAGGTTGTCAAATTCAAATCACACCTGAAATGGAAGGTTTGGAGGTAGAGTTAGCACCCGAAAGTTAATGCTTATGTGTTGTAATTCAGTAGATTAAAAAAAGTCTAAATTTTATTTACTTTTTATTTGTATTTAGTCTAAATAAGGATAAATTTGCACTCTTATTTAGATTAAAATGAAAAGAGTTATAGTTATTCTTCTAGTATTTGTTTCTGTAAAAATGAATTCACAAGTTCAAAACGATTCAATTACTTTAAGCCTACTTAAAGAAGAAATTAAGGAAGAACTTCGAGAAGAGTTTAGAGCTGAACAAGCTTCTAAAAATGAACCATTATTAAAATGGAATAACTTCAGTTTAAGAGGTTACGGCGTTATAAATTACTACAATAACGATTACGATACAGATCCTACTTTAAAAGACAAGTTTGATGCTGAGCGTTTAAACTTATACCTAGAATACTTTTTTACAGATAAAATAAGTTTAAAAACCGAAATTGAATACGAACATGGTGGAACTGCTTCTGCGATCGATTTAGATACTCAAGAAGAATTTGGTGAATTTGAAGATGAGATTGAAACTGGTGGAGGTGTAAAGTTAGAACAAGTTCATATCAACTTTAAAATCAAACCTTATTTTAATATTCGTGCAGGTAAAATGAAAATGTATTTTGGACTGCATCAAAGTTTAGATACTCCTGTTCAGTATTTTACAACAACACGTCAAGAGATGGAAAATGCCATTCTGCCTTTAGGATGGTACGAAACAGGTATTGAATTCTACGGAACTTTCGCAAAAAAATTCAACTATAGAGCTTATGTTGTGAGTGGTTTAGATGCTTCGGGATTTTCGTCAAGAGGTTGGATAAAAGATGGTTACCAACAACGTTTTGAAATGGCTAATGCACAATCTTTCGCATTTTCTGCACGATTAGATTATAAGTTTGGTACGCATAAAGATACTTATTTTGGTGTTGCGGCTTATATAAATGATTCCGCAGCAAACAGACCAAAAGAGGATATGGAGGAGAGCGCATATGTAACTATCGTAGAGGGTCATGTTACTTATAACGAAAATAACTTGAGATTTAATGCTATCGGACTTTTTGGAAACTTAGAAAACTCAAATATCGTCTCTCTTCGAAACGCAAATCTATCGAATAATTTAGGTGTAAAAAGAACACCTGTTGGTAAAAATGCATTAGGCATATCAGCAGAAATTGGATACAATATTTTACACCTAATTAATGCAGAAAGCAAACAGCAGTTATATCCTTTTGTTCGTTACGATTATTATGATACAATGCAAGATGTTGAAGGAAGTATTGTCGATAATCCACGTTGGGAGCGCACGACAATCACAGGTGGTGTCAACTGGTTTGTACATCCTCAAATTGTTGTGAAAGCACAATATTCTGATCGTCGTTTAGGTTCAGAAAATTATAACCTATCGACTTTAGAATTTACTGGAGAAAAACAACATGATAAAACATTTTCAGCAGGAATCGGATTCAAATTTTAATAAACCACATATAAAACAATACCCATGAAAACACGTACATTTTTTTTAAGCATATTTACAGTATTTACACTGGCAAGCTGTAGTAATAATGATGATAGTTCTGAAACTGTTGATCCAAATGCAAGTTTATACACGCAAGTATTAACAAATTTATCAGTTGATGTTATTACAGAAACCTATAACAGTTTATATACAAATGCAGGTACATTAGAAACAGCAGTTAGTAACTTAACAATTGGAGATGAAACTGCATTACAAACAGTAAAAACGGCATGGCAAAATACAAGAGCGCCTTGGGAGAAATCTGAAGGGTTTTTATATGGACCTGTTGATACAGAAGGAATTGATCCAGCTATCGATTCTTGGCCTGTAGATGTCAATGCGATTAATAATGTTTTAAACAGTGGAAATAATATTACCTCAACACTACTTGAAAGTAATAACGAAGCTAGAGGATTTCATACCATAGAATATTTTGTTTGGGGTTTAAACGGAAATAAATCTGCTTCAGATTTAACTTCGAGAGAACTTGAATATTTAGTTGCTGCAACTCAAAATTTGAAATCTCAAACTCAAGAGTTGTATTATGGTTGGTTAGCTTCGGAAGGCGATTTTGTGTCAAACTTTATTAATGCAGGACAATCTGGATCAATTTATACATCTCAAAAAGGTGCTTTACAAGAAATCGTTGAAGGGCTTGTAATTATTGCTGATGAGGTTGCAAATGGTAAAATTGAAGAGCCATTAAATGGGAATAATGGAGGCGCTAAACCTGAAGCTGAAGAGTCTCGTTTTAGTAATAATTCTAAATTAGATTTTGCTAATAATATTAGAAGTATTCAAAATATTTATTTAGGAGAATATAATGGAAATAGTGGAAACGGAATTGCAAACGTTGTTGCCTTGTCAAATACAACTTTAGATGCTCAAATTAAATTAGCCATTTCTGATGCAATTTTTGCAATAGAAGCCATACCAGGAACGTTTACTGAAGCTATCGAAGATAATAGAAATGCAGTTCAAAATGCACAAACGAAAGTTGCTGATTTATTAACGGTTTTAGAAACGAGTTTAATGCCATTTATATCTAATTTATAATACTTTCACACACTTAAAATCATGAAAAAGAATACCAACTTGTTTGGTGTTCTTTTTCTCATATAAAATAAGGTCTAATGAAATTTAAATTTTCTTCTTACTTTTTTTTCTTATTGGTAATTACAACGTTAACCTCTTGTCAGTCTGATGAAAATAGTGATTATGTTGAATTGCCAAGTCTTCAAGAACGGTTGTTAGCAGGTGGAGATACTACTGTGTTTTTAACGTCTAGTAATTCATTTAGTACACCTGCAGCAAATCTTAATGGAAATGATTTAGACATGCATCTAGATGGTGATTTTCAATTTGAAGCTGCTTTTGTTACTGCGCCAGCAAATGTCAATGGAGGCATTGGGCCAATTTTTAATAATAGTTCTTGTATCTCTTGTCATCCAAAAGACGGAAGAGCTCCTTTTCCTGATAATATTAATGGATTAAGTGGATTCTTTCTAAGATCTAGTATTTCTGGAATTACTGAAAATGGAGGGCCAGTTCCTGTACCAAATTACGGATTACAAATTCAGAATCAAGCAATTTTTGGCTATGAGCCAGAAGCTAAATTTCAAGTTAATTATACTACTATTGTTGAAACTTTAGCAGATGGAACCCAAGTAACCTTACAAAAGCCAAATTACGATTTGATAGATACTTATGTTGCAGTTCCGAGTTCTATATTATTATCACCAAGATTAGCACCTCCAGTTTTTGGGTTAGGGTTGTTAGAAGCCATTTCTGAATCTGAAATTTTAATGCATCAAGATATTAATGATATAGATGATGATGGAATTTCTGGTAAAGCGAACTATGTTCATGACATCATTTCTGGGACAACTCAGTTAGGGCGTTTTGGTTGGAAAGCTAATACAGCAACAATATTAGAGCAATGTGCTGGAGCTTACCTCGGAGATATGGGAATTACAAGTTATATATTTCCACAAGAAACTGGTTTTGGACAGACGAATGGAAGTGATGGTTTTGAAGACGATCCAGAAATCACAGAAGAGATTTTAAATCAAGTTGCTTTTTATTGCCAAACTCTTGCTGTGCCAGCGCCTAGAGATATAGAAAAAGAGTCTGTTAGACGAGGTGCTCAAATTTTTGAAGACATACAATGTGCTTCTTGCCATGTGCCAAGTATGACAACAAGTAGTAATTCGATTTCAGCAATTTCTAATCAAACGATTTACGCCTATACTGATATGTTATTGCATGATATGGGAGATGATTTAGCAGATAATAGACCTGACTTTTTAGCGAATGGAAACGAATGGAAAACAAGACCACTTTGGGGAATTGGATTAACTCAAGTCGTTAATGGTCATACCGATTTTTTACATGACGGAAGAGCAAAAAATATTACTGAAGCTATTTTGTGGCATGGAGGAGAAGCCTTAACTTCTAAAGATAGTTTTAAAGAATTATCTACACGTGATAGAAGAGATTTATTAGATTTTATAAACTCTTTATAAGGTAGTTAGGTTTTATAATCGGCTAATTTTCGAGGACCTTCGAGTAATACTCTAACAATTTTTAATGTACCATCATCAGTTGTAGCAATTTGCCATTTAATGAGTGATATTTCATTATTTTCAATTTCAATGCCTGTTATACTTCGTGGATGTACACAACTTCCATCGTTAAAAAAAGCAATGTCACCAGGTTCAGGAAAACGAGGCCTATGTGTATGGCCAACAACTGTAATTAGGTTGTTGTTTTCAGTAATCCATTTTTTGGTCCTACGTTCTATTTTTATCAATTCTTTGTAATTTTTTGCAGGACTTGTAGGATCAGCAATTCCCATAACATTGAGAGGTTTCCAAAGTGCTCTAACTAAAAATCGACTCCATTTCCAAAAGGTATAATTCCACCAATCAGCTTGATGACCATGAGTTAAAAATAATTCTTGTTTAGTTTCTGAATGTTTTAAAATAATGCCTTCGTGATATTTTATGTCACAAAATAGCTCGACATCTTCACCTATTTTTGCGTCAAAATAGTATGATAAATTCTTTTCTACTTGTTTAGGGTCACGATACACCATATCGTGGTTTCCCCATATCATATGCAATCGTTCCTGTTCATGAAATAACTTCATTAACATATACACATTTTTATGTGCATTCAAAATAGAATCAAACGATAGATTTTCCCATAATTCATCACCATCACCAAGTTCACAATAGTTGAAACCTTCAGCGTAATAATGCTTTAAGGCATGAAAATAAATATTTCGATTATTTGCAAAGTCATCAGCAAAACTATTATCACCTCTATGACAATCACTAAATAGAACAATCTTACTAGAATTATCAAAAGGAACAACTTTTGCATTATTGTAAGCACGATCTAATCTAGATTTTGAAGACATGAAGTAAATGTAAACAAAAAATGCCTCTCTATAGAAAGGCATTTCTTGATTTTTGTTTAAATAACTCTTGTAACGATTTCGTTTGAGTGAGATACCAAAAAGAGCCTTAGGCTCATTTGAAGGCGTTTAGGCCAGTAACATCTAAACCAGTAATCAATAAATGAATATCGTGAGTACCTTCGTAAGTGACTACACTTTCAAGGTTCATCATATGTCTCATGATTGAATATTCACCAGAAATTCCCATACCACCTAGCATTTGTCTTGAGTCACGAGCAATTTTTAAAGCCATATCGACATTGTTTCGTTTCGCCATTGAAATTTGAGCAGAGGTTGCTGTTCCATTTTCACGCATTACACCAAGTCTCCACGCTAATAATTGAGCTTTGGTAATTTCGGTAATCATCTCAGCTAATTTCTTTTGTTGCAATTGAAATTGTCCAATAGGTTTTCCAAATTGCATACGTTCTTTACTATATCTAAGAGCAGTATCGTAGCAATCCATTGCAGCTCCAATCGCTCCCCAAGCAATACCAAAACGTGCAGAATCTAAACAACCTAAAGGAGCTCCAAGACCTGATTTGTTTGGTAATAAGTTTTCTTTAGGTACTTTGACATTATCAAAGATAAGCTCACCTGTAGCAGAAGCTCTAAGCGACCATTTATTATGTGTTTCTGGTGTAGAGAAGCCTTCCATACCACGTTCAACAATTAGTCCGTGAATACGTCCTTCTTCATTTTTTGCCCAAACCACTGCGACTTGACAAAAAGGTGAATTTGAAATCCACATTTTAGCACCATTTAAAAGATAATGATCTCCCATATCTTTAAAGTTGGTTACCATGCCTCCTGGATTAGAACCATGATCAGGTTCCGTTAATCCAAAAGAACCAATCCATTCTCCAGAAGCTAGTTTTGGTAAGTATTTTTGACGTTGTTCTTCGCTACCATATTTCCAAATAGGATACATGACTAAAGACGATTGTACTGAAGCTGTACTTCTAACACCTGAGTCGCCACGTTCAATTTCTTGCATGATTAATCCGTAAGAAATTTGGTCCAATCCAGCACCTCCATATTCAACAGGAATATAAGGTCCGAAAGCTCCTATTTCAGCTAAACCACTAACAATCTGTGTTGGGAATTCTGCTTTTTGAGCATACTCTTCAATAATTGGAGAAACATCACGTTTTACCCAATCTCTGGCTGCATCACGCACTAATTTATGTTCTTCGGAAAGTAATTCGTCAAGATTGTAATAATCTGGTGCTTCGAATAAATCTGGTTTCATCTGTTATGTTTTATTATTTTTTAACTATCAAATGCTGTCGCTTACGCTCAAGTCATTATGAAATGTTTTTAGATGTGTTACAATAACACTAAAATTGTCAATTAGTTTTTTAAAATACCATTATGTGTCAAAAATAACGAAAACGTTTTCTTAAAACTACATTTTCAAATAAAAATCCTTCGTCAAATTGATGTAATCTTCTGTGTAGTTGTGACGTGAGGTTTCAATAATCAATTCTGAAATTTCAGTGTTAGTTTGTAAAAATGAAAACTCTAAAAGGCTGCGTTTAGTTTCTGAAGAAGGCGAACCTTTTACCTGTGTAATTCGCTTTGGGAAAAGTGATATTTTTGAAGCTAATGCAATGAATTTTGTTTCTTCTGAATAAGGAATAACTACAGAAAATATACCATCTTGATCAAGTAACGTTAATACACTTTCTAGTATATGCTCAAAAGGCATTGCATCTTGAAATCGAGCCAAATCACGTTGTGAGTTTTCGGTTCTATAATCTTCAGCATAAAAAGGCGGATTGCAAATAATCAAGTCGTATTTATCTTCGATTTCTTCCGCAAATTCTTCAAGTGAAGCATGATAACAAAACAGTCGATCATTCCAAGGGGATTGTTCAAAGTTGTCTACGCATTGCTCATAAGCTGAATCATCAATTTCTATGGCTTCTATAACTTGAGCATGACTTCGTTGTGCTAGCATTAATGATAAAATTCCAGTTCCAGCTCCAATATCTAATACTGAAAATGGATTGGTTTCAATTGAAGTCCAAGAACCCAATAATACACCATCAGTACCAATTTTCATGGCACATTGATTTTGGTTGACTGAGAACTGTTTGAATTGGAAAGGTTTGTTCATCTGTTTGGTCATCCTGAATTTGTTTTAAGGATCTCATTATTTTATGTGTGATGCTGAAATGAATTTAGCATGAAGAATAACTAGTCTTCTTCTAAATACAAATCTATCAAACCTTCAGGAGTATCCACAAAAATGGTTTTATTGATCTTATCAACTTTAGAAATAAATTCATCATTCATTGGAATTAATATTTCTGTACCTTCTCTATCTATTTCGAATAAGGATTGCGCAGTAGAGTCATTCACCGAAGTAATGATGCCTACATAACCAAAATTTTTATCTTCAACTTTAAAACCGATGATTTCATGAAAGTAGAATTTATCATCCTCTAATTTTGGTAAAAATTCAAGAGGTAAATACAATCCACTTTTCATAAGAGCGTCTGCATCTTCTTCAGTATCTACATCTTCAAATTTAATTCGTAATAATTCAGATTTGTGAAGTTGGGATGATTCAATAAAAAACGGTACAAGGTTATTCCGCACTTCTATAAAAACAGATTCCATGTTTTCATATAACTGAGGGTCGTCAGTGTCTAATTTGACCAATAATTCACCTTTAAAGCTGTATTTTTTGACAATTTTACCAAGAAAGAAGCAATCTTTTTTATTCATACTATAATTGATTTATTTCATAAAAAAACTCCGACACATAGTATCGGAGTTTAAAAGTATAAAAAATAAATTTCTATTCTTCTTCGTTTGAAGCTGTTACTTCTTCACCTTCAGCTTTTGCTTCTTCAGCTACTTCTTCTTCAACAATAGGAGTTGCAGCTGCTATTCTTGCTTCATTAACTGCTTTTTCAGCTGCTAATGCATCCGCTTTTGCTTTCGCTTGAGCTTCAGATAAACCAGCTTCTTTAGCCATTACTTTAGTTGCTTTTTCATCTAACCAAGCGTTGAATTTAGCTTCAGCTTGCTCTTCAGTTAAAGCACCTTTTGCAACACCACCAGCTAGGTGATTTTTAAGCATCGCACCTTTGTAAGATAAAATTGCTCTGGCTGTATCAGTTGGTTGTGCACCATTCTGTAACCATTGTACTGCACCATCAACGTTTAATTCAACAGTTGCTGGATTCGTGTTTGGATTGTAAGCACCTAATTTTTCTAAGTATTTACCATCTCTTTTTGATCTTGCATCTGCTGCTACGATCCAGTAGTAAGGTTTTCCTTTTTTACCGTGTCTTTGTAATCTAATTTTAACTGACATATTTAATTAATTAGTGAGGTTCGCGACCTCTATTATTAATGAGAGCGCAAAGATAATACAATTATTTTATTTAGAACATTTTATTTGAAATTAAGTAATATTGAAATTTTATTATACTTTTGGAAGTTCTAAAACGTTATATTTACCCAAAAATGTGCCTCATTTTTATTTTAGAGGAAGAAAAATTAAAATCGATGAAAAGACTATCTATACTTCTCATAACAATATTAACCTTTGCAAGTTGTGGAGATGAGGTTGAATTTAATTCACCATCAATACAGGGAAATAAAGATTATGTGCTCTGGAGAGCTGAATATTTTAATGCTTCAATAGATATCAATGGATATTTAACGATCACTGGAGGAAATAATGTTGAGACTTTAGAACTTAGAATTCCTTCGGTTGCAGTAGGAACTTATACTTTAGGAGATGTGGATTCAATGGAAGCGCGATTTACAGCTGGAGATGGAACCGTGTATTCAACAAATAATAGACCAGATCCAAGTGTAACATTATATCCTGAATATGGTGAAATTAATTTGGATAAGATTGCAAATAGGACATTTACAGGTACGTTTAGATTTAATGCTTTTGATCCTACTGGTTTGAAAGTGGTGAATTTTGGAGGTGTTACAAATCAAAATCCCGATACACCTACTGATGATCCTGTTAATGGTGGTATATTTTATAGAGTGCCTTTAACTTCTGGAAATATTCCTTCTGTAGTTTTTACATGTATTGATGCAGAAGAACAAACGGATTTAGCTCAAGCTGCTTTTAATAGCACTACTGCTTCAGAATTAATGTATATAAATAGCACTGATTATATTAATGCTTGTAATATTCTAGCTTTAGCATTAGAAACACAAAGGTCATATTGTGGAGATATCGATGGAGCTTTACAAAGTAGAATAGATGCTTTGAATGGTTGTGTTTTTCCATGTGAAATTGCAGAAGATAATAGAAATACTGCAGAAGCCGAAGAAGAAAATGCTACTATTGGAAATTACATATTAGCATGCATAAATTACCAATTGTATTTGCAAGAACAGATTGATTTTTGTGGAGATCCAGACGGAAGTATACAATTAGAATTGGATGAATTAAATTGTGGAGATGATGATGGAGATGGTGTGCCAAATATTTTTGAAGATTTTAATGGAGATGGTGTATTTGACGATGATACAGATGGCGACGGTATTTTTAATTATTTAGACGAAGATGACGATGGTGATGGTATTTTAACTATCGACGAAGCTAAAGATGTAGATGGAAACCCATTAGATACAGATGGTGATATGGATGTTGATTATTTAGACAATGATGATGATGGTGATGGCATATTAACACAAAATGAAGTTGGTGATACAGATGGCGATGGCATATCTAATTACTTAGATAACGACGATGATGGCGATGGCATATTTACGCTGTATGAAACTGGATTTGGAGATACAGATGCAAATGGTCAGGATGATTATTTAGATGATGATGATGATGGTGACGGACTATTAACTGCAAATGAAAATGCAGATCCTAATATGGATGGCGATCCTAATGATGCTGTTGATACTGATATGGATGGTGTTCCAGATTATTTAGATAACATATAGATTTTCTTATAGAATAATATAAAAGGTCAGCTTTCTTAAGCTGACCTTTTTTGTTTAAAACTGTTCATAACTTTCCCTTTATCCAAGTGGAGTTTCTTTGTATTTTTATGGACTAACTTTTCAAGTTTTTCTTCGGAAAGTTTAGATCTAAATTGAAATAAAAATACATGTATTTAATCTTCGATACCGAAACTACAGGATTACCAAAGCGTTGGGATGCACCAATTACAGATGTTGATAATTGGCCTAGATGTATTCAAATTGCTTGGCAACTCCATGACGAAATGGGCAACTGTATTGATCATCAAGATTATTTAGTGCAACCAGATGGATTTAATATTCCTTATGACGCTGAAAAGATTCACGGAATTTCGACTGAGCTAGCTCAAGAGCAAGGTGTTTCTCTTCAGGACGTTCTTGAGAAATTCAACAGTGCATTGTCTAAAACAAAATTTGTTGTTGGTCAGAATGTGAAATTCGACCTTAATATAATGGGAGCTGAATTTGTACGTTCAGCGACTGCAAATCAACTTCAAGAGCTTCCTGTTTTAGATACGTGTACAGAACACACAGCATCACTTTGTCAAATTCCTGGAGGTCGTTACGGAAAGTTTAAATTACCGACTTTAACTGAGTTGCATCAGTTTTTATTCAACAAGCCTTTTGCTGAAGCTCACAATGCAACTGCAGATGTAGAGGCAACAACGCGTTGCTTTTTTGAATTACTTCGTCTAGGAGAATATACAAAGGAACAGTTAGATGTTCAGCCTGATTATTTTCAGAATTTTAATGAGAATAATCCACAAGCCATTCAACTCATTGGATTAAAGCACATCAACCTCAAAAAGGAAAGTGCTAAAATTAATGACAGACTACAAAAGTCACAAACTTCAGATATTTCCGAAGCAGAAATAAGCCAGAATATTTCAGGTCTAGCAGATGTCGATTTTGTACACCTTCATAACCATTCTCAGTTTTCAGTATTACAATCGACTATTAGTGTTTCAGATTTAGTCGCTGTAGCTGCCGAACAAAATATGCCTGCAGTTGCGTTGACAGATCATGCTAATATGATGGGAGCTTTCCATTTTGTAAAAGCGGTCAATAATTATAATAAATCTGTAAAAACTAAAGTAGCTGAAGCTGAAGAGAAAGGTGAAGTTTCAGATTTAAAAGAAATGAAACCTATTATTGGTTGTGAGTTTTTTGTGTGTGAAGATCATTCAGATAAAACTCGAAAAGATAACGGTTATCAAATTGTATTAATTGCTAAAAATAAAAAGGGCTACCATAACTTGGCAAAGTTATCTTCTCATGCCTTTGTTGACGGATTTTACTACTTGCCACGAATTGATAAAAAACTCATTCAACAATACAAAGAAGATCTTATTTGCTTAACAGGAAACTTGTATGGAGAAGTGCCAAGTAAAGTATTAAATGTTGGAGAAAATCAAGCTGAAGAAGCCTTAATTTGGTGGAAACAAGAATTTGGAGATGATTTGTATGTGGAGCTTATGCGACATACTCAAGAAGATGAAAATAGAGTTAACCCAGTTTTAATAAAACTGGCCAAAAAACATGATGTAAAGTTAGTTGCGACTAATAATACATATTACTGTAAACAAGAAGATGCAAATGCACATGATATTTTATTGTGTGTAAAAGAAGGGGAAAAACAAGCCACTCCAATTGGTCGAGGAAGAGGTTATCGTTTTGGTTTGCCCAATCAAGAATATTACTTCAAATCTTCGGAAGAGATGAAAGCTCTGTTTCGAGATATTCCAGAGGCAATAAAAAATATTCAAGAGGTTGTAGATAAGGTTGAAGCTTTCCAATTGGCTCGTGATGTATTATTGCCTGCGTTTGATATTCCAGAGGAGTTTAAAGATGATGCCGATATAGCAGATGGAGGAAAGCGAGGTGAAAATAAATTCCTTAAACACTTAACGTTTCAAGGGGCAAAAAAGCGTTATGGTGAAGACCTTTCTGAAGAGGTTGTAGAACGTCTCGATTTTGAGTTGAGCGTTATTGAAAATACAGGGTATCCTGGTTACTTTTTAATTGTTGAAGATTTTATTCGCGAAGCTAGAAAGATGGATGTTTCGGTTGGTCCAGGTCGTGGTTCGGCTGCAGGATCTGTCGTCGCGTATTGTCTTTGGATTACAAATATTGATCCTTTAAAGTATGATTTGCTTTTTGAGCGCTTCTTAAATCCTGATCGTGTAAGTATGCCTGATATTGATATTGATTTTGATGATGAAGGTCGAAGTCGCGTCATGGATTATGTGATTGAAAAATATGGAAGCAGTCAAGTAGCACAAATTATTACTTACGGAACGATGGCCGCAAAGTCATCTATTCGAGATACTGCTAGAGTTTTAGATTTGCCATTATTTGAAGCTGATCGTATTGCGAAGTTGATTCCAACGATGTCCAAACTGAATAAGATTTTTGGACTTGATGAAAAAGAATTAGGTAAGAAGTTTAGAGCTGAAGATTTAGAAAAAGTCAATGAGTTACTCAATATTGCAGATGGAGAAGGTCTAGATGCTGAAACAGTAAACCTTGCAAGATCGCTTGAAGGTTCAGTCAGAAATACTGGTATTCATGCTTGTGGTGTGATTATTACTCCAGATGATATTACTAAATTTGTTCCTGTTGCATTGGCAAAAGATTCCGATTTATACGTCACTCAGTTTGATAACTCTGTGGTTGAAGATGCTGGTTTACTGAAAATGGATTTCTTAGGACTGAAAACCTTGACATTAATCAAGGATACGGTTAAAATTGTAAAAGCAAAACACGATATTTTATTAGATCCTGATAGTTTTCCGTTAGATGATGAGAAAACCTATGAGTTATTCCAAAAAGGTGAAACGGTTGGTGTGTTCCAATATGAATCTCCTGGAATGCAAAAGCATTTAAAAGAATTAAAACCTACAGTGTTTGAAGATTTAATTGCTATGAACGCTTTGTATCGTCCTGGTCCTATGGAGTATATTCCAAGTTTTACAAGACGTAAACATGGTGATGAAGACATTGAGTATGACTTGCCAGCAATGGAAGAATACCTCAAAGAAACTTACGGAATTACAGTCTACCAAGAGCAAGTAATGCTCTTGTCGCAAAAGTTGGCTGATTTTACCAAAGGTGAAGCCGATGTACTTCGTAAAGCGATGGGTAAAAAGCAAATTGCGGTTCTGGATAAAATGAAGCCAAAATTTATTGAGCAAGCAAGTGCAAAAGGTCATGATGCTAAGGTTCTTGAAAAAGTTTGGAAAGATTGGGAAGCCTTTGCGAGTTATGCTTTTAATAAATCGCACTCTACATGTTATGCATGGATTGCTTATCAAACAGCCTATTTAAAAGCACATTATCCTGCAGAATATATGGCAGCTGTATTGTCTAATAATATGAATGATATCAAGCAAGTCACCTTCTTTATGGAAGAATGCAAACGTATGCGATTGGATGTTTTAGGTCCAGATGTTAATGAATCGTATTATAAGTTTTCGGTAAATCAAGATTATGCTGTTCGCTTCGGAATGGGAGCCATCAAAGGTGTTGGTCATGGTGCAGTAATGACCATTGTTGAAAACAGGAAAAAAGATGGTCATTTTAAATCCATTTTTGACTTATCAAAACGTATTGATCTTCGTGCTGCAAATAAAAAAGCCTTTGAAAATTTAGCCTTAGCTGGTGGTTTTGATGGATTTGGAGAAGCGCATCGTGCACAATATTTTCATGATGATGGTGACGGAATTACCTTCTTAGAAAAGGCGATTAAGTATGGAGCAAAACATCAAGAGAATGAAAATTCAGCACAAGTCAGTTTGTTTGGAGCAACTAGCGAAGTTCAAATTGATGAGCCTATAGTTCCACCTTGTGAAGAATGGGGAACTATGGAAAAATTGGCTCAGGAAAAGGAAGTTGTAGGTGTTTATATTTCTGGACATCCATTAGATGATTTTAAAGTGGAGATGAAAACATTTTGTAATGGTAGTTTGGCACTTTTTAATGAAATGGAAAATTATGTGAATCGTGAAATAACCTTTGGAGGTGTCGTTACAGATGTGCAACATCGTGTGAGCAAGCAAGGTAAAGGTTGGGCACTATTTATGGTTGAAGATTATACAGATAATTACGAGTTTAGAATTTTTGGAGAAGACTATCTAAAGTATCGTCATTTCTTGGTAAAGAATAGTTTTGTTTATGTGAAGTCTTATGTTAGAGAAGGTTGGGTAAATCGTGATACAGGTAAAAAGAGTGATCCAAGATTGCAATTTAATAGTTTTCAATTACTACATGATGTCATGGATACTTATGCTAAGAAGTTGTCAATTCAGCTTAATATTAATGACTTAAAAGAACAACGAATTACAAAACTTCAAGAGTTGTTTAGAATTCATGAAGGCAATCATGCACTTAATTTTGTAATCTACGATAATGAAGAGGAAATAAAATTGAACTTACCAAGTAGAAAACAAAAAGTCAAGATTTCTCAAGAACTTTTACAAGAACTAGAGAATGATGATGTTTACTATAAGTTGAATTAATGTAACATTTATCTAGTTGTTAAACACATTCAAATACATAACAATGTCACCTTGAGCGCAGTCGAAAGGTTTTTTTTAGTTAAATTTCTACAATTAGTATCTAAACTGTTTTATTATCTAGATAACTGTCTAAATTATCAAGTGAATCATCCCAGAATTGCTCGTAGAATTTCATCCATTTGTTGAGTTCTTTAAGCGGTTTTGCATTCGCATAACAAAAGCGTTCTCGACCTTGATTGTCTAAATGAATTAAGCCAGCGTCTTCTAAAGTCTTGATGTGTTTGGTGACACCTTGTCGGCTAATTTCAAACTGATTTGAAATTTGAGTAATAGATAATGCCGAACTCGCAATCACTAAGGCGTGAAAAATGTCACGCCTTGTTGGATCTGCAATAGCTTTAAATAATTGTGTGATTCTATCTTGCATCAAGCTTTTATTTTAAATAGTCTGTTAGTTGATTGATACAACCATTCCATCCACCATTAAAACTTTCAAACATTGCAATGGCTGTATCTCCAGCATAGTTTGAAATCCCTGAATGTTCTAAATGTAATTTTGTGCCTTCTGCAACAGTTTCTAAAGTCCAAGTGACTGTTGTTTCTACGTTAGTATCTGCAACAATCCAAGTGTATACTAAAACATAAGGAGTTGCTTCTTTAATGGTTCCGCTAATCGTTGTGCAACCTTTTTCATTCACTTCTGAAGTAAAAGTATATTGATAGCCTTTTTCGGCTTTGAAATCGGCTTGAATAAACCATGTTGAGATTTCTTCCGCTTTTGAAATGGCATCCCAAACTTTCTCTATTGGATGATTAAAGATTTTTTCTTTTGTGATTGTGTCCCTCATAATTGTTCGATTTTTGATTAATACTTAGTTTTGTGAGTGCTAAAGTAAAGTAAATTATTTTAACACGCAACTTTTTGGTTGCATATTGAATTTGCACAAAGGATTGAACGCTTCGACTGCGCTCAGCGCAGGCTATATGTTTGAGCTCCTCGAAGAGAGCGAGTAGTGAAAGCCTGGTCTCGTTTCCTGCAAGGTTTTGAAAACCTTGTAGGTATTAAGAGATGTGCCCAAGTCCTTAACTATACAAGCATTCAATAACTTCATAATAAAAACGAATACTGTGATTGTAAGGTTTAGTAAAAAAAATGACTAATTTTGTGTATTAAAACGAAGTTAAACACATTTAGAACATATAATTATGGCATTAGAAATAACAGATGCAACGTTTGAAGAAACAGTATTAAAGAGTGATAAACCAGTAGTGGTTGATTTTTGGGCTGCTTGGTGTGGACCATGTAGAATGGTTGGACCAATCATTGACGAAATAAGTACAGAATACGATGGTAAAGCTGTTGTAGGTAAAGTAGATGTTGATGCAAATCAAGAGTTTGCTGCTAAGTATGGTGTACGTAATATCCCAACAGTTTTGGTATTTCAAAACGGAGAGGTTGTAGGACGTCAAGTAGGCGTAGCACCTAAAAATGCTTATACTGAAGCTATCGATGCTTTATTGTAAGATATAATCTAAAAGAAATGATAAAAGGTTTGCCATTGTGGTAAACCTTTTTTTATTTTTAGCTAATATTAAGTCTAAGAAAAAATAGATATGAGCAAGCAAGCAAAAGCACAAGATAAAATAGATAGTAAGTTATTAGAAGACCGAAAAGTATTTCTTTGGGGAATGGTAGATGATAAATCTGCAAAGCACGTCATTGATAGATTGATGTATTTAGATGCATTAGAAACAAAAGATATTCAGTTATATATTAACAGTCCAGGAGGTTATGTAACATCTGGATTTGCGATGTACGATTGTATACAATCTTTAAATAGTGATGTTTCAACAATCTGTACAGGATTGGCAGCATCAATGGGATCGATATTATTATCCGTTGGAACAAAAGGAAAGCGTTTTATACAGCCTCATGCTCGTGTGATGATTCATCAGCCAAGTGGAGGCGCTCGTGGTCAAGCAAGTGATATTGAAATTACAGCTCAAGAAATTTTAAAAACAAAAGAATTAAGTGCAAAGATTTTGGCTGATAATTGCGGACAAGATTTTGATAAGGTGATCAAAGATTTTAATCGTGACCATTGGATGGGAGCTGAGGAATCTAAAGCTTATGGAATTGTTGATGGTATTTTAGAATAAACCAATGAATTTACAAGCAGAACTCAATAAGGCTGGAGGTTTTAAAAATTTGGAGCTTCTTGCAAAACAAGTTGTTGAAGGGTTTATTGCTGGAATGCATAAGAGTCCGTTTCATGGATTTTCTGCAGAGTTTGCTGAACATAAAATATACAACCAAGGCGAAAGTACGCGTCATATTGATTGGAAACTATATGCCAAAACCGATAAGCTTTATACCAAACGTTATGATGATGAAACCAATTTACGTTGTCATCTTATTATAGATAATAGTAGCTCGATGCATTATCCTGAAATGAGCAATTTCAGTATTTCAAGTTTGAATAAGATTGCTTTTTCTGCTTTAGCATCAGCATCGCTAATGCATATCTTAAAAAAGCAACGTGATGCAGTAGGATTGAGTATTTATAGTGATGCTTATGATTATTATGCGCCTGAAAAAGGAAGCGAGCGTCATCACCAAATGTTATTAAGTCAATTAAGTAATACAGTAGTTTCTAAACCAATTAATAAACAAACAGAAACATACACCTATTTACATCAGATAGCAGAAAACATACATAGACGTTCTTTAATCTTCTTTTTTACAGATATGTTTCAAACGTCTACAGATGATGTAAAAATATTTGAAGCTTTGAGACATTTAAAGCATAATAAGCATGAAGTTGTCTTATTTCATGTGATTGATAAGGAGAAAGAATTAAAGTTTGATTTTGATAATGCACCTAAACGCTTTATTGATGTTGAAACTAATGAGTACATCAATTTATATCCAGATACTGTTAAGGATGGTTATGAAACCGCTGTGAATGATTATTTTAAATCCATTAGGCTAAAGTGTTTACAGTATCAAATTAAATATGTAGAGGCAGACATC
Organism: Psychroserpens ponticola; assembly: GCF_023556315.2. Taxonomy (NCBI): domain Bacteria; kingdom Pseudomonadati; phylum Bacteroidota; class Flavobacteriia; order Flavobacteriales; family Flavobacteriaceae; genus Psychroserpens; species Psychroserpens ponticola. The sequence goes on along the minus strand of NZ_CP116221.1, from coordinate 3,391,728 downwards.
AATCAACCATTTGATAAGATCCTAACGACTTACATGGTAGAGCGTCAAAAATTTATTTAAAAATTTTATCAAAAATCTTAAAAAAAGGTTTGTGATATTAAAAATGCAATGTATATTTGCCCTCGCAATAAAGCAACGGTCTGGTAGTTCAGTTGGTTAGAATGTCGCCCTGTCACGGCGAAGGTCGCGGGTTCGAGTCCCGTCCAGACCGCTAAAAATTGCAAAACTAAAGCTTCAAGAAATTGAAGCTTTTTTTAAGCAATAAAAAGAAGTTGTGTTGTTCTCAGAGAAATCTGAGACGTTGTGAGAAACTCAATGTTGTTGAGTTCTTACCGATGAGAAGCTTTCCTTTTTTCTTAATTGAAAATTGGGATGCTTTTTTGTTTTATGGCAATTTTGAGATGACATTTCTAGATCATTCCGATGTAATTTAAAACAATTCATCAACACCTTTAACTGAAATTCCAACTATAGCAAATCCAGGACTTCAGTTTATTCATCCACAATATCCTGCTTTAGGGTTTACGATGCCAGAAGGTTATACTGCCCTAGAAATTACTGATCCACAAACTACTGCAATAGGAGTAGATGTTACTCGAATGGATGGAAATGCTACATGGAGATATATACCTTCAGCTTCTTTTCAAGGATTAGTTCCTATTGGTAATATTATTGATTTTGAGGTCACTCGCATAAAGTCAGCTCATGGTTTTAATGCTCCTGGACAAATTATTTGTGGAGAAGATTTTGTTTCAAATGAGTTTGGGTTTCAAACTACTTTTAGCTCAAGACTCATTGAATTTGGTGATTTCACAGCAGTTGTTATCATACAAACTCATTTTATGTCAGGTTTGGGAAATACATTTGTGTCTGTTAGTTCAGCTTCTGGGCTTACTGCTGAATACAATAAATTAGTTATGAATACTTTTTTGCCTATCCATTGGCAACTTATGGTTATTTCTGATGATGTTAGGGATTCAGATTTAGATGGTACTCCAGATAATCAAGACGCAGCTCCTTTTAATTCAAATATCCAATAATCGGACTTATTAACACTTAATCAGCAATTTTTATGTCAAAAAATGCATTTAATCGGTAAAATGATACATTTAAACTGATTTATTTTTGTTGATAGATAAAATTGCAGTATGTTTACAGTCCTTCTTAAGCCCCTAAATCACTTATCAAGGTAATTTTAATAATCCATTTTATTTTTAAATGCATTTGTGCGTTTAAATTCCCTCAGAAGTTTTAAATTTTTTGACAGGTACTCCTGTGTTTAAGTTAATAATCCATTCTTCCCTCGACTGGCATTTTTTGATGCTGTTTAATTATTAACAACTAAGAATTTTTATATAACCCTAAATATTAAAACCAATGAAAACCCTAAAAATCGCATTTTTATTATTAGCCGTAGTATTGTTAACTGTTTCAGGACAGAGTAGTGATACTGTTATTGCAGATAATGATCAACCTACTTACAAGACACAAAGTCAATATGATTTGTTAGCTCATGTAAAAACAAAAAAACTAAAGCCTTCAGGTAACTAGGCTCTTTTTATAGAATTTACAAAAAGCTCTTATGTATAATAAGGGCTTTTTGTTTTTAGCCTATTTGCTAGATGTATTTCTCTTTTAATCTTTTTTTAAATGTATTGAATAAAATATCATAAATTTGAGTCTAATATCAATTTTTGATTTTGTGGTTCGAATAATATTTTGTTCAATAATTTTCTTTTTTTCTGTTACTTCATTGAGGGCTCAAAATAAAAATGAAGCACTATTAGATAGTATATTTATTTATAGAGAATATGCTAGAAATAATAAAATAGAATATTTAGATCAATTAAAATTTGCTAAACGTGCTCGAGTATTATCACAACAATTAGACATAGACTCTACTTTACTTATGAGCAATCGCGTTCTGTCATTTGTTTATCTTAATAATGACCAATTAGAACCGTTTAAACAAATAAATTTTGAAAACTTAGGACTAGCTAAAAAAAATCATGATTCTGTTGCATTGGCTGTTGCATATAATAACTTAGGATTTTATTATGACTATAATTTTAAAAATGATAGCGCTTATGGTTATTATTTGGACGCCGTTAAAATTTATGATAAACTTAAAGAAAAAAGCAATCAAGTAAATGCTCTTTTGAATATGGCAAATATTCAAAAGAATGAAAAGGATTATATAGGTAGTGAAAAAAATGCTATTAGAGCTACCAAAATTTTAATTAATCTACCGCAAAACGATGAAAACTTAGATAAACTTTGGGTGCTAAATACTCTGCTTGGAGAAATATCTCTTAAGTTAGGGCAATTAGAACAATCTTTAGAATATCATGAAAAAGCTAAAATCAATAGTAAAAAAATGAGTAATGGCTTTTACAATGAAGTTTTTACATTGAATAATAAAGCATTTGTTTTACATAAACAAAAAAAGTATGATGAAGCTTTAGAATTATATTATGGCCTTGTAGAGATTAAAGATAGATATGATGAATATGATCCTACATTCTATCCTTTAGTCATTGACAATATTGCTTATACAAAATTTGTTGCTGAGCATTCAGATTATAATACGATAGCAAACCTTTTTCAAGAAGCTTACCGAATTAGCGACAGTTTACAAGATGACGTAACCAAATTGGCTGTAAGTATTGATTTTTCTAAATTTTACTTGCATCAAAAAGAATATGATTCGTCATTAAAATACGCTACTACTGCCTATAAAATTTCTAAAGATATATCATCAAATGAAATTTTGTTAGAAGTATTGAAAGTCCTTTCTAAATTAAAGGAAGGTGAAAACGGTAAAGCTTATCTAAACGAACATATAAAATTAAGCGATAGTTTACTAAACATTGAACGTAACGTGCGCAACAAATTTGCGCGAATAGAATTTGAAACCGACAAGATAGAAGAGGAAAATGCACGTATTTCAATTCAGAGAATGTGGTTAATTATTGTCTCAACTGTATTGTTAATCACCTTGTTTTTATTATATATTATCATTTCACAACGTACAAAAAACAAGGAGCTTCAGTTTGAAAAAGATCAGCAAAAAGCCAATGAGGAAATTTATAATCTCATGTTGTCTCAACAAGACAAAGTTGATGAAGCAAGAGCTAATGAGAAAAAACGAATCTCACAAGAAATGCACGATGGTATTTTAGGACGCTTATTTGGAACCCGATTGAGCTTAGATAGTTTGAATTTTTCCGAAGGTAAAGAAGCCATTCAAAATAGAGCAACCTATATTAAAGAACTCATGACTATAGAGAATGATATTCGTAAAATTTCTCATGATCTTAATACCGATTTTGTTTCTGGATCTGGATTTATGGATATTGTTTCTGAGATGATAGAAAAGCAAACCAATGCATATCAACTCAAACATCAATTTGATTTTACTGATGATGTGAGTTGGGAGATCGTTTCAAATAAAAATAAAATTAATATTTATAGAATTATTCAGGAATCACTTCAAAACATCTATAAACATGCAAAAGCTGACGCTGTAAAAATTAGCTTTCAATTAAAAAATAATGTAATTTTATTATCAATTTCTGATGATGGTCAAGGATTTGATGTCAATAAAAGTAAAAAAGGAATTGGTATCAAAAACATAAACGCTAGAGTCATTGAATTAGAAGGCACAGTAGATTTTATTTCTGAAATAAATAAAGGCACAACCATAACTATAGAAATTCCATATAAAACCAACTCATAATGCAGCACATTCATATTTTAATGGTTGACGATCATCCTATCATTATCGAAGGATACCAAAACACTTTAATGGCTACAAAAAGAGATGATCAAACATTAGTTATCGATACGGCTAATACTTGTGATGCTGCAAATTTGCTAATGGAAAGAGCAGCCGATGAACGACCATATGATGTTTGTTTTTTTGACATAAGTTTACCGCCTTCTTCCGATGGAAAAATTACTTCTGGTGAAGACTTGGCTAAAATTGCTAAGAATATTTTGCCTAATGCTAAAATTATAATCCTAACCATGTTTAATGAATCCTATCGTATTCATAGTATTGTTAAAGAAATTAATCCAGATGGATTTTTAATTAAAAGCGATCTAACTTCTAGTGAACTGGCTGAGGCATTTCATCACATACTAGTTGATCCACCTTATTATAGTAGTACAGTATCCAACTTTTTAAACAAATCGATAATTAATGAAATATATGTAGATGAAGTTAATAGAAAAATTCTACATCTGTTGGCACAAGGCATGAAAACTAGAAGTCTTCCAGAGCATATTAATCTATCAATGAGTGCGATTGAAAAACGAAAAAAACAGCTCAAATTGTTGTTTTCTATTTCAGATGGAAAAGACGAATCCTTAATTATGGAAGCAAGAAAAAAAGGGTTTTTGTAGTAAAACAATTTTATTTGCGGTTTTTTGTCTTAAAAAAACACCTTCAATACCCTATAAATACTGAAAACTACGGTTTTTCCACATCAAGTTTACGGTTTTTCCGTAACAAAAAGTTATTAGCTAAAGTTATATTTGTAATGTCAACAGAATTAATTAATCCCTCTAAGTAATTTGTTGAATTAATAGCAATAACAAAAAAAGCCTAACAATTCTCATTAGTTGTTAGGTTTTCTTTTTTTTAAATTTTTGATTAAAAGAGTACATCTTGGTATTCAGCAATCTTCACAATAAAGAGTCCTAAAAAAACTAGAGCGACAATAAATTTAATAAAGGTTGATGCTAAAAAGCCCAAGAAAGAACCAAATGCAGCTTTAAGTGCTTTATCAAAATCACTTTTATTAAGTAGTTCACCTACTAAAGCACCAACAAAAGGACCAATGATTATACCACCAGGAATAGGTGATAATAATCCAACAATTAATCCCAAAGATGTTCCTATCATACCAGCTCGACTACCACCAAAACGTTTAGTTCCCATAGCGGGAATAATATAATCTAGTACCCATATGGTAATGGCTATCAAAAGTGTGATCATTAAAAATGTCCAATTCATTGGAACAACATCAGTAAGATGAAAAATAAGCAATCCAATCCAACCAGTTAAAGGGCCAGGTAAGACTGGTAAAAAACTGCCAATAATTCCTAAAACAACAAATATGGCAGCAAGTATGGTTAAAAATATATCCATTTAATAGTATTAAAATTCAATTAATTAGACGCAATACTAACTAATTTGTTACATTTCAAACTAAAAAGTTAGTTTAAACTAACTTTTTAGTTATATTTGTGTATTCAATCTTTTAAATATGAAGCAACTAACAAAAGCAGAAGAGGAAATTATGCACATCCTTTGGCAACTCCAAAAAACTAATGTGAAAGATATAATTGCAGAACTTCCTGAACCAAAACCAGCATATAATACGGTTTCAACGATAGTTAGAATTCTTGAAACCAAAGGATTTGTTGATTACGAAAAGCAAGGAAAAGGCCATTTGTATTTTCCAATTGTTCAAAAACACGAGTATAGCAATCAGTCAATAAACACATTGGTTGATAATTATTTTCAAGGCTCTTTCAAAAGTATGGTGTCTTTTTTTGTAAAGAAAAACGATGTTGATCTTAAAGATATGGAGTCTATTTTAAAAGAAATTAATAAAAACAACTCATAATATGCTACACTATATATTACAAGTCGCTGCATTTCAACTTGGGTTTTTAATTATTTACGATGTGTTTCTTCGGAAGGAAACCTTCTTCAATTGGAATCGAGTTTACCTTTTAGCAACAGCGATATTATCGATTATAATTCCATTTATTAAAATAGAAAGCATAAAAACAATCATACCTGAAAAATTTGTAATTCGGTTGCCAGAAGTTATTATTGGAAAGATAACTGAAACGAATGCTATTCCTCCAGATGTTGCTAACCTTGCAGGAATTACAGTTCAGTCAGAACCAGTTTCTTTTTGGTATATCCTACTTTTTAGCGGAATGTCTATAGCTTTACTAATACTAGCTTTCAAAATTATTAAGTTGGTAATATTAGTTTCAAAGCATCCTAAACGTTGGAGTAATAATCTGTTAATCATTAAATTGATTAACAGCACTGCTGCATTTTCATTTTTTCATTATGTGTTTTTGGGTGAACATATAAATCCAAAAGATCGATCTTCGATTCTAGAACACGAAATAGTTCATGTCAAGCAAAAACACACTTTAGACTTACTATTTTTCGAAGTATTGAGAGTTGTATTTTGGTTCAATCCGTTGGTATATATGTATCAAAATCGAATTGCAACCTTACATGAATATATAGCAGATGCAAAAGCTGTGAAGCATCAAAGTAAATCTGAATACTATAACAATTTGTTAGCTCAAGTTTTTGAAACACAACAGTTTTCATTTGTAAATCCATTTTTCAAACACTCATTAATCAAAAAACGAATCCTTATGTTAAGTAAAACAAAATCAAAACAGATTCATATTTTAAAATATGCTTTGCTACTTCCATTAGTATGTACAATGCTTATATACACATCTTCTTATGCTCAAGAAAAGTTAGAAGTTATTGATGAAACTATGCAAATTGAAGATTCTGAATTAAGCGATAAGGAGCTTAGACAGAAATATTATAACCAAATTGTTGAGATGAAAAAGAATGGTAAGTCATTTATGGAGATAAACGATTTTTTCATGAAGGATCTTGGTAATTATATTGAGACTAAAACAAATTATTATAAAAAGGTTACTTATTTTCAATATATCTATAATACCTCAAAGGAAAGCAAGGTTGAGAATAATAACCTTACTCAAGAAGATATTGAGTCCTATGAATCATTAAATTCTAAATTTAATCGAACCTATGATAAATATGTAGCCTGGAAACAAACAGATGAAGCAAAGGATATCTGGGAAAATAATAGTAGAAATGGTGTATTACGATTGCTAGTGAATGATTTAGGAAACATGACAGAGGATGAAAAGCAGAAAATGAAACATAAATTAGACATGATGGAAAGAGATGTATATTTCAATAAGTTAGTTGTGTCTTCGATTGTTGGAGGTTCTAAATTAGTTATTGATGATTATAAAAGTAATTCTAACATTACTGAAGAAATTAAAGTTGAAGAAATTGAAGAATCTATTGAAGTGCCTTTTGCTGTTGTAGATCAAGTGCCAATAATGGTGACATGTCAAGATCTTACCACTAATGAAGAGCGTAAAGCTTGTATGAGTAAAAACATTGCGATTCATGTTAGTGAAAATTTCAATGTTGATTTAGCTAAGGAGTTAGGTTTAATTGGAAAACAACGCATTTCAGTGATTTTTAAAATTGATACTCAAGGAGAAGTTATTGATGTAAAAGCTAGAGCACCTCATCCAAAATTAGAAGTTGAGGCCAGACGTGTTATAAATTTATTACCTCAGTTTAAACCTGGAAAACAAAAAGGGATAGACGTTACTGTACCTTATAGTTTGCCAATTTTATTTCAAGTTAATGGAGATTCTAACTTATCTGATGAAGAAGTGGTTGAAGAAATTATAGAACAAGAAACAAAAGGTGAAGATTTAGTACTAACCGAAATTCCTTATGCTATTGTCGATCAAACGCCTGTTTTTTCTTCATGTCAAGACTTAAGTTCAGAAAAGGAACGCAAATCGTGTACAAGTGATAAAGTATCCTCTTTTGTTAATAAAAATTTTAATACAGACTTAGCGAAACAATTAAATATAAAAGGCTTACAACGTGTTTCTGTTGTTTTTAAAATTGACAAAGAAGGTAATGTAACTGATGTTAGAGCGAGAGCACCACACCCAAAATTAGAAGAAGAAGCTAAACGCGTAATGAAACGATTACCACAGTTTATTCCTGGAAGGCATGATGGTAAATTGATTATTGTTCCTTATAGCTTACCTATAGTTTTTCAAGTACATTAAAAAACACATTAATGAGAATAGTACTAACTCTATTACTTGTAATTATCATGTTTAAAACCGAAGCGCAATCTTCGGTTTTAACTGTTGCAGATAGTTTATATCTTAATGGAAATTATAGCAAGGCCATATCAGCATATCAATCGTATACTAATCAAGATGAGGTTTATGATAAAATAGCAAAATCGTATGTAGCTTTAGGTAATTACGACCAAGCGCTTCATTTTTATAAACTAAATATTGAATCTTATCCTGATGATGCTTTAACCAAATATGAATATGCAAAACTCTTATCAAAAACAAAACAATTCGAAGCGTCTATTGAAGTCTTTAATGAATTGATGAATATTGATTATCGCAACCCAAATTACCATTACGAAATGGGTTTGGCTTTAGAAAAAATAAATGATTCTACAGCTATAAATCGATTTAGAACTGCTTATGATTTAAATGACACTCACCAAAAAGCCATCTTCAAAATAGCGAAGTATTTTTTAATAAAGCGCAAGCATGAAATTTCACATCGTTATATAGATAAAGGCTTAGAGACTTATGAAAACAATGTTGAATTGATCAGTTTAAAAGCACAGAACTATTATTATCAAGATTATTATAAGGATGCTAAAGTTTGGTTTCAAAAACTGATTGACTTAGGTGAGTCTTCAGAATTTATACATGAAAAATTAAGCATCCTTTATGCTGAGTTTTCAGAATATGAACAAGCGATTGCACAGCGTAAATTAGTATTAAATTATAATCCATATGATTCTAATTCCCTTTTTGTTATAGGCACTTATTATGAGCGACTTAATGATTTTGATAATGCAGAAAAGTACATGTTAAGAGCTATAAAACTTAAGGATGTTCCTTTGGATCATGAATACCAAAAACTTGGAATTGTACTCAACAGACAACAACGTTATAAAGAAGCCATCGAAGCCTTCAAAGTGTCTTTAAAAGAAAATCCAGAAAACATCTCTTCTGCATTTTTTATTGTGACGACTAAAGATCATTACTATGCTGATATTGATTCAAAAATTAAAGCCTATCAAGATTTTATTGATAGTTACCCTAAAGCAACATTTTTGAGCTTTGTTAAGCTTCGTTTAGCAGAATTAGAACAAGAAAAATTTCTTAAGGTAAAGGAGTAAATACATATAATATCTAAAAAAATTGTACTTTTCGCGTTCAGTTATACACACATGAAACGCATATTCATTTTCTTATTACTTATCAATGTAATGTCTTGTGAATTTTTCGAGAAGAAAAAAGTGTATTCTGAAGAATTATTAGAAAATGAAATGGAACTATTTACATGGAATGATGTCGATGAATATCCAACGTTTTCGTCTTGTGATTCGACCATAGGAAAGGCTAATAAAAAACAGTGTTTTGAAAATACGCTAAGAGATATTTTAAATACCAATTTGTCGCAATATCACATTGTTGTTTTAGAATCTATTGAAGATACGGTTCAACTAAAAATTACAATTGATAATAAAGGTGAGTTTTCAATTAATTCTATTGAGAGTAGTACATTGACAAAGCAGCAAATTCCACAATTAGATAGTTTATTACGTCAAAGTTTAGATTCATTACCTAAAATATTTCCTGCAATAAAGCGTAGCCAACAAGTGACTACTCAATTTAGTTTGCCTGTTATTATTAAAATCGAATAGCTAATTTTTGCATTAATCTTAAGATCTCTACATAGAGCCAAATGAGTGTTGCTAAAAGTCCCCAAGTTGCAAACCATTCTTTATACTTAGGCGCCTTGTTTTTATAACGCTCAATGTAATCAAAGTCTAAAAGAAGCGCAAAAGAAGCAACCATTGCAGCAATACAATTAAAGACAATAGCAAACCAAGAAGTTCCCCAAATGTAAGACTTGATACCAAAAAAACTTAGTATCAATGAGATTATATATACAACCATTATACTTACAGCAGATGTAATAATGACACTTCTTAGTTTTTTTGTAACTACAATAATTCTTGTTTGATATAATAGGAGCATCACAAATAATGTCACAATAGTAACACCAATTGCTTGGTATGGTAATTCAGGAAAGTTTTTATGAGCAAAAGCTGAAAATCCACCAAGAAAAACACCTTTAGCAATAGTATAAAGAGGTACTAAAAAAGGAGCCCAATGATGTCTAACTGAAATGATTACACTTATAATTACTGAAGCCAACATGCCACCAATGGTAAGCCATTTTACAGACATACCTTCTTCATTAAGTTTCCAGATATAAGAGGTGATAGCAGCTATAACGATAATACATACTATTGATTTAATCAAAATACCAGATACAGTCATTTTCTTATTTGAATCATTCTGGTCTTCCCAAAAGTATTCTGAAAATACTGGATTGTTGGTTTTGTAATTAGATAAGCGCATTATAATTTAAACTTGTATCCTATAGAAAAGTCTGTTGAAAAATTACCTTGATTATCTAAAAGCAATGCAAAGAGTTCATTATAAGCTAAGGTGATGAAACTATTTTTACTAACATTAATATCTGCTCCAACTCCAAAAATAAAAGGCACATCAAAAGCTGTTTCGTTTGATTTTTCAGTAGTAATGGTACCACCTTTATCTGTTACAATTGTGGCATTTGAAAAATTAAGTGTTGCAAATTTCATATTTCCATATAAACTAAACGCTTCTTTATTAATAACTCTAAAACGATAGCCTAATGATAATTCTGTAGTTGAATATTTAATGTCATCTTGTTCAGTCACATGTTTTAGTTGCATAAAAATAGCATGTCTAGAAATACGTTCCGTCTCTAAAATTTCAAGCTCTGCACCAAATAAGGGCGTTTTTTCATTATTCGGATTGGTCACAAACGGACTATTAGTCATACCTCCAAAAACACCAAGTCTAAATTGAAATTTACTTCTACTCACATTAGATTCATAGTTGCTATCTACAGAAATATTATAGTTGTCTATAAATTCTTTTAAACTAAACAATGTGAGATTAAGACGTTTTGTAGACATGGAGTTTCCTGTCAAGTCATTAAGTAAGGTCTTATATTCTTCTTGGAATTTACGGTCTGTTTTAGTGTTAGTGAGCTCAGTTATGGTATTGTCTTCTGTTCTTACGAAATAGCGATATTTACTATCTATGATATTCCAAAGTAAATCTAATTTACCATCAACTTCAGTTTTTAATTCTAAAGTTTCACCATTTATTGTATAACTCTCTTGTGCTTGAAGAAATGAGACACTAAGAATAAAGCTTAAAATACAGATTATTTTTTTCATCAGGACATGGTATTGTTATTCCTGTAAAACTAACAAAAATAAATGACAAAGCACTATTTGGAATATGCTCGATCTTTCCATTTATAACCTTTAAAAACCGATAGGAAAACGATGTAAACTGAAAAGAATGGGTATATGAAACTAGAGAAAAAGAAAGAGGTCAAGTGCGATTCCTGATTAAAAAACCGACTTGTTTTGAATAGCAATAGAAAATCAATACTAAACTTAATTATAAATGTATATAGCAGAGTTTTTAATGATATGAAATTGGCAAGAACTAATAGTGGAGAACACACCAAAAAGCCATTCATTAAAAAAGCAATCAGTCCTGTAAGTTTTCCAAAAAGACTATTATAACTTGACGTTTTTGCAGCCCATCTTACGCGTTGTGAAACTAAACTTTTAAAGTTGGGTTGAGGTGCAGTTTGCACTATAGCACTTTCACTTTTTAAATAATGAATTTGCTTTGAATTTTTTCCTATTATTTTCTGCAATAAGAAGATGTCATCACCACTCGAAATGTGAGAATTGCCATTAAAACCATCCAATTCTAAAAAAAGTGTTTTTGTATATGCTAGGTTTGCTCCATTACATAAAATGGGTTTATGTATTCCAAAACCACCAATACCAATGCCTTGAAGGCTTAAAAAATCAAGCAACTGAAAACGTTTTAAGAATGAAGTCACTTGATCATAAGTGACTGGAGCGATAATAAATTTTGTGTCATTTTTTTGAATACAACAATCAAAAGCATCTAACCAATATTTGGGTAATTTACAATCGGCATCTGTAGTAATAATCCATTCAAATTTAGATTTAGAAATGGCTTTTGTAATGGCATCCTTTTTTGGAGAATTTGATTTACCATCATTTGTAAGTATCGTGAAATCGATCTTAGTGTTGCTAAGTTTGCTTCTGATGAGTTTTACCGATTCATCTTCAGAATCGTCATCAATAAATAAAATTTCAAATTTGTGTTTTACGTATTTCAATTCTAAAATAGAATTTAATAAATCTGGTAAATTTTCAGCTTCATTCCTAAACGGAATAACAATACTAAAGTCAATTTTAGGTTTTATATCCTCTAGAGGCATTGATTTTACTTTATCAAATCCAATAGTAAAGCAGCCAATTAGAAGCAGATATAAAATGATGATAACGATAGTGATGATTAACATTACAGGTTAGTGTCTTTTGATAAATTAAAATTTAGTACGTAGTAACTTCCAAACAAACTAGGCAAAACAAAATTAAGTAGCCACATTAAAGTTATTATACAAAGTGTCGTAAAATCGTTTACGCCAACAATAGTAAATAAATATACTGCGACGCTACTTTTTATAACCACATCAAAAATAAAAACGGAAGGAATTACCGAAGCTAAAACATACATTGAAGTAATCACAATCATAGCATTATAATAACTCACATTCACTCCAAAAATAGTTAGTAAATAATAAAATTGAAAGGAAAATACAAGATACCTAACAATAGATAAAACGAGACCTAAGATTTTTGTTTTAGCAGAAATGCTTTTAAAAAACGCTATCAAACGTTCTATAGAAACTCCTTTAATTTTAAAGTTATTTTGTTTAAGTCCAAAAGCAGTAAAGAGTGCAATAACAATTATTACGACTAAAAACCGAGAGACTTTTAAATAATTAATATCTAGTTCATATTTAGAATTTAAAAGATATAAACCAATACTGCCAAATATAATAGTAGTACTCATTTGCATCATATTGCCTAAAAAGTTAAGTAACACAATTTTTTTTCTTTTTCCTGACGGATAGTAAATAGCTTTGGCACCATATTCACCGATTCGATTTGGTGTAAATAATGAAGCTGTTAAGGATCCTAAACTTTGTTCAAGTGCATTTTTAAAACTTATTTTTTCTATTGTTGTAACTAGGATTTTCCATTTTAAGATTTCTAAAAACCAATTAAAAAGGGTTAGAAATAGTAAGAAAAGTGTGGTTTTGGTTGAAAAAATGTTGTTTTCTTTCAAAAATTGAAGAAAAACATGAAAATCTAGTTCTTCGTGTTCAATGAGTTTTTTGTAAATAAAATAAAATGCACCAACAACAATACTTAATTTAATAAGTAAAAGAAAGAATTGTTTAGTTTTGTAAGGAAGGCTTCCTAAATGCATAGCACTTAATGTAAGTTTCTCAAGTAAAAATAAACCATTATAATAACATGACTTCGATTTTTAAAATTCAAAAGCATAAAATAGTAGCTGTAACCTTATTGATTACAATGTTTTCATATGCTCAAAGAGATTCCAACAAATGGAAAGCTCAAATTGCTTTAGGTTTAAATAGTCCATCTCAATCAGGTTTTGTTGAAGGATTTGAATCAAAGGCAATGAATTTTCCGACAATTAATGCAGGATTCCAACGCATGTTTAAACCACAATTTGGAGCAAAACTCGATTTTGGGTTTAATAGATTTTCAAGTGATGGCGAATCACCAGAATTTAAAATAAATTACACTAGAATAAATGTGCAGTTTGTCTATGATCCTACAATTACGTTTTTGCCAGAACGAATTGGTTTAGTAACTCATGCAGGACCAGGTTATAGTATTGTAAAGCCTTTAGGTGATTTTGCAAATAATAAGACGTCATTTTTAAATGTAATGGCTGGTCTTGAAATTCATTACGCCATGAGTAAACGCATGTCTTTATATACTGATGTGTCGTATATTCTTGGATTAGGAAGTGATTTTGATCCAATAACAGAAGGCTTTGGTTCATTTAATGGCAATTTGATGACCATTACCTTCGGAATCACATTCTCATTAAGTGGATGTCAATATTGCTAATTAATGGCTAAAGAAAAAATCATATTAGGTATTGATCCAGGTACAACAATTATGGGTTTCGGACTCATAAAAGTGGAAGGAAAGAAAATGACATTCCTGCAACTTAATGAACTAGATTTGAAAAAATATAGTGATCATTACCTCAAGCTAAAACTCATTTTTGAACGCACTATTGAATTGATTGACACACATCATCCTGATGAAATTGCAATTGAAGCACCTTTCTTTGGTAAGAACGTTCAAAGTATGTTAAAATTAGGAAGAGCACAAGGTGTTGCAATGGCAGCTGGTTTATCTCGCGAAGTTCCAATTACAGAGTATGCGCCTAAAAAAATTAAAATGGCAATTACAGGAAACGGAAATGCCAGCAAAGAGCAAGTGGCCAAAATGCTTCAAAGTATGTTAGGTTTAAAAACCTTGCCTAAAAATTTAGATTCTATGGATGGTTTGGCTGCAGCAGTTTGTCATTTTTATAATGAAGGTCGTATTGAAGTTGGTAAAAGTTATTCTGGTTGGGCAAGTTTTGTAAAGCAGAATGAAGATCGTGTGAAAAAGTAGAAAAATTGTTTAACTGTTTATTCGTTTAACCGTTGGTTTGTTATTCCGCACTTGATGCGGAATTTATTTTTATGAATTTGAAAGATTTATTTTTTAGCAAATATTAAAATTAATGTCAGGCATTTACATTCACATACCATTTTGCAAACAAGCGTGTCACTATTGTGATTTTCATTTTTCAACAAGTTTGAAGAAACGAGATGAAATGGTTGTTGCTTTGGCTAATGAAATTCAATTTAGAAAAGAAGAATTTAAAAACACGACAGTTCAAACTATTTATTTTGGTGGTGGAACACCAAGTGTATTAACAATTAAAGAGCTTCAGTTCTTAATCGATGCGGTATATAGTGCTTATGACGTGGTTTCAAATCCTGAAATTACACTCGAAGCCAATCCTGATGATTTAATAAAAGCGCAATCAAATCAGAATTTGTCTGTTCGAGCGCAGTCGAGAACTGTTTTTGAAGACTATAGAAGCATTGGAATCAACCGCTTATCAATAGGAATCCAATCTTTTTTCGAGTCGGATTTAAAGCTCATGAATCGTGCTCATAATGCTGAAGAAGCAAAAAGTTGTTTAGAAGAAGCGACACAATACTTCGATAATATTTCAGTTGATTTAATTTATGGAATTCCAGGTTTGAGTAATGACCATTGGAAACAAAATATAGAAACGGCATTGTCCTATAACATTCCGCATATTTCAAGTTATGCACTTACTGTTGAGCCAAAAACGGCATTGGCTAGTTTTATAAAAAAAGGACTCATTGAGAATGTAGATGATAATCAAGCACATGAGCAATTTCATATGTTAAAAGATATTTTGGAAGCTTCAGGTTTTGTGCATTATGAATTGTCTAACTTCGGAAAAGACGGTTACTTCAGTAAAAATAATTCAGCCTATTGGCAAGGGAAATCTTATATAGGCATTGGGCCTTCAGCGCATTCGTTTAACGGAAAAGAACGTGGTTGGAATGTGCGTAATAATTCAAAATACATTAAGGCTATTCAAAGTAAAATACTTCCAATAGAAACAGAGACTTTAACCATTATAGATCAATACAACGAATATGTAATGACAGGTTTGCGTACGATTTGGGGAATTTCATTTCATAAAGTAGAAAATGACTTTGGCATAGTTTTTAAGGATTACTTAATTGAACAATCCAAAATTTTTATACACCAACATTTATTGTATATTGATGATGGACATTTGAAAGTTACGAAAAAGGGACAATTTCTCTGTGATGGAATTGCTTCAGAACTGTTTAAACTTAATGAATCTTGATTACAACAATACAATACAATTCTAGAAAATTACAAATAGATTTATCAAAACCGTTGGATATTTCAATTCCAATGAGAGCTTCAAAATCTAATGTGAACGCATGGTATATTGATGAGCCAAAAATAGAACCCGTTGAATTAGATGGTTGGATAGGGAAAGTTTCTGAAGGTGCATTTGTCAATTTTAATAACATTCAGTTTAATCCGCATGCACATGGTACACATACCGAATGTGTAGGTCATATTACAAAAGAATTTCATTCGGTAAACAAAAACTTAAAACAGTTTTTCTTTTTAGCAGAAGTTGTTACTGTTGCTCCTGAACAAGAAGGTGAAGACACAGTAATTTCTAAAACACAATTGCAGTTTGCTTTAGGTAATAAAAAACGTGATGCGATTGTAATAAGAACAATGCCAAACATGAAAGATAAATTGTCTAAGCAATATTCTAAAACCAATTGGACATATTTACATGAAGATGCCGTTCAGTATTTGGTGAGTAAAGGCATCAAACATTTGTTAATTGATTTGCCAAGTGTTGATAAAGAAGAAGATGAAGGCGAACTCAAAGCACATAAAGCCTTTTGGAATTATAATGGAAAGCTTCGGAAGGATTGTACGATAACCGAGTTTATATACGTTCCAAATAATGTAGATGATGGTGAGTATCTATTGAATTTGCAAATCGCTCCATTTGAAAATGATGCCACACCAAGTAAGCCTATTTTATTTAAAGTATTAGAATAAATCAAATAACTCTGTCACTTCGAGCGCAGTCGAGAAGTCTATTATGACAGAAAAATTACATATGGAAACATTTTTTATAATTATAATAAGCATCTTAGTAACCTTAGGTATTGTTACTTTGATTAAACAATTCAGTTTAAAAAAACGAACCAATTCCCAATCTGTGATCTTGCTAGATAAGATTAAGAAAGTTTGTAAATTTATTACTGTTGAAGGCGATTTTGCTGAGATTTATCATTACGAAGACGTAAAAGAACGTTTTTTGAAACTAGTAACTAGTCGTAAAAAAGCATTAGTAGTCATCAATGCAAAAGCACATGTAGGTTTTGATTTGTCTAAGATTCAGTTAGAGTCTGATATAAAAACTAAAACAGTTAAGCTTTTTCATTTTCCACAGCCTGAAGTATTATCTATTGAAACCGATTTAAATTATTACGATAAGTCTGATGGCATGTTTAATAAATTTGAAGCTTCAGATTTAACCGAATTACACAATGAGGCTAAGCTTCATATCATGAATAAAGTTCCAGAAAGTGGTTTGTACGAAATTGCTAAAAAAGAAGCGTTAGATTCGGTGTTACTTATTGAAACCATTGTTGAGACCATTGGTTGGAAACTGGATTATTCAGCTTTAAAGATAGAAGATAAAACACCTAAAAACCTTCAAGAGTGATTGAAATCTCAAAAGATAAATCGCGTTTAGATGTTAATTTAATTCATGAGTTTTTGACTGAAACCTATTGGGCAAAAGGTCGAACAATAGATGAAGTTAAAACATCAATTGACCATTGTTTATGTTTTGGAGTCTTTTTAGAAAATATGCAAATTGGATTTGCACGTATTGCCACAGATTATGTGGTTTTTGCCTACTTAATGGATGTGTTTATTCTTCCAGAGCATAGAGGAAAAGGATATTCCAAACAGTTAATGAAAGCGGTAAATGAAGAACCATTGTTGCAATCGTGTAAAGTTTGGATGTTAAAAACATCAGATGCACATAAACTATATAGCCAATTTGGATATAGTGAATTGCGACATCCAGAAAAAGTAATGGAACGCATTTTGAAATGAATTTTTATCATTCCACATTTGATGCAGAATCCATAATAATAAGAAGAATGAATATTGAAGACTACAGAAACTACTGCATGAAAAAAAAAGCAGTAACAGAACATTTTCCTTTTGACCAAGATACGTTGGTATTTAAAGTCTTAGGAAAAATGTTTGCATTAGCCTCATTAAAACGTTGGGAAAATGGTAAAGGATTTATCAACTTAAAATGTGACCCAGAATATGCTCAAGAACTAAGAGCAGAATATGAAAGTGTAAAACCAGGCTATCACATGCATAAACTACAATGGAATAGTGTGTACATTCATACTAGCGAATTACAACCGAAATTTATTTGTGAACTAATTGATCATTCCTACGATATGGTTGTTAAAGGCATGACTAAAAAAATGAGAGAAACCTTAAAATAATAACTGTACTTTTGAATTATAAAATATAACAATGAGTTTAGAAAGAGAATTAAATAAGAGAGCAGAAAGTAAATGTGAATTATGTGGTAATAATGAGCATTTAGCAGTTTATACACTTGCACCTGTAAAAGAAGTGAGTTTGAATAGGTCAATATTAGCATGTAAAACCTGTACGAGTCAGATTGAAGATCCAGAAACAACAGATGCAAACCATTGGAGATGCTTAAATGATAGTATGTGGAGCGAACATCAAGCTGTTCAAGTTACTGCTTGGAGGATGTTATCTAGATTGAGAAGTGAAGGTTGGCCTCAAGATTTGTTAGATATGATGTATATGGAAGACGAGGTTTTAGAGTTTGCTAAAGCGACAGGAGAAGGTGAAGCAGATCCAGAGCAACTAATTCATAGAGATGTAAATGGTGTTGTGCTACAAGTAGGAGATTCGGTAGTGCTTATTAAAGATTTAAAAGTGAAAGGATCTAGTTTGGTTGCAAAGCAAGGAACTGCAGTTAGAAACATTAGATTAGACCACGAAAACGAAAAGTATATTGAAGGTAAAGTTGGTCCTACACTAACCGTTATTATAACCGATTTCGTGAAGAAAATATAATGCCATGCTTGAGGTAAGACCAACCTGTGAAAACTGTAACAAAGCATTGTCTTTCGATTCTAAGGAGGCTATGATTTGTACATTTGAATGTACATTTTGTAAGGATTGTGTAGATTCGGTTTTAGAGCAAGTCTGTCCAAATTGTGGAGGAGATTTTGAAAAACGTCCTGTTCGTCCTGAACATTTGTTGGAAAAATATCCGGTTTCGACAACTATTGTCTACAAACCTGTTGACCTTAAAAAGCATCAAGAACGTTTAAATAAAAACTAAACTTATGTCGAATTTTAAACCTTTAATAATTATTGCTTTTTTTAGTTTGTTTTCATTTCAAGAAGCCTCAGAAAAAGAGTCGTCTTCGGAAGCATTACAAGCTATAATTGACAATTATCAAGATCACAAAGGGTATGACAGAAATGAATATCCTTTAGGTGATTATTCGAAAGCTTATTACAAATCTGAAGCTGAATTTGCCCAAACAACGTTGGATGAACTTTCTAAAATTGAATCTAAAACGTTAACTGAAACGGAACAAATTTCGTTAACACTTTTAAATTTTGTGTTACAGGATCAAATTGATTATTATGAGTTTGAAGGGTATTTGAATCCGTTATTGTCTGATTCAGGATTTCATACGAATTTAACGTATGAAGTTAGACCATTAACCAATTATTGGCAAGTTCGAGAATACCTAAAAAAACTAAATGCAATTCCTGAGTTTGTGAATCAAAACTTAGTGCATTTACGTGAAGGTTTAAAAAAAGGTGTGTCTCAGCCAAGAGTTATTTTTGAAGGTTATGAATCGACTTATGATACACATATCGTCGCTAATTTTAAAGATAGTTTTTACTATTCGCCATTTAAAAACCTTCCTAATGAACTGACTGAAATTCAGAAAGATTCTGTTTTAACTGCTGCAAAAAAAGCTATTGAAACTAGTGTTACACCTCAATTTAGTCGCATTAAAACATTCTTTGAAACAGAATATTTTCCGAAGACAAGAACAACTCTAGGAGTTTCAGAAACACCAAATGGAAACGCTTATTATCAAAATAGAATTAATTATTATACCACAAGCACACAATATTCTGCGGATGATATTCATCACATTGGACTTAAAGAAGTCGCTCGTATAAAAGCTGAAATGGAAACGATTATTAGTGATTTAGATTTTAAAGGTAGCTTTGAAGATTTTTTCCATTTTCTAAGAACAGATAAACAATTTTATGCTGAAACGCCTGAACAATTATTAATGATTGCTCGTGATATGGCAAAACGTGCAGATGCACAATTACCTCGTTTTTTTAAAACATTACCTCGTAAACCTTATGGAGTTGCTCCTGTTCCTGATGCTATTGCGCCAAAATATACAACAGGTCGCTATATTGGCACATCTAAAGAAAGTACAGATCCTGGCTACTATTGGGTAAATACTTATAATTTACCAAGTAGAACCTTATATACAATGCCTTCTTTAACAGTTCATGAAGCTGTTCCTGGACATCATTTACAAGGGAGTTTAAATAATGAGTTAGGTGATAGTATTCCTAGATTTAGAAAAAACATGTATCTGTCTGCTTATGGTGAAGGTTGGGGTTTATATTGTGAGTTTTTAGCAGAAGAAATGGGAATGTACACGACACCTTATGAACAGTTTGGTAAGCTTACGTATGAAATGTGGAGAGCTTGCAGATTAGTGGTTGATACAGGCATTCATGCTAAAGGATGGACACGTAAACAGGTTGTAGATTATATGGCTTCAAACACAGCATTATCAATTCATGAAATTAATACTGAAACTGATCGTTATATTTCATGGCCAGGACAAGCATTATCTTATAAAATTGGTGAACTTAAAATTAGAGAGCTTCGAAAAAAGGCAGAAATGACATTAGGTCCTAAGTTTGATATTAGAGAGTTTCACGATGTGGTTTTAAATCAAGGAACAGTTACTCTTTCAATTTTAGAGGATAGAATTAACAATTATATCAAAAAAACGACTACAGATTAAATCTTTTTAAGAACTGTATTCGTGTGTTTTATCGGATAAAAAATCCCATTCATAAATCTAATCTTACCAATTATACATTTAGTCGAAAATATAGCATAAGTTGTTTGTAATTTTGGATATTGATGTTAGAAATCATTGATTTAGCGCCAAAATTTACAATGAAATTAACCTCAAAATACTATTATTATGGACTTAGAAATTACAAACTTAAATAACTTTTTTACAGTAAAAGGAGCTTTAGATAGACACAACATTTATTTGTTTAAAAGTAAATTCAGAAACGTTTTTGAAAAAGCAGATGCAATCACGATTAGTATCGAAAATTTAAAAAGTATCGATAGATATGGTGTAAATGCAATTGCTCAATTACATAATGAATCAATCGTAAAACAAAAACGTTTGTCAATTATTGGTTTAGGATGCAAGGAGGTATTTAATCATTTCAAAACTAAAGAAAAGCAAACAACAACAACAACAACAGCTGCTTAAATATTATAATGCGTTTTTTTGATGATTAAAAAATGCATCAGCTTGAAGTTGCATTAATTCTCTTGCTTTTTTGCGCTTGTACGTATAAAGTTCATCTTCTTCTGCAATATCGTTATAGATTTTATTATTCAGTATTTGATCGGTTTTCAGAAGAACCTTGCGTTCGTTTACTTTTTGTTCTACCCACGTTTTAACTGCAGTTTCTGCATCTTCTAACTTATAATCATATTCTCCTTTTGGAGATAATAATTTTGCAAAAATTGGAGACGTTTCGATGGCCAAAAACAACAATAAAATAAATAAAGATGGTAGCCAAGATAATTCCCCTAAAGCATTCACGCGAGCCATTAATCCATCAAAACCATCAATGACTGGTTGTGATGTTAGTACTTGAGTGTCGTAGTCTGTTTTTAATTGTTCTATTTGGTTTTCAGCAACTAAAATTTTTGCTTTATTATCTGATTTGAGTTGTTGCAATTCGGCTAAAGCAGCATCGTGTTTTTCTCTTTTTTCTTTATAAACTGGACCTTTTCCTAAAAGGTTTGTTCCTGCTGTGCCTTCAGCTTCTGAAATATAAGTGCCATAAAGCGCATTAACTTCAGTTTCTTTAGTTTGAATTTGAGATTGTAATGCTTTTATATGACCTTCAAGCGCTTCAACATTAGGTGTGAATTGTTGCGCAATTTGAGTTTTGTTAGCTAAGGTTAAATCGTTTTTTTGTTCTAAAAGCACTTGATTGATTTCCTTTTCAAATATTTTTAATTCTAAAGGCTTCGAAATCACAACAGCAATAATCACTGCTAAAATTAAGCGAGGTGAGGCTTGTAAGATTTCGTCCATGATATTATCACGTTTTTTAATTGTAGACACAATAAAACGATCTAAATTAAAGATGAGTAATGCCCAAACAAAGCCAAAGCCAATTGCTGCATAAAGATTATCAAAGACTGTAAATAACGCATAACTACAAGCAATAAATGCCATTACAGCAGTGAAAAATACTGTGGCACCTATGCCAGCAAATTTGTTTTGTTCGCCAATAGAACATTGGTCTAGAATGTCTGTGTCTGAGCCAGAACAAATGATGAAGAATTTTTTTAACATGATGATTTGATTTTGATTGATTGTCTATTAGAACGCAAAAAGCAATAATTTGTTACATTATTTAACAGAAAAAGCCTCAGTATTGAGGCCTTTGTGTCATCGTAATAATTCTTTTTTGTAAAGTTCTTGTCCTTTTACGCCAACAAGTTTGTCAGAGATTTTAATTGCTATTGTAGGATGAACATTACCTTTAGAATCTTTAATATCAAAAAACTGTACAATACTACCTGCAGAAATTTCTTTTATATATGCCTTTGAAATATCATTTAATGTGTTTCCGGAGATGCTTTGCGTTGGCTTACCTAGAACCTTGAATTTAAAACTCTTTACATCAGTGTCTTTTAAAGTTAGTTTCAATTTTTTGAAATCATATTTCCTTAACGTCAATTGATCTCCAACAGGTGTTTTCCGTTAACTTTAACAAGCTCTTTGCTTTTTTTCTGTTTTAAAACCTTTTTTGCTTTATCCTAATTATCATTTGGAGCTTTTGTGTTTGTAGTCAAAAACACTCTAGGGTTGTTTGTTGTAATATCTTTGGTGAATATGTTTAGGTCATCATTATTTTTAATGAGTTCAATGGCTTTATCAGAAGATATATTTTTACCTTCATAGAAAAAGGTTGCATCTTTTTTTGCCATATTTATAATATGATCTAAACGCGATATAGGTTTAGGAGGAGAAGGGATGTCAACTACACTTTGCTGATTATTAGGTTTATTGTCTTTAAATTCTGCAACAAGTTTATGATCGCTATACACTTTAGTAATATATTGACCAGGAATAATGTCTGATGCATTGACCTGATTTTCGCTAATTAAACGCCCTTTTATAGAGACTTCGTATCCTTTTCGGTTATAGTATTTTGTAACGTTATTAATTGTTATATAATAATTTGGCAGACCATTAATGTTAATGAATCCAGTCTTGACTTGATTTTCTTCTAAAAGTGAAACTGTAGACTTTTGGGTTTGAGTATTGAGATATTCTTTTACTTTTTGCCATTCTTTTTCATTTAGAGAATCTTCAAGTTGCTTTAATACATCTTTAGGAGACTTTACTTTGTTCTTTTGATTTGGACTCATCTTAGTATAAATATCATTTAGATATATAAGATTAGCTTTTCTGTTTTCTGAAACTGTTTGAATACGTTTAGAAAGTCTTTTGTATGTGTAAATGGTATCCATTGTTGGAGGAGGAGGAGGAGGAGGACATTCAGGGAAGGATAGTGCGTTACTCTTTTGTTCATCGCTCATTAAGCCATAAAGGGTTTCAAGACGCTCTAGGTCTTTTCTTTTTATAATACGTTTGTTTTTTGGTTGACTGTTGTAGTGTTTTGCGAGTCTATTATACTCATCAATTTGTTCTTGAGTTGCTTTTTGATTGTTTTTTTTGGCACTGTTAGGAACTATTTCTTTACTAGAACAAACCGTTATTTTTTTTACGCCAATCTCTCTAAGTTTTAATATCAAAGTTTGTGAGCTAATCGATTTATTATTTAAATTATATTTTATGGCTATTTCAAGGTTATTGTTTTCATTAAAATAGTTTTCAATCATTTCAAATGTAATGACTTCATTGTCTTTTAGAAGTTCATTGTCATCGTTTAAATATAAATCTAAGCTTTCAACATGAGGTTCTTGTAAAGGTGCTTCTTTTTCAACTTCTACTTTTTCACTAAAACCATAAAGTGTTAATGCAATTAGAGGTAGAATTAATAAAGTTCTAAGCCATACAGATGTTCTTGATGTTTTTGTTTTCATAACTGTAAATCGTTTTTTGATGGATGAATAATTGATGGCATTTGCCAATTGAGGTTCATTAGCACTTGATGAGAATGCCAATAATAATTGTTGATAGGTTGATGGTTGAATTCCGTTATGCAGCACAGCTTGATCTGCTAGAAATTCATGATTAAGTTTGACGTCTTGTTTTAGAAAATAGATTAGTGGATTAAACCAAAATATAATTTGAGAAATTTCTAAAATAAGGACATCAATACTATGTTTTTGTTTGGCATGTGTTTGTTCATGAAGGATGACTTCTTTGGGAATTTCGCAATTTTCAAATTTGTCTTTATTAAAAAAAATATAATTAAAAAATGTATGTGGTATGTTCAAATTTTTAACAAGCACATTGATGAAATTTGCTGATTTATATCTGGGATTATTCCTTATTCTTGAGATTATTCTGTACAAGTTAATACAGAATTTTAGAAGAAAAATAAATACACCTAAGCCGTAAATACTCCATAAGATGAAAGGTATATAATCTGTTGGTGTTTCTTCGGGAAGAGTTTCAATAATCTCAAAAGCTGGTGTTACAAATACTTTAGTGTTTAAAATTATAGGCTCAATATATTCTATAAATGTTACTGAAGGTATTATGAATGCAAGCATCAATGTACTCAAAAGATAAAAACGTTTAAAGATGTGCGCGCTTGTTTTTTCTAAGATCAATTTATAGAAGATCATGAAAATAGCAAGACAAGCACTAAATTTTAAAAGGTAAATCAACATGATTACTTGTTTTTAATTTCGTTATCAATTAAGGCTTTTAAATCTTCTAATTCTTCTTTTGTTAAATTGGTTTCTTTGGTAAAGAACGATGCAAATTGACTTGCACTATCATCAAAAAAAGTCTTGATTAATGTATTAACATGTTTCGAGAAGTAATCTTTTTTCTTAACCAATGGAGAGTATTCTCTAGATTTTCCATAGAGTTTGTATGTAACAAAACCTTTGTCAATCATGCGTTTTAATAAAGTTGCAACTGTAGTTGTTGCTGGTTTTGGTTCTGGATAAGCCTCAAGTAAATCTTTCATGAATGCTTTATCTAGTTTCCATAAATGTTGCATGAGTTGTTCTTCCGTTTTTGATAATTGCATACTTCTACATGTTTAGAGTTTGTTCTACAAATGTAGAGTAAAAAAATGAAATTCCAAATTTCTACGACATATATTTTGCTAAAATCAACTATATTTGATGAAATTTAAAAGAAAAATTGCCCACAATGAAGACTTTTAACGCTACTATTTTATGCCTTTTTTTATGTGTGTTTAATTCTTATTCGCAATCTGTACAAGATATTATTAATCAAGTTGATATTGATGTATTATCATTAATACTTCAAGAATATAGTGGAGAAGTTAGTACCATTGTTGATGGCAATACCGTGACCATTACAAATAGACAACAAGCTAATAATGATTTGGCTGCAGATTATTTAGTTGAAAAACTTGAACAATTAAATAATATCACTATTACAGATCAATCCTTTAATACTAATGGAAGGAATATTATAGCAACACAAATTGGGAAGACTAATCCGAATGATATTTATATCATTTGTGCACATTATGATACTGTAGCAGATTATTGTGCAGATGATAATGCAACAGGTACTGCAGCAGTTTTGGAAGCTGCCAGAATTCTATCTACTCAATGTCTAGATAATACGATTGTTTATGCCCTTTGGGATGAAGAAGAAATTGGTTTAAATGGATCTGCTTTTTATGCAACTCAAGCAGCTGCTAATGGCGATAATATTTTGGGAGTTTTAAATTTAGACATGATAGGTTATGATAGTGATGCTCCAGGTACTGCAGGTGATAACGAATTTGATATTGATGTTAATAATTTTGCAAATTCTATAGATGTGAAGGACGATATTGTTTCGGTGTTAAATAGCTACACTTTTGATTTGAGCGTTATAGTGGTCAATCCTGGAACTTTTTCAAGTGATCATTCTAGCTTCTGGATGAATGGATATTCTGCCGTATTGTTAGGTGAGTCTTGGGAAACCAATGATGAAACACCATTTTATCATTCATCTGGAGATCGTTTTAATACTATAGATTTACCTTATTTTCTTGAATTAACTAAATTAACTACTGCTTATATGGCAACTGTTGGTGGTTTAGTTGATGTTGACAATAGTATTACAAATGCTGGTTCGACACTAACATCAGATCAATCCTCGGCAACATACCAATGGATTAATTGTGATACAAATTCTCCGATTTCTGGAGCGACATCACAATCTTATACACCTACAGTTGATGGAATATATGCTGTTGAAATTACGTCTGGTACATGCACAGAAGTCAGTGATTGTATCGTATTTGATACTTTAGGTCTAGATGATTTTTTAACTTCTGAAGTTAAAATATTCCCTAATCCTGTAAAGACAACCCTAAATGTTGAAATTGTAGATAACAACGCAACGATTGCACTTGATTTATTTGATGTGTCCGGAAAATTAGTTTTACAAAAGACCCATACAAACGATGCCATTTCATTACATATGAAGAACTTACCTCAAGGTGTTTATTTCTTAAAGGTATCATCTTCTGAAAAAACAGGAACTTATAAAATTGTAAAAGAGTAATAGTTATTTACTCAATTCCGTAAAGTACTTATAAAATAAAGGAATGGTTTCAATACCTTTAAAATAGTTCCATACACCAAAATGTTCGTTAGGAGAGTGAATTGCATCACTGTTTAACCCAAAGCCCATTAAAATAGTTTTACTCTTTAATTCTTGTTCAAACAGCGATACAATAGGAATACTTCCTCCACTGCGTTGCGGAATAGGTGTTTTACCAAATGTGTCATTATATGCTTTTGAAGCCGCTTTATAGCCTAAACTATCAATAGGAGTGACGTAGCCTTGTCCACCATGATGTGGTTTAACTTTAACTCTAACACCAGCTGGAGCTATTTTTTCAAAATGAGATTTAAAAAGTTCCGTAACCTCTTCCCATTCTTGATGAGGCACTAATCGCATCGATATTTTTGCATAAGCCTTACTAGCGATAACAGTTTTGGCTCCTTCGCCTATATATCCTCCCCAAATTCCATTGACATCTAATGTTGGTCTTATTGAGTTACGTTCGTTAGTTGAATACCCTTTCTCACCATAAACAGCATCAATATCAATTGAATTTTTATAACCTTCTAAAGAAAAAGGTGCTTTAGCCATTTCTGCTCTTTCTTCATCGGAAAGATCTTCTACCTTATCATAAAAACCTGGAATAGTAATGTGATTATTTTCATCATGAAGTGATGCAATCATTTTTGTTAAAATATTGATTGGGTTAGCAACAGCTCCACCATATAATCCAGAATGTAAATCTCTATTTGGTCCTGTGACTTCAACTTCAACATAACTTAAACCACGTAAACCTGTCGTTATTGAAGGTACATCTTGAGCAATCATTCCAGTATCTGAAATTAGAATGACATCATTTTTTAGTTTTTCTTGGTTGTTTTTTACAAATTTTGAAAGGTTAACACTACCAACTTCTTCTTCACCTTCAATCATAAATTTGACATTACAAGGCAATTGATCCGTTCTAGTCATGAACTCCATAGCCTTAACATGCATGTACATTTGTCCTTTGTCATCACAAGCACCACGAGCAAATATTGCACCTTCAGGATGTATGTCTGTTTTCTTAATGATAGGTTCATAAGGTGGAGAATCCCATAGTTCTAATGGATCTGCAGGCTGAACATCATAATGTCCATAAACCAGAACTGTTGGAAGATTTTCATCAAATATTTTTTCACCATATACAATAGGAAAACCATCAGTTTCACAAATTTCAGCATGGTCACAACCAGCTTTTAATAAGCTATCTTTAATGACATCTGCTGTTTTAATAACATGGTCTTTAAACGCTGGATCTGCACTAACAGAAGGGATTTTAAGCAGTTCTATTAATTCATTTAGAAATCTGTCTTTATGGTCATTTATATACGATTGAATGTTTTGCATGTGTATCTATTTTTAGATTCATTCAAAAATACAAAAATGAAGATGATTTTTTAGTAATTAAAGTTATTTGAATATTGAAAGTATTGTTTATATTTGCATCCCAATATTTATTGGAAAGTTGCAGGCGTGGTGGAATTGGTAGACACGCTAGACTTAGGATCTAGTGCCGCGAGGTGTGAGAGTTCGAGTCTCTCCGCCTGTACATCCTGGGACAAATCATCTTTTTTTGATTTGTCCCTTTTTTTATTCCCTTTCAATACCTTATTAACATTGGCAATCTTTAAGAGTATTGGATTGATATCTGCGGTTCGAACTTCATTATTTTCAAATTGGAACTTTTCAGGAAAAATCGAACCCAACAGCTGTCTTTTTCGGTCTATATCGCTATGAGTAAACTGTTTATCAAAAGATTCAAGTTTTTCAATCCCTTTTTTGTAAATACCCAGAATTTCTTTAGATTTTTTAAAAGTCCCTTCAATTTCTTTAAGCTCATTTAATCTTTTCTGAAGACGTTTTTTTGCACTTTTATATTCATCAGAATTGAACTCACCATCCAAATAAAGATCTTGTAACTTAATAAGTTTTAGTTCAAGGGATTCAATTTCTTGATAATGCTTTGGGCTGAGTTTTTTAGATTTGGTTTGCTGCATAAAACGATTTTCAATCATTTTGACTAATAATTTTTGAGCGTTTTTATTTAAGGAAATTCCGCTTAAAAAAGAATACATCCAAAGTTCAACATCTTCAGCTTTGTACCTTGTATTACAGGGTTTGTAACAGTGATAATAAGAATAGTATTGAGTTCTACCTTTAGAAGTACTTGCTTTAAGTGGTTTAAGACAACTGGGACATAGTACAAACCCTTTTAAAGGAAACTTCATATTTACTTTTTTGTGAGTAACTCTGTACTGTTTTGAGTTGTTATTTATAAGATCTTGTACCTTATCAAATATGGCTTCAGAAATCAAGGGCTCATGTATACCCTTTATAATTTGCTTAGGTTCATCTTGAAAGGCTTTAATTCGGATTGCTCCTTTATATAAAGGATTTCTTATGATGCGCCCAAATGCAGGCTTACTGGTTTTAAGCCCTTTCACTTGCAATTTGGTTAAGACATCTTTTTGACTATATAATCCCTTACTTAATAATTTAAATCCTTCTGTAATGAATTTAGCATCCTCATTTGGAATGAGTATTGGTTTATTTTGCTCATCACGTCCCATGCTATAACCTTTGGGTGGAGAAACACAGTAACGCCCTTCCTTCAGAGAACGTCTCATGCCAGCAGTAATATTTAAGGAACGTCTGTGGTTCTCAACTTCAGGCATGGAAAGATAAACTGCTAGCATCAGACCTTGTTCAGGAATAGATAGATCTAGAGGCTGTTCAATAGCATTCACAATTACTCCAAGTTCATTAAAGTCTTTTATTTTATTATAAGACTCGGAAGTATTCCTAGAAAACCGATCCCACTTAGTAAATAATAGTCCATCAACTTTGGATTTATTCTTTTTTATAAAATTAATCAGTTTTTTGAATTCAGGACGATTGAAAGTTTTAGCTGAATGATCATCACGGAAAATAAAGACTACGTTCAAATTATTGACTGAACAATAGTTTAATAATTTCTGTTCTTGATCTCTTAGCGAAAACCCTTTATCGGCTTGCTCATCAGTAGAAACCCTTCCATATAGTATAACGTTTTTCATAGTCTTTTAAGAATTTTGTGTTAGGTTAAGGTATATGATATTTGAGAATATGTTTAAAAGGGATATGATTTCCCTTATTTCTGAATCTGTATAAGAATCAGTTCCGTTATCGTTTAATAGTTGTTTTGCCTCTTCGAATAAGCATAATTTCTGGTCCATCTCTGTTAGGATTGAAACCAGGCTGTGTTTTCAGGGACTGATTGAGTTCTACGATGTGCTTCATTTTATATTAAAGTTTCATAATTATTTTTTGATAAGTGTAATCTTATAATGGTCATTGGATCTAATATCTATGAGCAGCTTCGAGCCTTTCTTGATTTTATTCTTAAGAATATATTCAGCAAGTTGTATTCTGCTTTTGTGCTCTTCGGTCACGACGATTGTCTTGATATTTCCCTCCTGTAAAGCAATCTCAACAACCTTAGGTCTTTTAAAAACGACAATATCTCTAATCTGCTTTTCGATACTAGAAAGGTAATTTAGATCCTTAATCTTTTTATTGTCATATTCCTGTAAAAGTATTTTTGAGAGTATTGGTACAATAGGAATACTAATCATCGGTTTTTGTAGATAGATACTAGTTAAATCTAAAGTTAGATTCAGAGGCTGGTAATGAAACATGAACTCATTTGTCTCAGGAACATATAGGAAGTTATGAGGCAGCTCATTTCTATAGAAAGCCGATTTGACAATTTCAGTAAATGGGTTGATAATAGTTCTAAAATAGTGCTCCATGAGTATCTCGCTTCTTAAATGACTTTTAAGTTTATCAATTTCGTGCTTAGGTAGATTGTTTGGATTGTCTTTAATATGATGCTCAAAGACCTTGTCGGCAAACTTTTGTTCTCTAGGCTTTTGCCATACGTTATAAGCCAGTTCCTCTAATTTATCTAGTGGGACTTTGAAGTTGTATAACTCATTAACGATTGATACCCAAACGGCCTGTGCAAGATTGAGTCTTATCCATTTGGGCATGGATGTGTTTTTCTTATTTGCATTGGAAGCAGCAGGCATTTCTTGGTCGCTTGAATCTTCAGCTTGTTGTACTGGGACAAATGGCACCAATTTCCCTCGTATCCAACTGTTAATGTTTTTAGAACTGACACTTAAATGGGTTGGACTAATATTTCTTTGTTCGAATACAGCGTTTCCAATTTCTTCTATAGTTTCTTTAGTCATTTTATTAATGGAATTAAAAACAATTATTCCAAAAATAAGAAAAAACAAGTTATTAGGCATATTTTATCTATAAAAATATTATATTTGAAATATTAAGGAATTAATCAATTAAACAACAATGTATTAAAATGAGTAGACTTATACTAACTATCTACCATGTGTATACCTAGGTTACACCTAGAGTAGAGAGCTGGTATACCTAACTAATAAAATCAAGTAAACTATGGAAAACACTACGGATACAAAGAAAAACGTCACGATGAGTTTTAAAACTACTACAGATGAAAAAACGGCATTGCAACAAATCGCAAACGAAAAACAAATCTCGAGATCTGAATTATTAGCCAGTATTGTTCATGCTTATAAGCACAGTTACGATTACATTGGAAAAACTTCTCCAAAAGAAGAAGAGCTGAAGTCACAACTAAAAACTGTCGAGAAACAAAATAGGAAGTTGAATTTGTCACTTGAAAATGCAGAGCATCGTATTGAGATGGAACAAAAGACAAACAGGAATTATGTCAAAGAACAGCTTGAGATGAACAAGACTATATTTGATTTACATGAAGAATTGAAAACTGCTAACATGGAGATTAGCAGATTAATGATAACTTTAAATGCAAATGAGTCTATAGAGCAAGGTAATTATGATTCTCGATTGCTATATGGATCTTTAGGATCTTTAGTTTTATCAGGTCTGACACTATTATTTATGCCTAAATTATTCAATAACTAAATTAATAAAGTCAATAAAGGAAAGCTGAGTTTAACTCAGCTTTCCTAATCTTGTTACCACTCGTACGTTACCTCCAAGTCAACCAATATCTCATCTGATTGACTGACCACAGTAATTATATCAGGAAAATTGTTATTTGATGTATAAGCAAAAAATCCAAAGCTTGTCATAAAATCATCTTCACCAGTAGTGTCATAATCCCAAATATTTACTAGAAAAGGATTGTCATAAACAGTAAGTTCAACTGGAGGTGTCAACGTAAACTCAAAAAAAGTGCCTTCACCAGAAATCACATTCTCATAAAATGTAGGACTATCATAGATTGTAATCAAATTAGAGTCTTGAAGAGTGATGTAAATATCAGGTAAAGCATCTTCAGCATCTGGAATTGATAGATCCCAAAATTCTCCATTGTCGGTATTTGGAAATACCTTAACTATGGCTTTAGTAATGATTACTTTACTTGGTCTTACTTGGGTAGAACAATTGTTTCCTGTGTAACCCAGTGGACATTCACATTCACAATCCACAAATGTACCTCCATTTAGACAGGTAATAGTTTCACAATCATCTGAGTTTGAATCAGAAGAACAACCAAAGTAGGTTGTAGTTAAAATTGATAAGAATATCAATTTGATAATTTGGTTTCTCATAATATTTAATATTATAATCACCCAGTTCCAAAATGAAGTTTGTTAAAACAATAAGCGTGGAACTGTAGCCTATCGTATCTGAGGTACCGCCAAGCACCCATTCCACAAATAGACTAAGCCCACGCCATAACGTGAGCATTAGTACTACTAAACTTGTGGAATATCTTTTGAGAAAATTGGCGGTTTTCAGATACAAGTTAACTAGCTAACGCTATACTTTATATGTAAAGCAAATATATAACTTTAGTATTTAGTTTTAGATAAATTAGGATAGATAGATATTAAAATTATTTAAGTTAAAGCAAAGAAATTTGAAGAATTCAAATAGGTGTTTTGAAATCATATTACTAAATATTAGTCTTAGTATTCTGTTTTTTGCTGTTTATCACAGTTCAAAAATAGGGTAGGAAGGGAAGGTTAGATATTGATATTTTGCATAATATAATTATAGCTATCAAATTAACCATTGATGCAAACAGCTATACAAATAACTTTGTACTATAATGTCATTGCGTTATGTAGCTTGAGCTTTGGGTAAAAGCGAAAGTTGTAACTCCAGTTTCTTGAAAAAATTTATTCCCAAAAGGTTCTTTTACTAAAGCCAATGGAACACTTTTTATGCGACGACGCAAGGAGGGAAGCGTAATGTGTGTGGAATGATAATTCTATATAAAATTATATACTTTTTGATTTTGAGAAAGAAGGCAATATTTTTTTCCAAAATGGTGCTTTGTTTTTTTTATTTCGTTCCTTAAAATATCTAGCTTTTAATTTTTCACAAGTAGTGATTTTAATATTTTCGTGACCAAATTTTTTCTTCAATGTTGTTATAAAATAATTATCAATCGCATCAAAATAGATATCTATTTCCAAATACGAGTATAAAGCAATCCAATTTGTAATAATTGTATAAACTGAATTAAAAGTATCTTCATTAAGTTCTCCTTGCTTAACTTCTTTCGCGATTTTGCTTTTTAGATATGGAATAGAATTTCGTGGAGGTAATAATTTTTTGCCATCAAAACGAATTGAGAGAAAAGATAGAGTTTGATTAAATGGATTTACAATTGTAGTTTTCCCCATATCTTTCTCGTCTAACACATGAATTTTTAATCCAAGTTCATTAGTTAAGTATTCTGAAATAAGATTATATCCATCTTTAGCATTTTCGACATCATCAAATAAAACAATAAAATCATCTGCATATCGTACCATTGGATGGTTTTCATTTTTCATATGACGATCAAACTCTGCCAAATAAACATTTGAGAGCAATGGAGAAAGTGGATTACCTTGAGGAATACCTTTTCCAGCATTTTTAAACAATTCTTTATGTTTCTTACCCAAGCGCTTTAATCCTCCAAGTTTTTGATTAAGAGCATTTACTATTAAAAAATTTATTGTTTTATCTTTAAGGTTTGGAAATATTTTACTCTTTAAAAGTGAATCTTTATCAACTTCTTCAAAAAAATTAACAATATCAGCTTTAAGTACTATTTGTTTTCCTTGATCAAAAATGCTTTTCATTTGAAGCACAGCTTGTTTTACACCTTTGCCTTTTTGATAAGCATAACTTATGCCTTCACTGTCTTTAAGTAATTCTTTGAGGTTTTCTTCAAGAAGAATAGCAAGTGCTTTAAGAACAACTCTATCTCGAATTTCTGGTATTTGTAATGGTCTATACTTTCCGTTTTCTTTTTTTATAACAGCAGCTCTATTTTGGGAAAATCTATAATTTCCTTTTTTTAGAAAGTGTCTAATGTTAAAAATATTAGTAGTAAGGTTTTCTTGAAACTCTTTTATAGTAGGTCCTGACAACCCATGAGATTCTTCATTTTCTTTTTTTAATTGGTTCCATGCCTCAAATAAGAAATCTTTATTTGATAATTCCTCTAGTAGTGTCAATCTTAAGTCCTAATATATTTTACTTGTTTACTAATCCCAGTTGCATTAATTCTAAAATTAACCATTTGCAAACTAGCAGAGTAATTTGTGGATATTTCTCTTTTAGACATATTACCAGTAGTTAAAGCCCAAACCAAACATTCTCTAGGTAATTGTAAAGCAGCTCCAAGGTATTCAGCTTGAGCTTCTTGTGATTTATCATAATACCTCATATAACTAGGTAAGACTATCCCATCAGGAACAATAATTTCATGCTTACATATTATATGTGCTAACTCATGCATTAAATCACTTTGTTGTCTTGCATCACTTGCTCTTGTATTATGTATGATGATCTTTTTATCACTAGAATTTGTCATTGTTAAGGCTGACCATCCAGAACTTTTCTTTGTATTACCCATTAATACATCTAATCCTTTATCATCAATACCAAGAATTTCAGGAGAAATTACTTCAATGTTTAAAAAATTAGCCAACTTAAAAGCACACAAATGATCATGTATATCTAATCCAATGTCTTTTCTAAAATTATTGGAAATTCTTTCTGCCTCGGCTTTGAAGCCCCTTTTTAAGTAGCTTTTTTTACTCAATTATATTCTATTATAAGCCAAGTCTATTACTTGCGTTAGCATTTTCATTGTTTCAGGGTCAAGTTCCCTATCTGCTCGTAGATGTGCAAGAATTTTATCTTTTGAAGAAACATTTTTAGTTTTTGTATTTGAAATAATAAATGTTTCTGTAGTTACTTCTAACCACTTACAAATTTTAATAAATGTTTCTACGTCTGGAAGTTTACCTTGTTCTATTCTTGAAAGTGTAGCGGAGCTAATATCTCCAATTTGGGCAGCTGTATTTCTTAATCCAGTACTACCTCTTTTTGCTTTAAGCATGCCAGCTAAAAGACTTGTATTAAGTTCAGAATTCATCTAAATGTTAATAAAGTTTAAAAGTTGTTAATAAGTAAGACAGTGTATCACTTGTGAGACATTGCCAATTAGCGTATCTTTGATGCAACAATATTTCATTAATGTAACAAATATAATAAAAAAAACCTATTTATGGAAAAGTACAAATTAAATGGTAAAAAATACCAAAGTGAAAACTCTAAAATTAACGGTATAAAAATTTTAGAAAATGCAGGTTTAATTCCTGTTGAAGAATACGAGTTACTCTTAAAAATTAATCAAAAAGGTTTCGAACCTGTTCAACTTGATGAAGTTATAGACTTAAAGAGTCCTGGTATTGAAGGATTCGTAGCTAAACCTTATAAAGTATTAGATATTTATGTTGACGATATTAAAATAGAAGTTGATGAATGTTTTAAGACACCTGATGAAATTCTAACTATGGCAGGTAAAAATCCTGAAAAGTATTTTCTTAAACAACTTAAAGGGGAAATTGAAATAGGATATAAGAATGATAGAGATCATAAAGTTGCTATTAAGAATGAAGCAAAATTTATAAGTTGTGAATTAGACGACAAAAATATTACCATTATAGTTAATGGAACACCACATGAAGTTCAAAAAGGTAATATTTCATACACAGCGGTAGTAACATTAGCATTCCCAGATTTCCCACAACATCCCGAAAGAACTTATTCAGTAACTTATAAAAGAGGACATGGAAATAAACCAGAAGGTATTTTATCACCTGGAGGAGTTGTTAAAGTAAAAGATGGAATGAGTTTTAAAGTAAAACATACTGGACAATCATAAAATATGTTAAGTACTTTACTAGATTATAATAAAGACCTCGAGCTACTAATTAAAAAAGGATATGCATTATCAATTGATAGTAATTATTTAGTGGTTCGAGATATCCCATATATTGATGATAAAGGACAGTTACAAATAGGAGCAATCGTTTCTGTTTTAGTTTTTGTTAATCAACGTCAGATTAAAATGCAAGATCATCAAATATTTTTTTGTGGAAGTCATCCACACGAACTTGGTGGGACACCAATAAGAAACCTGGGTGGAGGTGGAACCAAATTAAACTTAATTTCTGATGATTTAGTTGTACAACGTTCATTTTCAAATAAACCTAGAGGAGGATTTAAAAATTGGTTTGATAAAATTGAAAGTTACGTTGAAATAATTTCTGGCCCTGCAATCGCAAAATTTGAAGCTAATCCTTTTACATTTAGAGTTGTAGATGAATCTAGTAATTCTGTATTTAAATATAGAGATACTCTAACTAGTAGAGCTGAAATAGGCGATTTAAATAATAAATTCGAATTAGATACTATTGCAGTTATTGGGTTAGGTGGTACAGGTTCATACTTGCTAGATTTTCTTGTTAAAACTCCTGTAAAAGAAATTAAAGGTTTTGATTTAAAGCGTTTTCATGTTCATAATGCTTTTCGTTCTCCAGGGAAATTAGAAGAAGAGGAGCTTGGAAAACTAAAATCAGAAGTTTATAAAAAACGTTATGAAAATTTTCGTTCAGAAGTAAATATTTATTCAAAATATATAGATAGTGATTCAATAAAAGATTTGGAAGGTGTAACGTTTGCTTTTGTTTGTGTAGATAAAGGAGATTCAAGGTCTGAAATTTTTGAGTTATTAATTAAAATGGAAATTCCATTTATAGATGTAGGAATGGGACTTGATAGAGAAATGGGTTCAATTAGTGGTACATTAAGAGTAAGTAGTTTTTCCAAAGAATCTGCTCGAAGCTTAATGCAAAAAAAATTGGCTCCGTTGACAGATATACCTGATGACGTATATAAAAATAATATTCAAATATCAGAACTTAATGCTTTAAACGCATGTTTAGCAATTATAAAATATAAACAATTAAGAGGGTTTTATGCCGACGATAATTCTTATTATCACATGCTATTCAATATAGATGAACTAAACTGTTTAGGAGAAAATGGAAAAAATTAAGTTATTAAAAGTACATTTTTTACCCAAAGAGCTAAAAGATGGTTTTTTATATGTTTCGGAAGAATTTGGTATTGCTGGTCATTTATGCCCATGTGGATGCAAAAATAAAATAATTACACCATTAGATCCTTCTGAATGGTCATTTGAAGAAACAAATAACAAACCAACTTTATATCCATCAATAGGTAATTGGCAACTTCCTTGTAGGTCACATTACTGGATAACAGATGGTATTATTGAATGGTCATATGATTGGAGTGAAGAGGAAATCATAGCTGGTCGAGAAGCTGAAGAACGAAAAAGAACTGAATACTTTAAAGGTTTTGAATCCAAACAGACTAAAAAATCAATTTTTAGAAGAATTTTAGATTGGTTTTCAAACTTGTAATACAATAAGATAAATTCAACATTATGATAATCATTGAAGCAATTAAACCAGGCCCAAAACCAAATAAGATTACAAGCTAATATGTTGGAGTGGTTGGGGAAAATGTAAAGTGTTTTATTGACTTTTCGCTTTATTCTTATTTTCAAAAATAATTGTTCCGTATTTGTATCATTTCTCTTGAAACACCTATAAATAGGAGAGGAGAACTTTATGTATCCGAATCCATTTATCTATAGTCACAGATTCTATTAAAATATTCAATTCTATAATCTAAATTAATCAATAACTAATCGTAATTTTATTTAACTAGTTATTTGATTTCTTTATAATGGAACACAATTATTGTGATTTGAGTAATAATTAAATTATAAGTTAAAAGATAATGAACTAACATTAGAAA
Source organism: Psychroserpens ponticola (assembly GCF_023556315.2). Taxonomy (NCBI): domain Bacteria; kingdom Pseudomonadati; phylum Bacteroidota; class Flavobacteriia; order Flavobacteriales; family Flavobacteriaceae; genus Psychroserpens; species Psychroserpens ponticola. The sequence goes on along the minus strand of NZ_CP116221.1, from coordinate 3,353,798 downwards.
ATTGATTAATCTTTGTTGTGCCGTTTCAATAAATAATATTTACTGATATAAAATTTTGGTGAATATTTTAAAATCTGTAGTTTTTTAAAAATCTTAAATGTGGAAGAAAGGTGAGAAAAAGCATAGATGTACGTACTATTTGATAAGAAACCCAATTGGCCAAATTTTTAAACATCCCTGATCTTTCTCTAAGAGTCTCCAATGTAATTTGACTACACTCGCTTATAACCTTTTCAAAGTCTAAGTTAAGGTTTTTAGCAAATTCGACGGATTCAATTTCTACATTCATCTCAATGCTTCCATAACAGCTAAGACTGTTCAGATTAAACGAGCCTACAATAGACCATTTGTTATCTACCATAGCTGCTTTGCCATGTACTACAGATTTGTTCCACTCATATATCTTTATATTGTGACTAAGTAAAGATGTATACAAATGTTCTGTAGCTCTGCGCACTAATGGTACGTCGCTGATACCTGCTAAGATTACTTTTGTTTTTATTCCTTTGGTGCAAGCTTTTTTCAATGCCTTTGTCAATTTACTTCCTGGTAAGAAATATGAGGCTACAATTACTATTTCCTTTTCGGCATTACTAATAGCTCTTGTGTAGGCATCACAAACTTCTGTTTTTCCTTGCAGCCAATCATTTTGTAAAACTCCAATACGAGCATCACCAGCAGAATGTAAAACGGGTAGTATTTTCTTAGAACTTCCTTTTTTGAAGAAATAATCGTGACATAGTTTTTGTAAATCTTCTGCAGCAGGACAATATAATTGTACCGCGTAATCAAGCCAGGGTTCGGTATTCGCGTTTCCATGATATTTATTACCAATATTAATACCACCAATCAATGCCATACTTCCATCAGCTACAACAACTTTATGATGCATACGTCGACCTATATAAAAATTATTTAGGGAAAATAAAGGGGAAAAGAAACGAATCAAAATACCGTGTTGCTGTAAATCCTGAACAAAACTATCGGAAAGTGAGGCGCTGCCATAGGCATCCAATAAAACATACACTTTTACATTTCGTTGGGCAGCTTCTTTCAGGCAATCTGCTATATCGTTTCCTGTTTCGTCGTCCTCAAAAATATAGGTTTGTAGATGTATTTCTTTTTGTGCATTCTGAATTATTTTTTTTAGTCGAAGAAAATACTCTTCGCCAGAATGCAGCAATTGGATATATCCATTATCATCAGTGCTATCGTGAAATTGCTTTTTTTCTTTTCTGTCAATTGTTGATTTATGAATCATCACAATGCTTATTATTATATTGGTTATTTTAAAAAATTATACATTTCACTCTAAGATATTCGCTACGTTTTATTATTCAATTTCATTGAAGGTAAAACAAATCCTACAGTAACTAAAACAACCGACCCAGCGATAATAAAAGGGTAATAAAAACCACCAGCAACTAACCACGTTCCTAAAACGGGACCTAAAATCTGACCGATACTATTGGTCGAACTTTGTATGGAAATATTTCTGCCAGTATTCTCCTGTGATATTAATGAGACTGCAGAGAGCAAGTTTGGTGTTACCATAGCACCACCCGCGGCAAAGACAATAATTAGCCCGTATATGAAGAATTCATTTTTAAAAAAAGGAAAAGCGATTAGTGAAATTCCTGAAATGAATAATCCCAAAGCAATTTGTTTTTTAGCCGATAAAATCTTTTCACCATAACTGGCAAATACAGGTTGTAAAATTGCCATTACTGAACCACAAAGCATAAAGCCGATACCTACTTGGTTACTATTAAATGCCAATTCGTCTTTTCCATAAATAGAAAACACAGTTTCAAATAATGTGACGACGAATTGCATCACAAAAGATATTATTAAAATAACGATGAAGTACTTACTGAATGAAAATCGAATGCTCATTTTTCCCCTAGTAAACTTATTTACTCGTGCTGTATTTTTTAACCATTTTGATATAATAAGTAAGACTATTAACCCAATTAGTGCGGCAAAAAGAAATGGTACTGAAAATCGATTTAAGTGCAGTGTTCCAATAGAATATTCTAAATGCAAAGGTACTTGAGATAGGAATCCTCCTATAACAGGACCAAATATAACGCCCGAACTAATCGCAACTCCAGACCAAGACATTATTTTTGTTCTCCGTTTCGCGGACGTAATATCACTTAAATATGCATTACTAACAGGAATAACTGAAGAAGTGAATATACCTCCAAAAATGCGTGCTACATAAAGCATTGTTAATGATGTGGCAAGACCTGTAAGTAATTGCATTATTACAAAACCAATCAAACCAATAATAATGATGGGTTTACGTCCATATCTGTCTGAAAGTTTGCCCCAAATCACAACGAAAAGTAGTTGAAATAGAGGATAAATACTGGTGAGTAATCCTATGTGAAAATTGACTAAATCAGCATCTAAATTATCTTTTAGCGCTAGTCTCTCTGTATAGTAGGGAAGCGTTGGTAATAAAATACCATACCCTAACATTACTACAAATAAACTCAACAAGATTAAAAATATCCTGTTGAGCTTTTCATTTCTATTCATTATTTTTTACCGATTTTTCTTTTTAATAGTTGCGCATTAATTGCTACAATAATGGTACTTAAACTCATAAATACTGCTCCCAATGCAGGTCCTAAAACAAAGCCTGAAGAATATAAAACCCCAGCGGCTAATGGAATAGCCACGACGTTATAACCTGTAGCCCAAATTAGATTTTGAATCATCTTGTTATAGGTAGCCTTACCAAATAAAATTAAGTTGGCTATATCCTGTGGGTTGCTGTTTACTAAAATAATATCTGCAGTTTCGGCTGCAATATCGGAACCTGAACCTACAGCAACTCCAACATTGGCTTGTGCTAATGCAGGAGCATCATTTACACCATCACCAGTCATCGCAACAAATTCTCCTTTATCCTGTAATTCTTTTACAATTTCTACTTTTTGGTGTGGTAGCACTTCGGCATAATAGCCATCCAATCCAAGTTTGTCACTAACAGCTTTGGCCGTTTTTTCATTATCACCAGTTGCCATAAAAACTTTAATATTATTCTTTTTAAATACTTTTATAGCATCTTCGGATTCTGGTCTAATTTCATCTGCAAGCGCAATATATCCTGCTAATTCTCCTTCAATCAAAACAAATACAACAGTTTCTGCAGCATCACTGTAGGCATCTTCAGGAATAGTTATTTTCTCATCTCTTAAATAACCTGGGCTTACTACTTTTACTTGTTTGCCTTCCACTTTTGCTTCTACACCTTTACCAGTAATAGCATTAAAATTTTCTGGACTAGGAATTGTGATTTTATCTTCCTTAACTTTTTTAATGATTCCTACAGCAATAGGATGTTCTGAGCTCTGCTCTAATGCACTTGAAAATCGTAAAATTTCTTCAGATGAATAAGCAGCATTTACAGATTCAATTCGGGTTACACCAAAATCTCCTTTGGTTAATGTTCCTGTTTTGTCAAATAACAGAGTCGATATTTTACGTGATTCTTCAAAGGCCGTTCTATTTCGGATTAATAATCCATTTTGCGCAGACACTGCGGTAGAAATTGCAACGACCAATGGAATGGCAAGACCAAGTGCATGCGGACAAGCAATGACCATAACCGTTACCATTCTTTCTAAGGCATAAACAAATGGAAAGCCCAAAAGCAACCAAACTGCAAGTGTCCCAAAACCGATGGCTAAAGCTATATAAGTCAACCATTTTGCTGCCCTATCTGAAAGATTTTGCATTTTAGATTTGGTTTTTTGAGCTTCTTCAACCATTGTGATTACCTTATTGAGATAGCTATCTTTGCCTGTATGTTCTACCTTAACTTTTATAGTGCTATTACCATTCACAGAACCACCAATCACTTTGTCTTTTGTTTCTTTTTTTACTGGTTTTGACTCTCCTGTAAGCATAGATTCGTTCAAATAGCTAGAGCCTTCAGTAATAATTCCATCAGCTGGAACTTTTTCCCCTGGTTTTACTAGTATTACATCATCTTTTAATAAATCTTCAAGCGCAATATCTTCAATAGTATCTCCGATAACACGATGAGCTTCCGCAGGCATCATACTTACCAATAGTTGTAGTGCCTTTGAAGCACCCAAAACACTTTTCATTTCTATCCAATGCCCAATGAGCATAATTGCAATTAGTGTAGCCAATTCCCAGAAGAAATCAACGCCTTGCAAACCAAAAACAGTTGCTGAACTATAAAAGTAAGCGACACTTATTGCCATTGAAATTAAAGTCATCATTCCAGGTGCGCCTTTTTTTATTTCGGAAACAAAACCTTTAAGAAAAGGCCAACCACCATAGAAGTACACAATGGTAGAAAGCGCAAAAAGGACATAAGGATTTCCTGGAAGTAAAAACTCATACCCGAAGAATTCCTGAATCATTGGCGAGAAGAACAGTATGGGTATAGTAAGGACTAACGTTACCCAAAATCGTTTTTTAAAGTCAGCAATCATCATTTTATGATGATCATGTCCTGCCATTCCCATAGGAATGGCTCCATCACTATGATCCATTTTACTGTGGTCCATTTTGCTATGGTCGTCCGATTTAGAATCTTCCATTTTCGAGTGGTCCATCTCGGAATGGTCTTCTTTACCGTGGTTCATTTTAGAGTGATCCATTTCTTTTTTCTCGTGATTTTTGTGATCTTCGTGATTTTCCATTATAAGTTTGTTTATTAGTGTTATCGTAATTTTTTTCTCATTTCTTCCGAAATATTTTCAGCATATACGCCATAGGCATCTACCAGAAGTCCTTTAACCCCATTTTTTGATGAAATGGCATAAAGGACACTGTTGTCATCGGTACTGCTCATACCTTCAAAACGATGCGTTTCATCAACATCAAAAGCTTCTGGTCTTATTTCAATTTTTAGCGAGGCACACTCCAAACATTCAGGTTTTAAGTTGAAATCATAGGTATAACCATTTGCCTGTAAATTATTTATGGCTTCTGAAAGTGTATCGTAATTATTCATTTTCTTTTATTTATATATCATTGTAAAATAACTATTGTCTTCTTCTGTGAATTTTTGAAAGGTCAATAAATCATCATTATTAAGTTTTTCATTCAAGGTATAGTTGAGTTGCTTGATGCGAATTCCCCACGCATAGGCCTTAATATTGATTTTTGAATTAATATTGCTTTTGTTGCTCTCTAATTTTCGGTCATAAATCTTTATACTACTTTTTGAACCAAAAAAATTCAATAAGCCTGAATCAAAACTCATTTCAAGTTCTATATTTTCCAAGTTTTCCAAATCGTAGAGCTCTTTAAAATTTTTAGAAATTGTATTGATTTCGGTTTCCTTTGATTTTGGATCTGAAAAAGGAAATGCCATTACCATTATACTCGCGTCATTAGGTTTACAGCGATATGTGGTCTTGTATTTATCGATTGATTTTTTGTTCTTGTCAAACAGTTCCGTAACAACCTTAATTTCGTAATATTCATCTTTCTTTATTGCTTCTCCAGCTTCAAAAGTTTGTTTGTTAAGAAAATCACCTTCTTTATCAAAATTTTCCCGAACAACAACTCTGCCTGAAATCTGCTTAATGAACATTTCGTTTTGTGCTTTTATACTTGTGCACCCTAAAATAAAATAGAACAATAGTAGCTTTAACATGATATCTTTAATTTATGCTTTATAATTTTGTTTATTAATTATACTAAATGTTTTCTTCATTATTTATACGATTATCTGTATAAATTAAATTCAAGAACATAGTCATTATTATAGTCATTGTTATTATATGTTATTTATAATAAATTCTACACGTTCTGTTGGTGGCAAAACTGGAACTGTAACAATTGGAAAACCTAAAGAAGTATAAACATCTATTATTAATTGGTGTATTTTTTTTTGATCGTCTTCATCTTCGGTTCTTGCATAGTCTTTTGTAAAAGGCAATCGGTCTAATATGAAAATTTTTTTATATGAAGTGTTTTTAACTGCGTTGAGTAATTTTTCATCATAATCGAGCATTAGAAATTGATAGTATGCCATTGCATCTGGAATCGCTCTATCTAAAAAAATCAAATCTTTGGGTTGGATGGCGGATTCTTGTTCTATTTGCATATCTAATACACCTAACTGAAATTTTCTTTTATTGTTTCTCAAGTCTTCAACTGTTTGGCCTTCTACACGCATTGTGTCTATATAGTGTCTTGCATGCTCAATGGTCGTTTTGTAACCTCTTTTTTCTAGCATATTTATTACAGTAGTTTTTCCGGTGCTTGGACCACCAGTTATCACATGCCAGTTGGTGTTTGCTTTTTTAGTGTGCATTTTTATATGATTTAGAAGGTATACATTTTCGATATTATAAAGCTGTGGGATTTCAGAATCCCAATCGTAAGTTTCCATTATGTCTTTCTGAAGTGCTTCTGCACCTTCTTTTTCACCGTGCACAATAAAAATTCGCGCTGGCTTATTTTTTATCTTGCTCATCCAATCTATGAGTTCTTTGTGGTCTGCGTGTGCCGAGAGGCCTTGAATTTCGGCTACTTCCATTTGAAAGGATACCGTTTTTCCGTACACTTTCAATTCCTTATCGCCTTCTAATAATTTTCTACCTCGAGTTCCTTCAGCTTGATAGCCTACAAAAAGCAAAGTGTTATTTGGGTTTTGCGCTTGAGTTTCAAGATAGTTTAGCATACGTCCTCCTGTAAGCATTCCACTTCCAGCAATTACGATTTTAGGTTTCTCATCGGTTCGTAATTCCATTGTTTCCCGATAACTGCTTACGACCGTGAAGTGTGAACACATTTCATCACATTCATTGTCCTCCAATCTGTGCCAATCCCTTGTTCGATGAAACAATTCCAATACACTAGCTCCCATTGGACTATCCATTATCATTTGTACTTTTGGAATTTTCTTTTCCTTAAGTAATTTCCAAAAAATCAGCATCATCAGTTGGGCACGTTCTACTGAAAAGCTTGGAACGAATAAGCTTCCTCCTTTATTGATGGTGTCGTTGACTAATTTTTCAATCTGCGGAAGTGCTTCCGCTTCATCTGGATGAAACCTTCCTCCATAAGTAGATTCAATGAAAAGCACATCAGCTTTTTTAGGTTTTAGAGGTGGGTAAAGCAATAAATCATTGGTTCTGCCAATATCTCCCGAAAAAACAAAATGTTTTCCATTTACATCCAATTCGATGTAGGTAGCACCTAAAATATGTCCGTTGTATTGGAAACGAGCTCTGATACCGTCAAATAACGGAATCCATTGTGCTTGTGGAATGCCCTTAAAATGTGGGATGGTTTTTTCTACATCCTTTAAATCGTACAGTGGTTCTGCCGGACTGTGTTTGGAATAGCCTTCCTTATTGGCACGTTCAGCTTCTTGCTCCTGTATTTTTGCACTATCATTCAAAATGATTTTAGCGATGTCCAAGGTGTGATTGGTGCCATAGATAGGTCCATTAAATCCTTGTTTTACCAATCGAGGTAGATAACCAGTATGGTCTAAATGGCCGTGGGTAAGTAGTACCATATCAATTTCTGAAACCTTTACAGGTGGATATTCCCAGTTTTTAAGGCGCAATTCCTTCAATCCTTGAAAAAGTCCACAGTCTATCAGTATTTTTCTATCTCCTGTATCCACCAGATATTTTGAGCCAGTTACTGTACCTGCTGCTCCCAAAAAATGGACGTTTATTTTATTGTTTTTCATTTATATGTTATTTACTAATTTCCGCCACAACAGGAAGGCGTATTTCCTTTTTCTTGGTTCGATTTGCTCAATTCCGCTATTTCATTATATAGGTTGCGGGAGTCCTCTTTGATAAGAAGCGCTAACTTCTTTATGGATTTAGGTTCAAAGTTTACCATCCCCAATAATATTTCAATGGCTTCTTCAAGTAGTTTTGAGTCATCTTCCAATGCTTGGTAAAATGGTTCTAAATCTATACTGTTCTGTTTTTGTAATTCTTCTGTTTTCATCTGTATTATTTTAAGATTATTGAACTTTTATATCATTAATTCTTAAGTGCTTTTACATAGCGCTTCTGAATCTTCTAAAATCTTTTTGAATCTTGTTTTGTCAATTCCTATCTTTTTTAATAAAGCGGGACTTTCGTGAAGCTCTTTACAGAGGACAATGCCTTTATCTAATAATTTTGTTTTTTCAGCTTTTGTAAGTGTTGTTAAAGCCGTTAATGGATGCAGACCAGATTGGTCTATTCTATCTTTAAGACCATTTCCCCTTGGATAATCCCAACTTACCAGACCTAATCCCATACACGTGCCATATTGAATAGCATCGGTTGTGAGTCTCGTATTTGTATATACCCACCCTTGATGAAACTTCGTTTGGTGACCAGGTTGCTTTTCCCATTGTTTCTCTACGTCCAGAAATCTGGATTGTATATAAAGTGGAATTTTCACGTTACAAGTTCTACCTTGGTCACTATGATATTTACATTCTATCATGTAGTGTTTGTTGTCCTTTAAAGCCGCTACATCTACTTCATGTTGTACACAATGTCCTTGCACAATGACACCAACTTCTGCTTGAAAGCCTTCCTGTTCAAGAATTTTGCCGACAAATTTTTCAAATGGAAAGCCGGTGGGTCCGAGTTCCATAATTGCTTTCTTTAGCTTGTATCTCGAAGCACTCACTCTTGATTTACCCTTTAACATTTTGAAAGCCATTTGATAGATTTTTTTGGTAGTAATTCCATTATAAAGTGCGCCTTCAATATTTTCCACTATTTGATCAATTATAACTCTTTCAGCGCCTGCTCTTTGCAATGAACTTATCAATTTTTCAATTTGAAAAGGGACTTCCTCTCCACTTGCTTTTATAATATTTATATTATTCATTAAGGTGTATTTTTTTGATATTTGCCAAGGCAAAAACGATTAGTAAAAAGCTTAAAAATATTTCGAGCATAACAACAAATCTAGCTACTTCGGAAACTGGGGTAATATCGCCATATCCAACTGTTGAAAACGTAATTACACTAAAGTAAAAAAAGTGGTACAGATTAAATATGTATGAATTTGAATGAACAACAATACCTTCAAATGCCGTATGATCGAATTGGTAAAGACAGGTGAAATCAGTTGCAAATGAAAAAATACTAATAAATAATATCAACCCGAAAACCCATAGTAACTGCTTTACTGAATGGCAAATATCTATCAGTTTTGAAAGTTGTTTTAGGGTAGTGGCTGTAATTAATATAGTCTTTATTAATGCTGCCGTTGCAATAATTATATGAAATGGAAAAGAACTATGATCAATTAATGACATTAATAGAACATAAACAAGAGCTATCCCTAAGATTGTAAACGCAGGTAAAGCGGTTCTTCCAAAGAGTAATTTGAAGAATGACTTTTCTCGAATTTTATTTAATCTATCAGACATATTAATACGTTTTTTTTAAAGATGTATAGTCATTACAGGTAATGTTGAATGATTGGTGACACCTTCAGCAATACTCTTGGAAAACAAGCTTAAAAAATCAGACTTGCCATGAGTAACCATTGCTATTAAGTCTATTGGATTTTGCTTTATAAAAGTATTGATGCCAGTTTCTACAGAGGGTTCATTATAAACTGCCATTGAGTAGTTTTTTAATTCTGGGTACTTGCTCAATAGCTGTTCTATTGGATTTAAACCAAGTTTTATGCTGTTAAAATCTGTCTTAGTATTTATTCGTAATAAATGAGTGCGAGCATCACATTTTTTGGCAATAGATATTACTTGACTAAAAGCCTCGCTTATATCTTCCTCGAAATCTGAAACAAATACAATGTTTTTGAACGGGAATGTTACATCTTCATCTTTTACCACAATTACTGGGGCATTTGCCTTTCGGACAATTTCTTCTACGTTACTACCTGTTATTTCCCTGATAACGCCTTTGGTTCCGCTACTCCCAGTAATAATGAAATCGTGGTGAAAATGACCAGAATGTTCTAAAATATCAGTATGACCAGCATCATATTGAAGAAACGTTCGGCACTTAAGCCCTTCGTGTTCTGCCGTTCTTTCTAGTTCGCGCAATTTGGCTTTAGCAATACCTATTTGCTTTACAGTTTCGGGATATCTTTTTTCCTTTAGTTTATCTAACTTGACCCAATCGACAGGTGTTTTCATTAAATGAAGAAAGTGGATTTCAGAATTATAAAGCTTGGCCATTTCTATCCCTAACTGTGCAGCTTTGTCACAGTTTTCGGAAAAATTGGTGGGTACGAGTATATTTTTCATTTTATATAGTTTTATAAGTTGATTTAATTATTCAATCATAACTTCATTTCCAGAGACTATTTGCCTTTCAAAACAATCCATATTATAGATGGTGGTTTCAGCAATGTTTGTCAATGCTGTTTCGGTTAAAAAGGCCTGATGACTGGTTATCAATACATTGTTGAAAGTCATTAAGCGTGCAATTACATCGTCTTGCAAAATGTCATCAGAATGGTCTTCAAAGAACAATCCTTCTTCCTCCTCATACACATCTATTCCGAAATAGCCAATTTTCTTGGTCTTTAGTCCTTCAATAACAGCTTTGGTATCGACCAATGCTCCGCGACTTGTATTGATTAGCATTACGCCAGTTTTCATTAATGAAATATGCTTTGCATCAATCAAATGTTTTGTTGAATTCGTTAATGGTACGTGCAAGCTTATAATGTCAGACTGCTTGCAGATGGTTTCACAGTCGGTATAGCTTACGTTATAAGAATTGATTAGATTTTCATTTTCAATGACATCTTGAACAAGTAGTTTACAACCAAAACCGTGTAGTATTTTCACCAATACAGAACCTATTTTCCCAGTACCTATTATGCCCACAGTTTTTCCATTAATGTCGAAGCCGGTAAGACCGTTCAATGAAAAATTCTGATCACGCACCCTGTTGTGGGCTTTAATCAATTTTCGGTTTAGTGCGAGTATCAATGCCATTGTATGTTCTGCAATAGCGTAAGGGGAATAAGCAGGAACACGAGCTACCTTCATATCTAATTCAGCTGCTTTTACTAAATCAACGTGATTGAAACCAGCGGATCTTAAGGCTATGTATTTGACACCAAAAGCACTTAGTTTTTCGAGAACCGGTGCCGATGCATCATCGCCTGTAAATAGACTTACTACTTTAGAACCCGTAGCGAGAATTGCAGTTTCTTCGGTCAAACGAGTTTCTAACAGTTTTAATTGGTGCTTGTCGTTATTTGCTTTTAGCAGATAGGATTCTTCAAACTTATGTGTACTGAATATGGTTGTTTTCATTTTACTTTTTTTTTAATTTCCTAATTGTATTAATATATAGGTTATACCAACGACAACGACACTTCCAAAAATTAACATTACCAGTTTTCCTGTTTTTTTGGAACCTTTGAAATAGGTAATACCCAGTTTCACAATCATATTACTTATGGTTGCTGTAATAATGACATTGGTTGCTAGGGTGAGTTTTTCTTCTAGGGAAGCAAATTTTGTCATACTTATAGTTATCGCATCTGTATCTGCTAATCCTGCAATTAGGGCTGAATAGTACAAACCGCTTTCTCCAAAAAATTGATTTCCATAAAAAACGGCAAATAGGATAACCACATAAATACCACCAAACCCTAGGGCGTTCCAGATAATGAGCGGATTACCCAGATTGATATCTGTCTTTGGAACATCTGTATTCTTTTTAATGAATACCAGTGCACTTATCAAACAGATAAGGGTAAGAAGAGTAAATGGAACGACTAAATAAGAAAGTATGTCACTATTGAAAATATAGGCCAGAATCGCAAGTCTGGGAAACATTATGGCAGAAGCTATAATGATACCCGCAGCATATTCTTTTGAAAGTTCTGGCGATTCCTTACTTCGGGAAGCATAAATCCAAGCTACTGCGGTACTTGAAATCAATCCGCCTAAAATTGCAGTGAGTAGAATACCACGTTTAGAACCTACATATTTCACAAGAAAGTAGCCGATGAAGTTAAGAAAAGAGACAATCACTATAATTGCTCCAATCTCAAAAGGGTTAAGTAATCCTTCTGAACCATAGTCTTGATTTGGTAAGAAAGGCAAAATAAGAAGCGCAATAATTGAAAACTTAATAAAAGCAAAAAGCTCTTCAGAAGTAATATTCTTAATGAATGTATTGAAGGTCGTTTTCAATGATAACAGCGTAACCACAACTACAGCGGTCGCAACTGCTTCCTTGTGCAAATGGTTAGCAACCATAACACCCAAAATCAACGTAGCGAATAATGCCATATTAGTGGTTATCCCTGTCATTACGTGTTTTTGAACGATTGAAAGATGACTCAAGGACAAAAACAGTAGAAATGCTGCCGAAATAATAATGACCAACCAAGGCGTATATATTATGGAAAGGTTCCCTAAAATAAAACCAATAATAGCTACAATAGGGAAGGTTCTTATACCTGCAAAACCTCGTTCTTCCTTCAATTTATCATATTCACGTTCCAGCCCTAGAATAAGGCCAATCCCAAGACTTATGAGCAGTCCGAGGATAAATGGGTTGATATTTTTAAAGGCTTCTATCATTTCTTACTTTCCAAATAATTCTAAAAGTTCATACAATTCATTATCTACTTGATGTTGCTTGACCACCTCTTCAAAAGGGGTTAGATGCAATTGATTATTTAAGATTCCTACCATTACATTTTTTTTGCCTTGTAAAAGTGTTTTTACAGCTGCCACTCCAAGTCTAATGCCCAACATTCTATCTAAAGCAGACGGGTTTCCACCTCGCTGTACGTGCCCAAGCTTCGTAATCCGTAAATCGACATCGGGATTGACTTCCTTTATTTTTGATGAAACAAGCTCGGCACCTAATTCATCGCCTTCTGAAACCACGACAAGGAAAGCATCTTCGCTATCGTAATTCTTAACCTTGTCCAATAGATAAATAAAGTCCTTTCCACTCTCGGGAATAAGGATGGAATCGGCACCTACCATTAACCCGGAATGAATAGCAATGTAGCCTGAATCCCTTCCCATTACTTCAACAATAAATACACGGTTGTGAGATTCGGCAGTATCTTTTATTTTATCAATATTTTCAATAGCAGTGTTTACAGCCGAATCAAAACCAAGGGTGTAATCAGTACCAAAAATATCGTTGTCTATAGTGCCAGGAATGCCTATAAACGGAATGTCGCATATTTCTGAAAAAGCTAATAGACCTTTAAAAGTACCATCACCACCAATGGCAATTAAAGCATCTATGTTATTTGCTTTTAAAGTTTGCAATGCTTTTTTACGACCCTCCAATTCTAGAAAACGTTTGCTCCGTGCTGTTTTTAGGATGGTACCGCCTTTTTGGGTTATTTTCTTTAGTTCGTGAGATTTTAATGATATCAAATCATCATCTATCAACCCTTCGTACCCTTTTTGAAACCCACTTATTTTTATGCCTTTTGCTTCAGCGGATTTGGCAATGGCATATAGTGCAGCATTCATCCCAGGGCTATCGCCTCCAGATGTGAATACGCCTATATGTTTAATTTTATTCGTGCTCATTGGATATGGTTTTTTGTAACTTTTTTTCAGAAATAGTAAAATCTTGAATTGTGTTCCAAACAAATTTTGCTTCTTTCAGAAAGAACTGATGGTCTCCTTCAGATGAAGTAATTATTTGTGGGTTTTTAAATTCCTTTGATAATTTCAAGGTATTCTCTATAGGTGCAGTGTCATCTTTTTCTCCGTGAATAAAAAGCACGTCTTTATCCTTAATTTTCTTTGCAATCGCATATAAATCTGTTTTCAAGATGACCTTTGTAAGTGAATAATAATAACTCTGCCAATGATGCTTTTTTGCATCTTCATAAACATCATCTGTGAGGTTGTTAGGTTTGAATGCACTCGACATAAAAATGGGATGAATCATACAAATGTATTTCGAGAATTTGCTTGTTGAAATCCTATCTACAAATGAATGGGATGACATAATTTCCTTAAATTCATTTGCATCTTTATAAACGGGTGTGCTTATAAAAATTCCTGCTTTGAACCAAGTTGGTTGCTTTTCCAATAGTGCCAATGAAATCATAGCTCCCATAGAATGTCCCGCAATAATTATTTTGCCATCATTGAATTCTTCTTTGTTTAGAATCAATTCAAGAGCTTGCAATTGTATTGAAAGGGAATAATCACTTTGTGGTTTTGGCGAATCACCAAAACCTAGCAGGTCAACTAAAAGTAGCTTATGGGTAGTTGTAATACTTTCTAAATTGCGTTTCCAATAATGCAATGAGCCTGTTAAACCGTGTAACAAAATAAGTTTGTTTTCTCCAGAGCCTATTATTTCATAATTCAACAGTGTTTCTTTGGCATTATAAGCTGGTTGCTTACTAATCTTGTAATGCTGATAGCTGGCTATAGCTACAATGGGAAGAATGAACAATATGAATATGAGTAGAAGTGTCATTGTTTTGAACTTGATTTATCATTTGTTTTTTCACTTTCCAAGACTGGGGTTTTACCATAGAATCTATTGAAAACCATACAGGCAGTCAAATCACCAGTTACATTAACAGCAGTCCTAAACATTCCAAGCAATCTTTCTACACCAATGATGATTATGATGCCTTCCGCTGGAATACCAACACTTCCTAAAACAGAAGCGAGTATAACCACACCTCCTCCAGGAATAGCTGGGGTGCCAATGGAAGCAGCTACTATGGTTACGATGACCACAATAATATTTAGTAAACTCATTTCCAGTCCATAGGCTTGAGCTATAAAAAGAGTCGTTATAGTTTGATAGAGCGCAGTGCCATCCATATTGACGGTTGCACCAATGGGAATGATAAAATTGCTAATGGCTTTATCTACTTTTAGTTCTTCTTCTGCTGTTTGTAGTGATAAGGGCATCACAGCGGCAGAACTTGTAGTTGAAAAAGCCAATAGTTGAACATCTCTTATTTTTTTTAGGAAAAGCATTGGTTTTGTTTTTCCAAGAAGAACAACTAACCCTAAATAGAAAAACACCAGTAACAATAGACCGAGCAACACCACCCCAACATAGTAGGCTAGTCCTGAAAGAGAACTCAAACCAACACTAGAGGTAACCTGTGCCATAAGTCCAAAAACAGCAACAGGAACTAACAACATAGACCATTTCACCACCGTCATACAGACTTCTTGAATGGCACTTAAAAGTATCTTTACTGGGCGCAGTAAAGCTGCATCAAGTGACAACACAGCCACACCAATAATAATTGTGAAAATCACAATACTTAACATATCGGCATTTACCATAGAAGCCAAGGGGTTTTCGGGAAGCAGATTTGAAATGGCATCTGGAATATTTTCTAGCCCAAATGAAAGTTCGGCATCTTTCGTAGAGGTGGTCATTATTTCGTTGTGTTCCGATAGCGATTGTTGATGCAAAAAACGACCAGGTCTAAAAAGTTGTGATAGTATAACACCGAGACTTACCGAAACTATGGTAGTGCCCAGAAAATATAATAATACGCCACCACCTAATTTTTTCAAACTATCCTTGTCATTACTGGCGATTCCTGTGATGATGGAAGCCACGATCAATGGAATCATAATCATTTGAACAAGTTTTAGAAAGAGTACACCAGGCAATGCTAGCCAATTACCTAAACCATCAGCGGTTTCTTTGGTAATCCAACCATTTTGAGGACTTAATAGCAATCCAAATCCAACACCTAAAAACAAGGCAATAATAACCTTAAGCCATAAGCGGCTTTCTACCAGTTTTACCAGATAATGATTTAGTGACTTAAGTGATTTTACTTCTGTTTCGAACATTCTTTATTTTGTTATGCAATACTAATTTTATCATCCAGATAAACTTCCTGAACAGATTGTAATACTTTTACGCCTTCGCTAAAGGGTTTTTGAAATGCTTTTCTTCCCATTATCAATCCAGAACCTCCAGCTCTTTTATTGATTACAGCTGTTGTTATCGCTTCCGTCAAATCAGATTTACCCTTGGAACCTCCTCCTGAATTAATCAATCCGATTTTCCCCATATAGCAATTAGCTACTTGCAACCTGCAAAGGTCAATAGGATGGATTGTTGTCAACGTTCCATACATTTCATCATCATATTTTCCAAAACCTATTTCTTTGAAACCAAAGTTGTTTGTAGATAATTTTTGCTTAATGATATCTGCTTGAATAGTAACACCCAAGTGATTGGCCTGTCCAGTTACATCGGCAGCGGCGTGATAATCTTCTTTTTCGGTTTTAAAAGCTTCGTTTCGGGTATAGCACCATAAAATGGTAGCCATACCTAAATTGTGAGCCTCTTCAAAAGCCTCGGAAATTTCTTTAAGTTGCCTGTTGCTTTCTTCCGAACCAAAATAAATGGTAGCACCCACGGCAACGGCTCCCATATTCCAAGCAGATTTTACTTTTCCAAATAATGTTTGGTCATACTTATTGGGATAGGTAAGTAGTTCATTGTGGTTAATCTTTACGATGAACGGAATTTTATGGGCATATTTTCGGGCGTTGAGCCCAAGAACACCAAAGGTGGAAGCCACTCCATTACAACCGGCTTCTATCGCCAATTTTATAATATTTTCTGGATCAAAATAATCTGGGTTTTTATAGAATGAAAAAGCTGCGCTATGCTCAATACCTTGGTCGACAGGAAGGATACTCAAGTAGCCTGTGTTTGCTAGGTTGCCGTGATTGTACAATTGGGCAAGGCTTCTTAGTACCTGTGGATTCCGGTTGCTATTAGCAAATACATTGTCAAGGCTATTTTTGCTAGGCGTTTGCAACTCATCTTTTGTGATTTTTTCGCAAATGTGATCTAAGTAAAAATCAGCTTTGTCTCCAAGGTTTTGTATTATGTTTTCGTATGTACTCATAATTCTATTTTTTATAGCTTCCTTATATTAATTTTTCATTTTTTACATAGAAGTATTTTACAATATCCTTCCATAGTTCAGTCACATTAACATCGTTGAACCCAGCTTTTGTTAAATTTTGTTTGGTTCTACGATTAATGTTAGCACCCATAATATTTAGTGGTATAAAATTGAACCAATCCATTAGTTTACCTAACACTTTACCATTACTTCTAACGTGTTCTAACATGATGAGCTTGCCATCTGGTTTTAGAACTCTTTTAATTTCTTTTAGACCTTTTACAGGATTTGGAACAGAACAGAATACACAACTTGTAATCACAGTATCAAAGGTGTTATCCTCAAAGGCCATATTTTGCACATCCATTTCAAGGAAGGTGATATTATGTGAAGTATTCGTGTTCTTTAGTTTGGCTTTTTCTAGCATGTTTTTACTAAAATCAATAACTGTTAGGTTTACATTATCGGGGTAATGAGGGATATTTTTACCAGTACC